>NZ_AUEV01000009.1:0-362736 GCF_000426165.1 Streptomyces sp. TAA486 | reverse complement strand
GCGACGACAGCCCCGAATCCACCTCGACCAGCACCGACTGGTTGAAGTGATGCGGCTGCGCGAAATCCTGTGAGAAGAACCAGCGCTGAATCGGCGTCAGCTCCACCGGCCCCGTCACCAGACCCTGCTCCGCCCGCACCGTCGGCGCGTCCTGCTGCTCCACCACAGGAGCAAGCTCAGCAATCGTCTGATACTGGAAAAGCTGCTTCACCGTGAAATACAGACCACGCTGCTTCGCGCGGAAGATCACCTGAAGACTCAGAATCGAGTCCCCGCCCAGCGAAAAGAAATCATCGTGGACACTGACCGGCTGACTCGTGCCCAGCACCGCCTGCCAGATCTCTGCCAACTGCTCTTCCACCGCGGTCCGCGGCGCCACATACTCCCGCCCCGCGGCAGCATGCTCCTCCCACGACAACGCCGCCAACGCCCTACGGTCCACCTTGCCGTTGGGACTCAAGGGCAACGACTCGAGCGGGACGAAGACGCCGGGGACCATGTAGCCGGGAAGCCGTTCGCCCAGGAACGACTGCAACGCCTCGGCCTCGACCGGCTCACGGCACACCACGAACGCCACAAGCCGCTTCGAAGCGCCGTCGGCATGAAGCAGGACCGCCACATCCGCGACCTCGGGGTGCTGTGCCAGGGCGGCTTCGATCTCACCCAACTCGACCCGGAAACCACGGATCTTGACCTGGTCGTCGACCCGCCCGAGTACTTCGATGTTGCCGTCGGGCAGGAGACGTGCGAGGTCGCCCGTCCTGTAGAGACGGCTGCCCCCGTCATCCCCGAACGGATTGGCGATGAACGCCTCGGCCGTCAGATCCGGACGGCCCAGATAGCCACGCGCCAACCCCGCCCCACCGATGTACAGCTCTCCGGCGACACCTGGGGGGACTGGCTGCATGGACCCGTCCAGCACGTGCACCTGCATGTTGTCCAGGGGCCGGCCGATCGGCACCACCGCCGGCACCTCCGCATCCGGCTCCATCCGGTGGCTGGTGGCGAACGTCGTCGTCTCGGTCGGCCCGTAGCCGTCGACCACGACCAGTTCCGGGCAGGCAGCGCGCACGCGCCGCACGGCGTCCGCCTGCACCGCGTCCCCGCCGGTCCACACCTCGCCCAAGTCGGCGAGGCAGCCCGGGTCCTCCTGCGCGAACAGGTGGAACAGCGCCGCGGTCAGCCACATCGCCGTGATCCCGTGTGCGGGCACGACCTCCCGCAGCAGGCCCGGCGTCACCGTTCCCGCGGGTGCCACCACGACCCGGCCGCCGGTCAGCAACGGCGCCCACAGTTCGTACGTCGACGCGTCGAACGCCTGCGGAGAATGCAGCAGCACGCACTCGTGTCCCCGCGCAAAGCGGCTGTCCAGGGCCAGCGCGGACACGTCGGCGTGAGTGACGGCGACACCCTTGGGACGGCCCGTCGAACCGGACGTGTACATCACGTACGCCAGGTCGTGGGTGGTCACACCTGACGCGGGCGGCGTATCGGGCCAGTTCTCAAGGTCGGGCCAGAAGTCCTCGACCGCCAGCGTCACCGCGTCGGACTCGGGAAGCACACCGAGCACCGACCGTTCGGCCAGCACCACTTCGAGTCCGGCGTCCTCGGCCATGAACGCCAGGCGCTCGCTCGGATACTCGGGGTCCAGCGGGACATAGGCCCCGCCGGCCTTCAGGGTCGCGAGCAGCGCGACGACCATCTCCGGAGAGCGCGGCACGCACAGACCCACCAGGCTCTCGCGCCCGACGCCGCGGTCCCGCAGCAGATGCGCAAGGCGGTTCGAGAGTGCGTCCAACTCCGCGTAGCTCAACCGGCGTTCACCGGACGCCACGGCCACATCGCCGGGGCACCGGGTGACCGTGCGCTCGAACAGCTCGTGCAGGGCCGCCGGTTCGAGTGCTTCCTCGTTGCGGGCCCCGTGGCCTCGCTCAATGATCTGCCTGCGCTCGGACTCGTCGACCATCGGCAGGTGCCGGAGCGGCCGCCCCGGCTCCGTCAACGCGGACTCCAGGAGCACCTCGAAGTGGTCAGCCATGCGCGCGACCGTCTGCCCACCGAACAGGTCGGTGCTGTACTCGAATCCGAAGCGCATCCCTTCGGGGGCGGCCTGGATCATGAGGGTGAGGTCGAAGCGGGCGACGCCGACGCTCATTCCCTCTTCGATGAGACGGTGCATCCAGGGCTTCGCCTGAACCAGAGCGGATTCGTGCTCCAGGAGCGGAAGGCTCTCGTCGGCGAACATCACCTGGAAGACCGGGTTGTAACCGAGGCTGCGAGCCGGCCTCAGCGCCTCGACCAGCCGCTCGAAGGGGACCTGCTGGTGGCTCTGGGCGTCGAAGAGCTGCCTGCGCACCTGCAGCAGCACGTCCTCGAAGCTGGGTTCGCCCCGCAGGTCCACACGCACGGCGACCGTGTTCACCAGGAACCCGACCATGGACTCCAGCTCGACACGGTTGCGGTCCGCGATCGGTACGCCGATGACGACGTCGTCCTGGCCGCTGTACCGGGAGAGGAAGACCGCGAAGCTGCTGAGCATGGTGATGTAGTTCGTCACCTGGTGCTCACGGCTCAACTGGCCGACGCGTTCGGTCATCTGGGCGGACAGCTGCCGCCTCAGGAAGTCGCCCTTGTAGCTCTGCTCGTCGGGCCGCGGGAAATCGGTGGGCAGCGTGAGCAGTTCAGGAGCGCCGGCGAGCTGCTCCTTCCAGTGGTCGAGATGGAAGGCGAGCCTGTCCTCCTCCAGCCAACTCTGCTGCCATACCGCGTAGTCGGCGTACTGGACCTCCAGGTCCTGCAGCGGTGAGGGCTCGCCCTCGTCCAGGGCCCGGCAGATCTGGAGGAACTCCTGGCCGAAGACGCCGATGGAGTAGCCGTCGAAGACGGTGTGGTGGGCGCTGAGCGCCAGCACCTGTTCCGTATCGGAGAGTCTGAGTAGCTGGGCGCGCAGCAAAGGGCCCGTGGCCAGGTCGTAGGGCTGGTCCCACCACCTGCGGATCTCCTCCTGTGCCCGCTGCTCGGACTCCTCCTCGGAGAGCCCCGAGAGATCGGTCGTGGGCAGGGCGACGTCCCACTCGTCCGCGATGATCTGCCAGACCTGACCGTCCTCTTCGCGGAAGGTTGTCCGCAGCGGTTCGTGGCGCCGGATCATCTCGTGCAGCCCGTCCCGCAGCACCGTCGCCTCGATGGACCCCGGCAGCGGGATGAGCCAGTTGACGGTGTACGAGGTGGTTCCAGGGCTGAGCCGGTCGATGAAGAAGAGCCGCTGCTGGTCGAAGGTGGCGGGGAGCGGCACGCCGCGCGGTGAGGGGCTCAGCGGACGCTGCTCCAGCGGCTGCAGCTCCTCCTGCCGCCGCTGCAGTTCGCGTGCGACCTCGGCGATGGTAGGGAGGTCGAAGAAGAGGCGGACGGGAACCTCGAGCGAGAAGACCTGCCGGACGCGAGCCACCAGCTGCACGGCGAGAAGCGAGTGCCCGCCGAGCTCGAAGAAGTTGTCGAATACGCCGATGGGTGAGCGGCCGAGGGTCTGTTCCCACACCGAGACGAGCAGCGCCTCGGTGGTGTTGCGGGCCGGTACGCGAGCCGCCGACCCCGTGGACGAAGCGTCCTGCGGCAGCAGTAGCGCACGCCGGTCGAGCTTGCCGCTGGAGGTGACGGGCAGGGCGTCGAGCGCGATGAGGTCGGACGGCACCATGTAGGCGGGAAGCCGCTCGGCCAGGTGGGCGTGGAGCTGGGGCATCAGAAGGTGCTGGATCTCCGCCTTCAGCGGCTGGTTGGCGTAGTTCGACCAGCCCTGCTCCCCGCTGCCGGGCTCGGCCGGCGTGACGAACTCCTCGTCGTCAGCGCCGTGTTCGGCGCCCGCGCGGGTCAGCAGAACGGAGTAGGTGCCGTCCGCACCGTGGCGGCTCCAGTCGAGCACAGCCAGGAAACCGGTCTGTTCGGCGAGTTCCCGCACGTCCTCGGGGTCGAGGCCCGCTGCCGGCCGGTCCTGTGCGCGCCAGGCCTCCACCGTCTCCAGCCCGGAACCTCCCTTGAGCCAGCGGAGAGTCCGTGCTGCCTCCTCCACGCGGGAGTTGGGGACGTTGCGCACCCGCAGCCTGTCGGATCCGCCGGCTTCCAGCCTCGCGCGCAGTGCCTGGAGGGTGAGGCTTTCGGCGTTCCAGTCGAGCTCAGGGGTGCCCGGTTCCGCACGGCCGGCGGTGTCCGCGGGGTCGCCGACGTGCAGCACAACCTGGTAGCGGAACATCGACATCTCGTTGAGGTGGCGGCCGCGCTTGGGCCGTATCTCGACCCGGGAGACAACGCCGGTTGCGGCAGCCCAATCCCGGAAGAACTGCGGGTCGAGGGTGAGCTCTTCTTCCTGCTGCACACGGTGCTGGACGCGCTGCCAGAGCTGCTCACGCGTCATCGAATCGGGGGCGCGGTCCGCCTCGACGCTCGCGTGGAAGGCATCGAGGAGCGGAAGGCTGCGGACGTCGCCGACGATGACCCGTCCGCCGTACGCGACGCGGGACACCGCTCCTTCGAGGACCCGGACCAGGTAGTCGATGTCGGGGAAGTACTGGATCACCGAGTTGATGACGACCGTGTCGACCGGCTCCAGTTCGAGGTCGCCGATGCCGTCGGCCTCCCTCTGGTGCAGGACCACCGCGTCCCGCAGCCCCGGTTGCGAGTCGAGGCGGCCCCGGACCGACTCGAGTACCGACGAGGAGAAGTCCGTTCCGTAGTACCGACGGCATCCGGGAGCGAGCGGGAAGAGCAGCAGGCCGGTGCCGCAGCCGATCTCCAGGACGGCGCGGGGGTCGTAGCCGCGGACCAGGGAGACCGTGTCCTCCTGCCAGGCCCGCATCTCGTCGAGCGGGATCGGCATGCCGGTGTAACTGCTGTTCCAGCCGGAGAAGTCGTGACCGTCCTCGGACGCCTGCGCCGCGTTCGGGTCGAAGGCGTCGTACACCTCGCGCCAGCGGTCGATGCGCTTGCCTGCCAGCGGGTCCCCGTGATCCTGGACCGCCGAGTGGGCCAGCTGCGGGTGCGGCACGACGTACGACACCAGCGACCTGTCGCCCGTCCTGTCCTCACGGACGATCGTCGCCGCGTCCTGGACGACTGGATGCTCGCTCAACACGCTGTCGATCTCGCCGAGTTCGATGCGGTAACCGCGGATCTTGACCTGCGAGTCGGTGCGCCCGAGGAACTCCAGGTTCCCGTCGGCCCGCCACCGCGCCATGTCGCCCGTTCTGTAGATGCGTTCGCCGGGCGTGGCGCTGAAGGGCGACGGTATGTACTTGCTCGCCGTCAGCTCCGGCTCGTTCGCATAGCAGGAGCTGAGGCAGATGCCGCCGATGTAGAGGTCGCCCGGTACGTCGATCGGGCACGGGCGCAGACTCTCGTCGAGGACGTAGTAACTCGCGTTCTGGATCGGCTTTCCGTACGGAATGCTCGACCAGGCGGGGTCGACCTCGCCGACGGGGAAGAAGTTCGACCAGACCGTCGCTTCCGTGGCACCGCCGAGGCCGACGACCTGGACGTTCGGGAACGCCGCCTTCATCACGTCCGGCGAGTGCACCGGGATCCAGTCACCGCTCATGAAGATCAGCCGAAGCGACCCGGAGACGATCTCGTGGGCGCCCTCGCTGTTCGTCGGCAGGAAGGGCACCAGCTGCATCAGGGCGGCAGGCGCGGAGTCCCAGAACGTGATGGGTTCGTCCGCGATGTAGGCCAGCAGGTTCGCCGGCTCCTGGATGTCCTCGCTCGTGGCGACCCGGAGCGAACCGCCGGCGGCAAGGACGCCGAAGATGTCGTAGACGGACAGGTCGAAGGTCAGCGCGGTGACGAACAGGACGCGGTCGTCAGGTCCCACGGAGAAGGTGTTGTTGACCCACTCGATCAGGTTCACCGCGGGGAAGTGCGCGACCGTGACGCCCTTCGGGGTTCCGGTCGAGCCGGAGGTGAAGATGATGTAGGCGATGTCCTGCGGGGTGCCCTGCGGGGGGAGATTCTCCTGCGGCATGCTCGCCAGCTCGGCCGACGAGTGGACGGCATAGGGAGTCTCATAGGCCGGCTCGTCGTCGCCCGCCGGGTCCAAGCACAGGACGTGGGCTAGGTGTGGCAGCGGATCGGCAGTCTGGACGCGCGGCATGAGGGTGTGCTGCGTCAGGACACAGGTGATCTTCAGCGAGTCGATGATCCAGTGCCAGCGCTTGACGGGGGCATTGACGTCCAGGGGGACGTAGGTGCCCCCCGCCTTCAGGATTCCGAGCAGCGCGGGAATCATCTCCGCGGAGCGCTCCATCAGGATCGCGATCTGGTCCCCGCGGCCGAGTCCGAGCTGCTTCAGACGGTGCGCGACCTGGTTGGCCAGCTCGTTGACCTCGCGGTACGTCCAGCGCTCGTCACGGAAGAGCAGAGCCAGGGCCTCGGGCGTCTCCGCGGCCTGCCGCTCGAAGAGCTCGTGCATGCAGAATTCCTGCGAGTACGGAGCGTCCGTGTCGTTCCACTCATGGACGAGCTGAGTGAACTCCGCGGGGGTGAGGAGGGCCAGCTCCCCCAGGCGGGCCTCCGGCTTCCGCACGAGATCCGTGACGACCTGGCGCAGGTGCCCGGCCATCCGCTCGACCGACTCCGCCGCGAAGCGCTCCGTGTCGTAGTGCATCGTGAGCGTGAGCCGTTCCCCGGGTGTCACCACGACGCTCAGGGGATAGGCGGCGTGGCTCTCCTCCCAGGTCCTGACCATCCGGAGTGACCCGGTCCCGGGTTCTGCTTCGTGGTCGTCGACCGTCAGCACGCTGTCGAAGAGCGCCTCCCCGGAACCGATCCCGCTCCACTGCTGAACCATCAGCAGCGGGCTGTGCTCGTGTTCCTGGATCCGCGCGTACTGAGCCTGCAGGCCGCGCATCCATTCCGCCCAGCCCGTCGAGGCCGGCACGCCGACGCGCATGGGAAGGGTGTTGATGAGTAGCCCCACCGTGCCCTCGATGCCGGGCAGTTCGGCCGATCGGCCGGGAGTGGTGACACCCATGACCACGTCGTCGGCGCCCTTGTAGCGGCTCAGCAGAAACGCCCAGGCTCCCCGGACGAGGGTGGGGATCGTCAGGCTCTGCTGCTCACCCGCGGCGCGCAGGGCCGCGGTCTCCTGCTCCTCCAGGACGAGTGAGACCTGGGCGTACGCGGCGGGCGACGGGTCCGCGGTCGCGTCCTCGTCGGCGGAAGGCTTGAGTTCGCAGGGCAGCGGACTGACGGACGCGACGGACTCCAGCTCGTCGCGCCAGAATCCCTCGGACTGACCGGCGTTCTGACCCCGAAGCCATTCGACGTATTCCTGAAACGGCGTCACCGGCCGGTCGTCGACGGGCCGCTGAGAAGTCAGACACTCGTAGATCTCTTCGACGTCGCGAAGAACGATCGCCTGACTGCTCGCATCGAGAAGAATGTAGTGAAAACTCCAGAGAACGTGATATTTCGTCTCGGCCAGCCGGGAGACGTGGAGACGCCACAGCGGCGCCTCGTCCAGGGAGAACGCCTGGGAGCGATCCCGCTGCACGATCGCCTCGAGCGCCTCGGACCGCCCCTCTTCGTCCAGGGCCCGCAAGTCCTCGTGACCGAAAGGGAAATCCACGCTTTCCCGAACGGTCTGCACAGGTTCATCACCGGGCTGCTCACGGAAACTCGTCCTCAGCACGGCATGCCTCTTCATGACGTGCGCCCAGCTCCGGCGAAATGCCTCCACGTCGAGATCGTGCGCAATCTCGAGCACGACCTGCGCGTGGTAGAGCCCGGTCCTTTCACCATGGCGGGACTGGAAAAGGATGCCTTGCTGAGCCGGTGCCATCGGGTAGGAAACATCGACCCGTCCATCGCCCGAGAAGGCAACGGCGTCTTCCGTTGAGTCATGGAAAGTACTCAAGGCTGCAGTCCTCTGGAATCATGAAGGATGATGTGCGCTGCCGGTTCTGCCCATGGGAAACGCCGCTCGCGGAGCAGGGCTTGAATGGTGTTTCCCATGACGGTTGCTGTCGGCCGTGTTCTGACCGGTGCGCATTGACGTAGCCGATCACATCGAGCCCGGAGAGGACCCGGTAAATACCTCGTCAGTGGTCCGAGGGAGTCCGAATTGCTCCGGCGCGGGGCCGGTCACGTGACTGCCGAGGTGGAGCGGTGGCCCAGGGTCCGCGTGTCAGATGTGCGCTCCTGGAACCCGGGGGCTCGATGCCCTCCCGGAGACGGGCGCTGCCACGCCCTCGATGGGGAGGAAGCCGCCGGAGCTGGTCTCTGGGGCCCGGCGCCGGGTCAGCGGGTGGCTGCTGCCGGCATCTGTCGCCCTGACAGTGGTGAAGCTGCTGCCGTCGTGATCGCGTCGAAGTCGTCGACGCCGAATGTGCTTGTGATGTTGAGCTTGCTCGCGATGCCGAACGGTGCACCGGCGCCGCCGGCCTGGGGGACACCGGAAGGGTTCTGCGGATCTCCGCCTCCGGGAGGACCGCCTCGGCGACCAAGAGGCGGGGCGTTGATAACTCCCGCACCTCACCGCCTTCGCTCAGGCTCTCTAAGCGAATCTCGGAGCTCGTCCCGGGTAATGCTGATGCATGCCCGCGACGCGTCCGAGCCAGGCCGGATATCCCGGTTCTCAGCGTCGCAGTCGATCTTCTGGAGCTGACGGATTCACTCGGCTTCCGGACCGGTATCGCCGCTCGCCCGTGAACCAGAAACGCTTTGATGCCGGCTGCGTGTACGGCACCCGAAGCGCACGTATGGCGAGAGTGCCCGGGTTTGAGCCTGGCCCGTCTCTCCATTTTCAGTCCCCCGAATGAGAAAAGTCCCTGTGGAACTCACAGGTGACACACCTCGCTTGTGTGAGGGCTTCGGGGCCGTGCCCGTTCACAACCTGTTCACACGTTCCGAATGTTTATACGCGTGCAGCCTCCTCCGTCAACGGCTGGGATCGACTCCCCGGGCCCTCCGGCGTCTGACATCACGCTTTCCACGGAACGCACAGCGATTCGATGACATAAGTCATGTCTGACATGATCATGTATGTCATGCCGAGTCAGCTGGGCGGGAAGTCCCGAGGGTCTCTCCGCGGTACTCACCCGCGCCCGTCACGGCCGCCCTCGCCGGTGCTCCGGAGGCTTCCGTCGACTGGCGCGAGTGAGCTGTCCGCTCGTTCCGGGCGGGAGGACGGGACACCGCCGACCGCACCATCGGAGGGCCAACTGCTGGGCCGGTCAGGCCACTTCCACCGTGCTGATCGACGCGCGGCCCTCCACCGGCCGGGTCGGGAACGGCGGCCTCAGGCCCGAGAAGAGGTCGTCCTCGGGGAGGCAGGTGCCGACGAGCGACTTCACGAGCTCGTACTCCTCCGTCGGCCAGACCTCCTTGTGGATCTCCAGCGGGACGGAGAACCAGCCCCCGTCCGGGTCGATCTGCGTGGCGTGGGCGGTCAACGCCTCGTCGCGGACCGCGAAGAAGTCGTCGCAGGTCACGAACGTCGTCAGCTCCCGCACCCGGTCCTCGAACGGCGCCATCGCCCGTAGCCATTCGGCGCCGAGCGTGTGCAGGCCGCGTTCGAGCAGCGCGCCGTACAGGGCGCGGGTGCGCTGCGGGTTGAGGGTCTGGTTGTAGTAGATCTTCTGCGGCTGCCAGGCGGCGCCGGCCTCCATGTACTTGCCGGAGTCGCCCGCGGCTTCGAATGCCGCCATCGAGATCTTGTGGGTCATGACGTGATCGGGGTGCGGGTAGCCGCCGGCCTCGTCGTACGTCGTCATCACGTGCGGGCGGAACTCGCGGACCAGCTTCACCAGGGGCTCGGCGGCCGTCGCGACGTCCTGGAGCGCGAAGCACCCCTCAGGCAGCGGCGGCAGCGGGTCGCCCTCGGGGAAGCCGGAGTCGACGAAGCCCAGCCACGCCTGCTTCACGCCGAGGATCGCGCAGGCCCGGTCCATCTCCTCGCGGCGCACCTCGTGGATGTTCGCCTCGAGCCAGGCGTCGCCCTGCAGTTTGGGATTGAGTACCGAGCCGCGTTCACCGCCGGTACAGGTCGCGACCAGCACGTCCACACCCGTGGACACGTACTTCGCCATGGTGGCGGCGCCCTTGCTCGACTCGTCGTCGGGGTGGGCGTGCACGGCCATCAATCGCAGTCGCTGTCTCACGGCTGCACCTGCCACGTCGCCGGCCGCGGGCGAGTGCCCGCCGATGCACCGTCGGGTAAGAGGCAAAAGGGCATGGGTTGTTCCCCTGTCCGGTCGTTGATTGCGGCAGCTGAAGGCGGGTCCGTGCGCGGACCGGCGCGTGCTGCATCGAGAGCGAGCGTTCTAGCGCGCGGCTGCGCCGGGAGTCAATCGCATCTTCGAGTGGCAAAAATCATGACAGTGGGTGTTCAACCCGCCATGTCGGTCCGCCAGTTGAGCGGGCCGAGAGGTGAAGCGCCTGATGGACGCGGGTGTGCACGCGGCCCTGACGACCGGCGCGGTCTCGCGGTGGACAGCCCTCGGGCCGGGCCGGCAGCGATGCGGAAGCTCGGCTTCGTGCCGGCCCGGCCCGTCAGGCGAGGGGCGAGGCGAGGGTGACGACCGTGATGTCGGACTCGGCACCCACGCGGATCGGCGGGCCGAAGGAGCCCGCGCCGCGGGTCACATAGAGCTGGGTGTCGCCGTAGCGGTCCAGGCCCGCCACTGTGGGATTGTCCAGCCTGGCCAGGTACGGGCCCGGCCAGAGCTGTCCGCCGTGGGTGTGGCCGGAGAGCTGCAGGCCCACGCCGTGCTGCACGGCGTCGTGGATCTGCACCGGCTGGTGGGCCATCAGCACGGACGCACGGGAGGGGTCGCGGTCGCCCAGCGCGGCCTCGAAGTCGGGCCCCTCGCCGATGGGTTCCCCTCCGAGGTCATTGACTCCCGCGAGGTCGAAACCGGGCATCTCCCGGTGCTCGTTCTCCAGCGGGTGGATGCCGATGCTGCGGAAGTGGTCGATCCAGGAGCGGGCGTCGCCGAAGTACTCGTGGTTGCCGGTCACGAAATAGGTGCCCTGCCGGGAACGGAGCCGGGTCAACGGTTCGACTGCCGGGGCGAGGTCCTCGACGGTGCCGTCGACGACGTCCCCCACGATGGTCACCAGATCCGGCTGGGTCGCGTTGATCGCCTCGACGATCCTCCGGGAGTGACCGCGCCCCAGGACCGCCCCGAGGTGCACATCGCTGACCACGGCGATGCGGTAACCATGGGCGCTGCGCGGCAGCTTGGGAAGCGTGACGGTGACGCGCCTGGTGGTGGGGCCGTTGAGGAGGCTGACGGCGCCGGCGGCGACCGTTGCCGTGGCGACAGCGGTGGCGCCGACCGCGATGGTGCGGGCGACGAAGAGTCTCCGGGAGGGACCGTCGCCTCCCTCCTTCCCGATGGCTTCGCCACCCGGGCCGTCGTCTCCGGAAGCGTCTCCGGAAGCGTCTCCGGAAGCGTCTCCGGAAGCGCCGAACTCGGCGTCGGAAGCGGTCAGTTGCCGGCGACGGGCGCAGCCCTTCCGGCCGCTCGCGAGTGCCTCGCCCCCGGGCCCCGGCCCGGGTTCGGCCGCGGCAACTGCCAGGACTCCGCCCGCCGGTTCGCGTTCCGGGCCGCTCCCCCGCGAGGCCTCGCCCGCCAGGGTGTCGTCGTCCAAGTCCTCGACGGCCGGGGCTTCTTCGCCGAAACGGCCGGGCGAGCCGGCAGCACGGCGGGCGAGCCACCGGAGAAGGAGCGGACGCACCAACTCCCCCGCGAGCAGGGCGAAGCTGAGGTAGATCAGCAGGGCCAGCCAGAGGTAACCCGGCCAGGCGATCACGCGCAGGATCCCGAAGGGCGCACCGGCGGGGCCGGCGATCAGCGTGCCGACGGCGGTGCCCGAGAACAGCCACACCAGAACGGTGCCGGTGCGCCGCCACGGTCCGCCCTCGCGGGAGACGTCCTTGACCAGGCGTCTCCACAGGTACCAGTGAACGGTCACCAGCAAGGGGATCGCGACGATGTTCAGGAGCAAGAGGGCCATGCCGGTCCTCCCCCGTCCCTGTGGGCGCCGCTCAGTCTTCGCATTCCGGGGACACCGGCCGCGTCCGGAGGCACGGAGGAGACGGCCGGCGTCGGGAGCCAGTCGTGCGCCGTGCGTTCGCGGGCGACGGACGCCTGACCACGCTCGCCGTACGCGAGGTCACGGGCGGAGGAGACCGGGAGGTTCGAGTGCCACACGCCGGAGGCGCGCGATAACCAGGGGAGGCGGCGAGGCGCCGTGGGGGCTCGGGACATGGCCAAAGTATGGCCGTACTTCTGACCGCGCCGCCCGGTCGGCCGGGCCGCGCGCCGCCCCGAACCGGCCCTGAGGTCCCCTCGATCAGTACGGCACGGCAGGAGGAGCCTCGGGCACGCAGGTCTCGTTCCTGGTTGTCCCCTCAGCGTGAGTGACCGGGTGACGTCGATGAGACGGGCAGCGCCTCCACCACGGCGCGCTCGCCCGGCATCGCCCGCTCCCTGACCCGGAAGTGGTCCGGGCTCGAGGGCCATTCACGGAAGCGCCGGAACAGCATCGGCACGCCTCGGGCGACGGACAGGTCGGAGCTGTCCATGGCCTGCATGTGCACGTGGGGCTGCGTCGAGTTGCCGGAGTTGCCGCAGTTGCCGATGTGCTGGCCTTCCACGACCTTCTCGCCGACGGACACGCGGATGGAGCCGGCCTGGAAGTGCGCCAGAGCGAGGAAGGTAAGGCTCTCCGGCATCGAGATGATCACATGGTTGCCCGCGACGGCGCCCACGCCCTGACGCAACCGCCCGGCCTGGCCCAACGCGTAAGGCACCAACGCCAGTTGCGACCGGCGCCCTTCGTGATCGATCTCCCCGTCGTGCACGGCGACGACGGTGCCGCTCCTGGGAGCCAGAACCGGCTGACCGAACGCGAAGTAGAGCTCAGGCGGCTCGGTGGCGAGGAAGGTCCGCCAGCTACGGCTGCCTGCCGTCCGGTGACGCTCGTCCACACCGACGAAGTCGATGGCGTAGCGCCCGCCGAACATGTCGGTTCCGTGACTCGGGACCCGCCGGGCAGGGCTGTTCTCAACGCGCCACCGCCCCGTGAAGGGCAGAGAGACCTCGATCCCCCCGTCCCCCGGGCTCTGTGACGGTAACTCTGAGGCCATGGCCTCATCATAAGTCAGCGCCGCCGCAAGGACGGTGGCGCCGACTGCGACCGTCCGGGCGACGAAGAGCCGACGAGGAGGGCCGTCCCCCCTCGTCCCGTCGTCGCCGGGGGCGTCGTTTCCGGCGCCTTCACCCTCGGGTCCGGGAGAGGTGGCCCGGTCTGCGCCGCTGCCCTTCCCGCTCTGCCGGGTGGCCTCACTCCCGGACCCGCCTTCGGCAGCGGCCAGGACCTCATCCGCCGGGTCCTCGCGTGCCCGACCCGGGTCCTCGCGGAGCCCTTCCGGTGCTCGGGCAGCTCGGCGGGCGAACCACCGGCGCAGCAGCGGCCGGGCGACCTCGCCCAGGAGCAGGGCGAGTGTGAGATACCCCAGCATGGCCGCCCACAGGTCCGCCCAGGCGAAGACGCGCAGGGACCGGAAGAGCGCGAGGTCGGGTCCGGCGGTCAATATGCCGACGCTGATCGCCACGACCAGGAACACCAGCACCGTGCCGGCACGTCGCCATGGCCCGCCCTGGCGGGAGACGTCCTTCACGAGGCGTCTCCACAAGTACCAGTGCACGGCGACGAGTACGCAGAGGAGCAGGACGTCGTTCAGAAGCAAGAGGGCCATGCCGGCGCTCCCCCGTTCCTGTGCGCACCGGACAGTTCTCGCATGCCGAGCACACCGAGCGCTGAAGGTAACTCTTCTCGGACCATGTGCTCACCTTAGGTGAGCGCCATGCCGGAAGGCAGTTGTGATTCTCTCGGGGTCAAAGCCTCCTGAGCTGGGTGAATGCCGGACATCGGCACGAGCCGCGACGTCCGGTGCCGTGTTCCGCGCTTCCCGAGGCCCGCGGCAAAGTGATGACAATTGCCACGTCCTCAGACCGATTTCGGGTTTGTCTCACGTAGCGTCAGATCGAGGAGACATGATGCCGTGTCATGCGTGATGGACTGGCACAGCGGTCTGTTCCCGGCGAACTGGGTTCGCCTGTCGAGCCGTTGCTTCCATCGTTCGCATGCCGTTCGCGGGCTGCCCCGCCCGACGGGACGGATGAGCGGGGCGTTGTCACGCTCGCGGCGCGTGGTGCGACGGGCGGCCGCCTCCGGCGGCGCCTGCCGGAACCGTTCTGCGTATCCGCGGCCATGACACGTCCTCGTTCCTCGGCGTGGACCGGAACCGGTGCGTGGCTGCGCACGCACCGGACAGTCCTGAACGAGGCCGGGTCCGCGGGGAGTTCGGCCGGACCTCGGCCGTCGTGGACGCGGTGTCGTCCGCTCGCCGCAGCTCAACGGCCTCCTTCCCGTCAGGGGCGGCCCGAATGAGGTGACCGCGCCAGGCGGCACCGGCGAAGACCGAGCCGGTGCCCGGGCGGGACCGGCTGTGTCTTCACGCCCGGACCTTCCGCCGAACCGGGCCGGCGCTTGCTCCACCAGTACTGCCATGGCAGTCCGTCGCGCCTGCCGTGTAACCGACACTCAGACATTTCACTGCGGGAGAGACCATGCGAGCCGTTCAGTCAGTTGTTCGCCGTAAGAACGCCGTCACCGCTCTGGCCGTGGGTGCTGTTCTGACCATTGCCGTGACGGCCACCCCCGGACACGCGGAGGACCTCGGGACGGTCGCAAATGCCGGGAGCGCCAAGGCGGTTGACGGCAGTTACCTGGTGATGTTCGAGAAGGGGAAGCAGCCGGACGTCGCCGGTGAGTACGGCGTGCGGGTGCTGGAGAGATACGACAGCGCGGTGAAGGGGGTGCTGGTCCGGGCCGGGGAGGAGCAGGCGAAGCGGATAGCGGCCGATCCGTCCGTACGGCTGGTGGAGCAGAACACCAAGGTGGAGCGCGTCACGTCGCGCAAGAAGACGCAGCCGGATCCGCCGTCCTGCGGGCTGGACCGGATCGACCAGCCGTCGCTTCCGCTCGACGACTCCTACAGCTACCCGGCCCGCGCGGGTGCCGGCGTGGACGTCTACATGCTCGACACCGGCATCGACTACGACCACCCGGACCTCCGGCCGCGCGCCGAGCCCGGCTTCGACGCCTTCGGCGGGGACGGCAAGGACGAGAACGGCAACGGCACCGCCATGGCCGGGATCGTCGGCGGCACCGAGTACGGGGTTGCCAAGAAGGCCACGATGATCTCGGTGAAGGTGCTCGACGCGGAGGGCGGCGGGACGATCGCCGGTGTGCTCGACGGCATCGACTGGATCACCGAGCACGCCTCGGGACCCTCGGTGGCGAATGTCGTCATCGGCGTCCCCGCAAGTGACGTGCTCGACGATGCGGTGCGCAACTCCATTGCCTCCGGGGTCACTTACTCACTGGAGGCGGGGGCCGACTCGGCCGACGTCGCCGACTCCTCCCCGGCGCGGGTGGCAGAGGGCATCACCGTGGGCTCCTCGGACTGCGGCGACAAGGTCGCCTCGTTCAGCAATCACGGTCAGGGCATGGACATGTACGCCCCCGGCGTGGACATCACGTCCGACTCGCCCGGCGGAGGAACTCAGACCATTTCCGGCACCACGGCCTCGGGAGCGCATGTCTCCGGTGCGGCCGCGCTCCATCTCGGTCAGCACCCGAGGGCGACCCCCGGTGAGGTGGGCAAGGCGCTCGACCGTGCGGCCGCTGTCGGAGTACTCACCGGTGTGCCGAACAGCGCCACGCCCAACAAGCTGCTCCAGGTGAAGCGTTGACCGATGGCACCGAAGCCGGCTCCCGGGGGCGCGGTGGCAAGGCCACTGCGTGCCCCGGCAGCACAGCTTCGGCCCTGCTCACGTCGATAGTTTCACCAGGAAAACATCAACAATTCGGACTCCACGGACACACAGCACCACAGTCCCACAACTTGCACGAATTACTCGGTGGTTGTCGGCGATCTGATGTTCTATATGCAGTTTGACGAGCAAAGATCCGTTGTCCGGAGTCCATATTGACATACGTCCGGGCGCTCGGAAAACTGTCGGCGCACTGAACCCTCACAGTCAGGGCACAGAACATCCCCAAACCGAATCCCAATTCAAACGGGCGGAAATTTGCTACTCATCGAAGATCTTGTGAAGTGCTACAAGCGTGGCACGAGCAACGCAAATGACGGCATTGACTTACGTGTCGAGGCAGGAGAGGTGGTCGGCCTGCTGGGCCACAACGGCGCCGGCAAGACCACCCTCGTCAACCAGGTCGCCGGACTCGTCGTACCGACGTCCGGAACGATTCGCGTCGACGGATGCGACCCGGTCGCCGACCCCGCCAAGGTTCGCCGAATGGTCGCCGTCATGCCCCAGGCCCATGCGCCTCTGTCCGGTGTGACTCCCCGCCAGGCCATCCGGTCGATGGCGCGCATCCGCGGTCTGAACAAGCGCGACGCCATCGCCCGTACCAGCGAACTGATCGACGCGCTGGACCTCGGCGAGTGGGCCGACACCATGGGGGAACGGCTCTCCGGAGGTGTCCGGAGGCTTACGGGGTTCGGTATGGCCGCGGCCGCACCCGGGCGGGTGGTCATGCTGGACGAACCCACCAACGACGTCGACCCCGTGCGCCGCAGGCTGCTGTGGGAGCAGATCCGCGAACTCGCCAACAAGGGCTGTGCGGTTCTCCTCGTCACTCACAACGTGGTCGAGGCAGAGCGCAGCGTGGACCGCATCGTGGTGCTGGACTCCGGCAAGGTGATCGCGGAGGGCACGGCGCCCCAGCTGCGCTCCCGTGCGGTCGGCGAGCTCAGGCTGGAGCTGACGGCGGAGAGCGTGGACACCCTCCCGCCCGTCCCCGACCACATCCCCACCGCGGGCCCCGCGGTGCGCAGCGCCCGGCGACTGGTGGTTCCGCTCGACTCCGACGCGGCCTCCGATGCGCTCGCCTGGGCACAGCAGCTGCGTGAGTCGCAGACCATCGACGAGTTCGCGCTTCTCCCGGTCGGCCTGGAGGACGTGTATCTGGAACTCGCCGGCGGCGAGGGCGACGACAAGGTGAAGGGGGAGCAGGGTGAACCACTGGCTGCGTAGTTACGGTTTGCTTCTTTCCTGGACCGGGTTGCGCAGCCGCGCGACCCTGCCCTTGAACCTCGTCGTCCAGACCTGCCTGGCGGTGGGCATCATCGTCGGATTCGCATACCTCGTTCCCGAGATGAATGATGCGACGGCGCTCTATCTGGCTACCGGTGCCCCGGTACTGGGGCTCATCACGGTCGGAATGGTGATCGGGCCGCAGGAAGCCGCGTCCGCGAAGCAGGAGGGGATTTTCGACTTCAACCGGTCGCTTCCCGTCCCTCGCAGCGCGCTTCTCGCCTCGGACGCCACCGTCGCTCTGATCACCGCGTTGCCCGGAATGTTCGCGGCGCTGGTGGTTGCCGCTCTGCGATTCGATCTGACCCTTCGGATCAGCCCCCTCGTCATTCCGGCAATTCTCCTTACCGCATTCGCCGCCATCGGTATCGGCTACGGCATCGGCTACGGAATGGCACCGCCTGCGGCCCGCATGATGTCGCAGCTGGTCGTGTTCGTGGCGCTGATGTTCTCGCCGATCACCTTCCCGGCTTCCCGGCTTCCGGACTGGTTTGCATCTCTGCACAACGTGCTTCCGTTCCAGTACATGGCCGAGAGTGTCCGCGACACGCTGAGCACGCCGCCCGAGGGCGTCTCGCTCCTCCCGTTCGGAGCACTCGCGATCTGGTCGCTCCTCGGATTTCTGATCACCTTCCGGGTGATGTCCCGCAGGCCGTAGCTCGGTCGGCTCGACCAAGGCCGGATGAGGGGTTCCCGTCAGCACGCTGACGGGAACCCCTCACGTCTGCACGTGGCACGTGTCAGTGCTCCCTGCCCCCTCCTCCCGCTGCGCCCGCACCTGCACCCGCACAGGTGAACCGGCCGAGCGCCCACACGGCTTCTGTGCCTTTATGGAGGCAGGACGTTTGCCGCAGGTCACCGGCCCGGAGCGCACGTACGACCACGTACCACGGCGCAGGGCACGACGGGATGGGTGCGCATGAGTGAGAGCACGAAAGCTGCCCTGGCCGCGAGCGTCGCCCTCGGTTACGTCCTGGGACGTGGCCGCAAGGCGAAGCTCGCGATGACCCTCGCCGCGTACTTGGCGAGCAGAAGACTCCAGACCAAACCACGGGAACTTCTCGCGGCGGGCGCCGGGAGGCTCAGCGAATCACCGGAGCTGTCGCAACTCGTCGAGCAGGTGCGCGGTGAGGTGCTGAGTGTCGGACGGGAAGCGCTCAAGGCAATGGCCGACCAGCGACTCGGCCGCCTCGCCGATGCGCTCGCCGACCGGACCAAGTCGATGAGCCAGATCCTGGAAGCCGCGAGCGAAGAGGAAGAGGACGAAGAGGAGGGCGAGAAGGGGCAGGGCGAAGAAGGTGCGGAGCGCAGCGCCGCGAAACCGGCGGAGAATCGCGCCAGGCCCCGCAGGCCGCGCCGCGACGCCGAGGCGTCCTCGGCCCCCGCGAAGAAGGCAGCGAAGACGGCGCCCCCGAGGAAGGCAGCCAGGAAGACCGCCCGGAAGCCGCCTGCCGAGTCGACCCGTCGCCGGAGGTAGAAGCCCATGCCGGAAACAGCCAAGAAGGGCAGCAACGGGGACTCGGGCGGGGGCCTCGACAGGGTGCGCGAGGAACTCTCCAAGTATGTGATGGCGAAGGCCAACAACCTCGTCAGCACTGCCGGCAAGAAGACCGGCGAGTTCGCGGAGAAGGCCGTCTCGGGAGGGGACGGAGGCAAACTCGCGGAGCCGGTCGGCAAGATGCTCAAGGGCGAGACACCGGCCAAGGCGGTCGGCGGCCAGATGGCCAAGACGGTGAAGGACAAGACCGTCGGGAAGGTCCAGGAACTCTTCTCGGGTGGTGGCAAGGCCGGGGAGAAGAAGGTCACGAACATCGTCGAAGTGCTCGACGTGGGACTGCCGTTGCGGCGCGTGTACGACCACTGGACCGAGTTCGAGGAGTTCAGCGGCTTCATGAAGGGCGTGGTCGAGGCCTCGCGCTCGGACGAGGACGAAGAGGTGTCCGACTGGACGCTCAAGGTCGGGCCGTCCAAGCGGAGTTGGCAGGCCACAGTGCTGGAGCAGGTGCCCGACGAACGCATCGTCTGGGAGACGAAGGGCGAGACGAAGACGCATGGCGCCGTCTCCTTCCACGAACTCGCGCCCAGCCTCACGCGGGTCGTGGTCGTCATCGAATACACCCCCGGCGGATTCCTGGAGAAGACGGGAAACCTGTGGCGGGCGCAGGGCCGCAGACTCCGTCTGGACCTGAAGCACTTCCAGCGCTACGTGACGCTGGGCGTCCAGGAGGTGCCGGAGGGCTGGCGCGGTGAGATCCGCGAGGGCGAAGTCGTGCGCAGCCACGAGGACGTGCTCGCCGAGGACGAGGAAGAGCAGGGAGAGGGAAAGGAAGAGGAGTACGGAGAGGGCGACGAGGCCGGTGACGAATACGCCGACGAGGACGAGGACTTGGACGACGAGCAGGGCGAAGACGAAGAGGACCGGTAGCCGGCTCCCCCTTGCTCACGCTGCAACTGCCCTTCCGTCCGGCTCGTTCAGTCGCCTTCCGTCCCGCTCGGTCCTCGAGATCCAGCGCGTTCCGTCGTGCCATTCAGCCCCGGAAACCCTCCGGCCCCCCGTCGCCCCGGGCACGGGAGCGAAGGAGGGCCGGAGAACGGACGGCCGTTGTCCACGCGGCGGCACCGGCTTGGGGGGCCACCCCTGCGGCTCCCCGGTGAAGCGGGGGTCAGGGGGAGGGACCGGGCCGCTGCGGCGTGGTCAGGAGTTCACGGCCACGTCCGCGCCGGTGTCCGTCGTATCGGTGATCTCGTAGACGGCGCTGAACTCGGAAGTGGTGGCGCTGGTCGGGCAGCCGAAGCCGCCCTCGACCTTCACGGGGACCTCGGCCGCGTCGAAGGTGAGCGTCGACGGTGAGCCGTTGGCCCAGCTGCCGGTGGCGGTGGCCGCGCCGTCCGGTGCGGCGGTCACGGTGCATTCGGCCAGGCCGCTCGTCTTCAGCACGAATCCGCCCGTGGGCATGGTGAGTCCCGCGGTGCTGGGGTCCCCGTGCTGCATGGACACGGTCCAGTCGCCGCTCGTCGTCACGGACGCCTCGACGCCGGGCAGGCTCGCCGTGCAGGAGTCGTACGTCGGCGCGTTCACGGCCGACGTGACCGGCCCGGCGTCGTTGTGGTTGTCCGGGGCGGCCGGGATCTTGCCCGAGGCCTCGGAGACGGTGCAGGTCACCGTCACCGAGCCCGCGGTGAACGAGGCGCCGCCGGTGAGTTCGGCGGCGTACTCGTCACCGGCGGGCGTGACGGTGGTCGACCCGGCGGCCGCCGCGTCACCGGCCTTCGCGGGTGCGCCCGAGAGACCGGTGACGGTGGCGTTCGCGTTCGCCGAGCCGGCGAGCAGGAGCGCGGCGGCGGCCGTGGCGGCGGTCACCGCGACCCGTAAGGACACGGTGTGCAGAGGACGCGTGCTCATCATGGGCTCCTTCACTGCATTCATGGGGGTGGTGCAGGGAGATGCGATGGCACTCGTGCGCTCAGTCCCGCCCTTCGCGTCCGCGGTCAGCTGCCGCGGGGCGGTGGGAAGGGGTCGTCGTCGACTCCGAAGGCCTCCGCGAGGGACGAGTTCGCGGAGTCGGCCTGGCCCGAGGTCCCGGCCTTGCCGGACGTGTCGGAGGTCCCTGTCGTGCCGGATGTACCGGACGTGTCCGAGGTACCGGTCGTGCCCGTGGTGCCGCTTGAGGTCGCGACTCCCGAACTGACCGTCGCCGTACGGGACTCGGGCGCCTCCGAGCGAAGGACCGCGGTCTCGGCGGCTGCCGGTGCGTGCGCCGCGCCGCCCTCGTCCCCGCTCGCCGGCTTCCCGGCCGGTTCCGCCGGGTCGGGCCGCCACGCGAACATCAGGGCGCCCCCGATGACGCCCAGCAGCGTGCCGATCATGAACCCGCCCAGGTTCGACATCACCAGGGCGGCGGCCGCGAGCAGGACGGTGATGATGCCCGCGAGCGCGCGGAACTGGGGCGCGAACCAGCCGCTCAGCCCCAGCACGACGATGATGGCCGCCAGGACGACCGACGGGAAGCCGGCCGTCCCCTCATGAAGCATCACCTTCATCGGTGCCAGCGGCAGCACACCGATCTCCACACCCGAGACGACGGTGAGCAGGCCGCCCCAGAAGGGCCGTCCACGGCGCCAGCCGCGCCACTTGCGCCAGATCAGAAGCATTCCTTGGTGCCCTTGTTCACCTTCATGCTCAGGTTGTTGAGCCTGAACTTGCCTGCGTTGGTGGCCCAAGCCGTCTGCTCCAGCTTGGTTATCCGTACGTCGTCGGCCTGCTGTCCGAACAGGTCCTGCAGCCCCTGGCCGCCCTTCGGTCCCTTGTCGAGAGTGGAGGCGTCGCGCCCGATCTCGATCTTGTTGAAGGACGCGTTGCCGGAGAGCTGCGTGGCGTCGACGAAGAGGTCGGTGGCCTCGACCGGCTTGCTGCCGGTGCCTGCGGTGAGGTTCAGCGAGATGCTGCCTATGACAGGCAGGTCCGTGACGACCGACTGGCACAGGTCGTTCATCTTCGCCGTCTTGATGGCGGTGACCGCGACGGGGATCAGCTTGCCCCGCGCGTTGCGGTCGACGCTGCCGTACTGGGCGAAGCCGTCTCCGTCCAGGCTGGACGCGGACACCTTGAACTGCTGTCCCGAAACGGCGAACGACGCGGCGAGCGCCCCGTTGGCCAGTGCGATCGCGAGCGCGGCGGTCGCGGCGAAGCCCGGCACGCACAGGACGGCGAATCTCCGCCAGCTCGTGCGTCCCGTCAGCTTTCTGCCGTGCGCATCCTTCATGGTGTGTCCCCTTGTGAAATGACTGGCGTCGTGACCGTTGCGTGGGGGATGTGAAGCCCGTGCGTGGTGCGAGGGGGGATCGCACAGAAGGAGACCCTGCTGTGCGGAAGAGTTACTGGCGAGTCAGGTTATGGACACCGGGCCTGCACGGCAAGGTTTCGCGCAGACAACTTTCCGCCGAACCCCGGCCGTTGGATCCGGGAGGCCGCGTGAAGACCGGAGCCCCGGCCGTCCGCACACCCCTGAGCTGGACCGCATGAGCTGGGGTTACCGGGAGTAGGTACGCGCTTTCCGGTACTCACGCCCCCTGGTACGGGCACCGGCGCGGCCCCGCACGTGGTCAGAGGGGGTCGGCAGACCGTGGGCCGTGGCCGAAATCAGCCCTGACGTGGGTGAGTTGGGGTGTCCCGGGAGCTCAGGAGGGGACTTCTTGCCGCCGCTTCCGCACGCGGCGTACGATGAATGCGCTTTCAATCCAGCGGCCCCCACGGCCTGAGCCAGGCAGGAGAGCATGGTCGCGTGAATGCTCCCACCGTGTATGACGTCGCCGGACAAGCGGGCGTCTCGATCGCGACGGTTTCGCGAGTCTATCGGGCCCCCGATTCCGTGCGCGCCGGTACGCGGGAGAAGGTCCTGGCCGCCGCTCGCGAGCTCGGCTACGTACCGAGCGGCAACGCACGGGGACTGGCCAGCCGCAACACGCGCGTGCTGGGCCTGTGCTTCCCCGACTACGCCGACCCGGACGCCGAGGACCCGGACGCCGACCTGGGCGACGACGCCGAGCTGATGCTCTATTCCGACGAGATAATCCGCGGCATGGAGCGGGCAGCCCGCCGCCACGGCTATGCCCTGCTCATCGCGGCCTCCCTCGCCGAGGGCCCCGCGAGCCTGGTCGCCGACGTCGCGGGACGCGTGGACGGCTTCGCGGTGCTCGCCCGTACCGTCCCGACGGAGGAGCTCGAAGTCATCTCGCGGCGGCTGCCCGTGGTGATGCTCGCGGGCCCGCGCGAGGACGCGCCGCTGGACCACCTCGACCACGTCGAAGTGGCCAACTTCGACGGCGAACTCGCCCTCACCAGGCACCTCATCGCCGATCACGGACTGACCCGGCTGGCCTTCGCCGGCAGCACGGAGGACTCCCCCGACGGCGAGGCCCGCTTCCGTGGCTTTCAGGCGGCGCACCTGGAGGCCGGCCTGCCGGTCCCCGATGGCCCGGACGTACGGTCCGACCTGACACAGGCGGAGGGCGAGCGCGCCGTGGCACAGCTCCTCGACCGCGGGGGCGAGCTGCCGCAGGCCGTGGCGTTCGCCAACGACCAGATGGCGGTCGGCGCGCTCTCGGAGCTGCGCCGGCGCGATGTGCGCGTTCCGGAGGACCTGGCGGTCGTCGGCTTCGACGGGATTCCGCTCGGACGTCTGGTGACGCCGGCGCTGACGACCGTGCGGCAGCCGATGCGGCGTATCGGCGAGGAAGCGGTGGAGCTGCTGGTCGCGAGGCTCGAGGACCGCACGCGGGAGCCGGTGTCGCAGGTGCTGCCGGTCTCGGTGGTCCGCCGGGCCAGCTGCGGATGCCCGCCCCGGAACGCTCCGTAGGCCACTGACGGCACCGCCGGACGCGCTTCCGTTACACAGTCGTAATCTCCTCGGCCCTTGCACGCCCGGACCGTCACTCACAGAGTATGTATGCGCTTACAGCCAAGCTTCCGTGCCCGGTTGTCCGGCCCGTCACTTCAGGCCACGTCAAGGCGCCACCGCCGCTCCGTGAACGAGGAGGAGACCCTCCATGCAGCCCATACCACGCATCGCCGCCGCCACCGCGGCAACGACCGCCCTCGCGCTGCTGCTCTCCGCCTGCGGCAGCGGCGGCGAGGAGCAGACATCAGCCAAGGACAAGCAGACCCTCACCGTCTGGGGCATGGGTGAGGAGGGCAAGCACCTTGCCAAGATCGGCAAGGAGTTCACCAAGAAGCATCCCAACATCACCGTCAAGGTGACCCCGGTCGGCTGGGACGTCGTGCACCAGAAGCTGGTCTCCGCCGTCGCCGCCGGGGAGCTTCCCGACATGGCCCAGATGGGCAGCACCATGATGGGCGAGTTCATCGAGCTGGACGCCCTGGAGCCGGTGGACGAGAAGACCTTCAAGAAGGACGACTTCTTCCCCGCCGCCTGGAACGGCGCCGTGAAGGACGGCAAGGCCTACGGAGTCCCCTGGTACGTCGACACCCGCGCCCTCTACTACCGCACGGACCTGGCCGACAAGGCCGGGGTCGACAAGCCTCCGGCCACCTGGAAGGAGCAGATGGACCTCGCCAAGGCCTACAAGGACAAGGCGAAGACCAAGTGGGGCACGTACAACCAGCCCGCCAACGTCGGCGCCTGGCAGACCTGGCTCCCCTTCCTCTACTCGGCCGGCGGCGACCTGCTCGACAGCTCCGGCAAGCCCGCCCTCGACTCTCCCGAGTCCGTCAAGGCGCTCGAGGAGTACGCGGCCTACTTCGACCAGGGCCTCTCCAGGAAGAGCTCGCCGCCCGACTACGACGTGGTCAAGGACTTCGGCACCGGTGACGCCCCGATGTTCATCTCCGGCCCCTGGATCGTGCAGAACATCCAGGACCAGCAGCCGCAGCTGAAGGGCAAGTACGCCACCGCCCCGCTGCCCGCCGGCGAGTCGAGCACTTCCTGGGTCGGCGGCGCGAGCCTCGTCTCCTTCAAGGACAGCGAGCACAAGGCCGCCGCCAAGGAGTTCACGAAGTACCTCACCGAAACGAAGCAGCAGGCGGCCTGGTACGAGATGGCCAAGTCCCTGCCCGCCAACGAGTCCGCCTTCGACGAGCCGCAGCTGAAGAACGCGCCCGAGCAGCTCGCCGCCTTCGAGAAGCAGCTCAAGACGGCGAAGACCGTCCCGCCACTCGCCAAGTGGGAGGAGTTCTCCGCCAAGATCGACGAAGGCGTCGCTCGCGTCTCCCAGAAGGGCGAGTCCCCGAAGAAGGCCGCTGCATGGATGCAGAAGGCCACCGAGGGCCTGGTGGACTGACTCGATGGCGACCACGACCCCATCCCGGCGGGGGGTCCCGGACCGCACCTCGAAGGTGCGGTCCGGGGCCGGGGCCGGAATCGGAACGGGCCGGAAGCGGGGGCCGAGGCTCCGGCGGGACCGGCTCAGCGTGCAGAACGGCCCGGGATGGCTGTTCTCCACACCCTTCCTGGTGCTGTTCCTGACGTTCATGGCGGTGCCGATCGTCGCCACGTTCCTCATGAGCTTCACCCAGTTCGAACTGCGGAACGTCGCGGACCCCTTCTCCGCCGAGTTCATCGGCCTGGAGAACTACACCCGTCTCTTCGAGGACGAGAAGTTCCTGACGTCGCTGTTCAACACCTTCTACTTCGTCCTTCTGGGCGTGCCGCTCACAGTCGGCGCGGGGCTTCTCGCTGCCGTGCTGCTCAACCGGGGCATCGGCCGCATGCGGACCGTCTTCCGCGTCGGCTTCTACGCGCCCGTCGTCACCAGCATCGTCGCGGTGGCCGTCGTGTGGCGCTTCGTACTGGACCCGGCGGACGGGCTCATCTCCGGGCTCGCCTCCGAAGTCGGCCTGAACTCACCGGACTTCCTCGGCTCAAACGTCCTCGCGATGCCGTCGCTGATCATCATGGCCGTGTGGCGCAACCTCGGCACGGCGATGGTCCTCTTCCTCGCCGGCCTGCAGGGCATACCCACCGAGGTGCGGGAGGCCGCGCGGCTGGACGGCGTCGGCATCTGGCAGGAGTTCCGCAGCATCACGGTGCCGCTGCTGCGCCCGACGATGCTCTACGTCAGCGTCATGACGACCATCGGCTTCCTCAACGTCTTCGAGGAGCCGTTCGTGATGACCGAGGGCGGGCCGGACAACTCGACGCTGACCGTCTCGCTCGACATGTACAAGGAAGGCTTCAGCTACTTCCACATGGGCTACGCGAGTTCCATGGCGTACGTGCTGTTCACCATCATTCTCGCGGTCACCCTGCTCCAGCTCCGTCTGCTGAAGGACAAGACGAAATGACGGCCCCCGCCAACGCATCAGACTCGGCACCGCGCCTGCACCAGGGCGAGGCCACACGCCGCAGGCTCCTCCTGGCCGTCCTGTGGGCCGGGATGATCGTGATGATCGCACCGTTCCTGTGGATGGCGGTGTCCGCCTTCAAGTCCGAGAAGGACCTGGGCGCGAGCCCGACGGTATGGATCCCGGACGAGTGGACGCTGATCCACTTCGAGAAGCTGGTCAAGCTGCTCGACATCGGCGCCCACTTCTTCAACTCGACACTGGTCGCCGTCGTCGTCACGGTCTGCAACCTGGTCTTCTGCTCGATGCTCGGCTACGCGCTGGCGAAGCTGAACTTCGCAGGGAAGCGGCCGGTGTTCGCGCTGGTGATGTGCGCGCTGATGGTGCCGGGCAACCTGATGCTGATGCCGATGTTCGTGATGGTCAGCAAGATGGGCCTGATCGACTCCTACGCGGCACTGATCCTGCCGTTCGCTGCCGGCGCCTTCGGCGTCTTCCTGATGCGCCAGTTCATGACGGCCATCCCGGACGAACTGCTGGAGGCGGCACGCATCGACGGCGCCGGGGAGTGGTTCATCTTCTGGCGGATCGCGATGCCGCTGGTCAAGCCCGCCCTGGCGACGCTCGCCATCTTCACCTTCCTGCAGTCCTGGAACAACTTCCTGTGGCCGCTGGTGGCCACCAACGACGCCGACAAGTACACGCTCCCCGTGGCCCTGGCGACCTTCGCCATCGATCCCACGAAGACGAACGGCTCCAACGGGGTGCTCATGGCAGGCGCGTTCCTGGTCGTCCTGCCGGTGCTGCTGGTCTTCATTCTCCTGCAGCGCTACTTCACACAGGGCATCGCCACCGCGGGCCTCAAGTAGGCCCGCACGACCGGCCGCAGGAACGCAGGGACGCAGCACAGCAGGGACGCAGCACAGCAGGACCGCAGCACAGCAGGACCGCGCACCGCCCCGCACGACACAGCACCACACCAGCGCACCCCGTGTATGCGCATCCATCGAGAGGTGACCCCGACATGACCGAGAAGAACGCCGCTCGCCTCGACTGGGAGCAGCGCATCGGCCTCCCCAGCGACCAGCCGCTGACCGGCACCGCCGACCTGCCGGCGCCGGCGGGGCTGCGTTCTGAGGACGGCACCGGCCATGTGCTGCTCGACTGGCAGCCGGTGGAGGGCGCGTTGGGGTATCTCGTGCACCGCGCGGACACCGTGGACGGCCCGTACGAACCCCTCGACCACCGCGGCGGCGACGTACTGGCGGTGCCCGAACCGCCGTACGCGGACTCGCTCGTCGAGCCCGGACAGGGCTACTGGTACAAGGTCGCCTCCTGGACGGACGCGGGTGCGGGACCCCTCACCGCCGAGCCCGTGCGCGGCTGCCCCAGGGCCCCGGGAACCAGGCCGCCCGCCGTCACCGTGACCGTCGACGCCTCCTCCACGCCCGTGCCGCTGCCGCCCGTGTGGAACCGGATGATCGGCGCCGAGCACCTGTCGATGCTGGTGTGGGACGAGCCGGGTCCGGGCGGCGCGGACGTCGCGCGGGAGTACGCCGACGCGCTGGGCATCGTCCGCGACGAGCTGGGGGTGCGCACCGTGCGGGCGCACGGCACGTTCCTCCCCGAGTGCGTGACTGTGCGCGAGGACGGTTCCTTCGACTTCTCCGGCACGGACGAGGTCTACGACCGCTTCCTGGCCACCGGGCTCAAGCCCGTGGTTGAACTCTCCTTCATGCCCGCCGAGTTGGCGCTCGACCCCGAATACACGATCTTCGAGTACAAGGGCATCGCCTCCGTACCGCGCAGCTGGGAGCGGTGGAGCGAACTCTGCCGCGAGCTGACGGTGCACCTGCGCGAGCGCTACGGCGCGGACGAGGTCGCCACCTGGGAGTTCGAGGTCTGGAACGAGGCCAACCTGGAGGTGTTCTGGAACGGCACCCAGGCCCAGTACCACCTCCTCTACGAGACCGCGGTGCGCGCCGTGAAGAGCGTGGACCCGCGGATCCGGGTGGGCGGTCCCGGCTCGGCCGCCGCCAAGTGGGTGGGCCCGCTGCTGGAGCACTGCCGCGAGCACGACGTGCCGATCGACTTCGTCTCGACGCACACCTACGGCAACGCCCCGCTGGACTTCCGTCCCCAGACGCGCTCCTTCGCGGAGGCCACGGGCCTGCCCGAGCCGGAGATCCTGTGGACGGAGTGGGGCGTGACTCCCACCCACTTCCACCGCGTCAGCGACTCGGTCTTCTCCGCCCCGTTCGTGCTGCGCGGCATGAAGAGCGCGCTGGCCTCGACGGACGCCTTGGCCTACTGGGTGGCCACCGACCACTTCGAGGAGCTGGGCCGGCCGCCGAAGCTCTTCCACGGCGGCTTCGGGCTGCTGACCGTCGGCAATCTGCGCAAGCCGCGCTTCTGGGCGCTGCGCATGCTCTCGCAGCTGGAGGGCGGCCGCATCCCGGCGGCGGTCTCCGGTGACGGCGCGGAGGCACTGGTGGAATCCCTCGCGACGCGCACGGACGACGCCTCGAGCGTCGACGTCCTGTGCTGGAACGGCACGCTCGACCAGACGAAGATCGACGGTGCCGCCTCGCTGAACCGCGACGCACGCGTCGAGGTGAACGGGCTCGCCCCGGGGGCGAGTTACGCGGTCACCGTGCGCCGCGTGGATGAGAATCACTCCAACATCAAGGCCGTGTGGGACGCCATGAACGGCGGCCACAGCGACTGGCCCAACGAGCGGCAGTGGGACGAACTCCACACCGCCGACGAGCTGTTCGAGGAATGCGGCGGCACAGTGACCGCCGACGGCGACGGCTCGCTCTCCCTCACCGTCGATCTGCCGATGCCCGGCATCCGGGCCCTCCGCCTCGTCAGGAGCTGAGACCCCCGGCTCCGTACGGGCCCCAACGACTGCACGTCCACCGAAAGACGAAGGAGTCGCACACCATGAAACGACGGACCATCCTCACCGCCGGAGCGGGTGCGACAGCCGCGCTCGCCCTCGGCGGCGCCACGGCCACCCCGGCCTCCGCGCGCAGCCGGGCCACCACGGCCCTGCTGCACCGCTGGTTCCGTGACACGTACGCCTCGATGGAGGCCATGCACTCGGACATGGGCCTCGCCGCCGACAAGATCGACGTCAGCGGCGCCAAGCCGAAGCGCAGCGTACAGACCTCACCGACCAACATCGGCTGCGGGCTCTGGTCGACGGTCGCGGCGGCCGGGCTCGGCGTGATCAGCCGTCCCACCATGCGCAAGCGGCTGGCGGGCACCGTCTCGGCGGTGGAGAAGCTGGAGCGGGCCAAGGGCTTCTGGTTCAACTGGTACGACGCCGCCACGGGCGAGGTGCTCACCAAGTGGCCGGAGACCGGCGACGAGGTGCGGCCGTTCCTCTCGTCCGTCGACAACGCCTGGCTCGTGACGGGGCTGCGCATCGCGGCCGCTGCCGACCCTTCGCTGGCGGGACGCGTCAAGAAGCTCCTCGCCGACGCCGACTGGTCCTTCTACTACACCCCGTACGACGAGAGCGACCCGGCACAGCACCCCGGCCAGATCAAGGGCGGCTACTGGACGGACGACAACACCTTCACCGGGCACTGGTACGGGGCGCTCAACACCGAGCCCCGCATGGCCAGTTACCTCGGCATCGGGGACGGCAGCCTGCCGGGCGAGCACTACTGGCGCACCTTCCGCACGATGCTCCCGGAGTGGGAGCAGGAGCAGCAGCCCGAGGGCGAGTACGTCACGGTCGACGGCGTCCGCCTCTTCCGCGGCCACTACACCTACCGCGGCCGCAAGCTCATCCCCACCTGGGGCGGCTCGATGTTCGAGGCCCTGATGGTGCCGCTGTTCGTGCCGGAGGGCGAGTGGGCCCCCAAGGCCTGGGGTGTGACGCACAAGCGCTACATCCGCAGCCAGATCGAGCACGGCCTGGAGGAGGAGAAGTACGGGTACTGGGGCTTCTCCCCCGCCAACATCCCCGCGGGCGGCTACAGCGAGTACGGCGTCGACGCCATCGGCATGACGGTGGAGGGCTACTTCCCCAAGGGCGTCGTGACGCCCCACGCGTCGTTCCTGGCAATGCAGTTCGAGCCGGGGGCGTCCGTCGCCAACCTGGTGAAGATCGCCGATGACTTCGGCGCGTACCACGACGGTCTGGGCTTCCGCGACTCCGTCGACGTGAAGGAGGGGACGGTCAGCGACTTCATGCTCGCGCTCGACCAGGGCATGGTCGCCGCCGGACTCGCCCAGGTGCTCAGCCCCGGCCTGCTGCAGAGCGCCTTCCGCTCGGGCGGCTTCGCCAAGAACGTGCGCCCGCTGCTGGCCAAGGAGGACTTCGGCATAGGCTGATCCCCCAGGGGGTGTCTGACGAATGGCGTCGTCCGCCCGTCAGGGCGGGCTCCACGGTGACTGGTGCGTGCGAATGCAAGGCGGAGGGAGGAGAGCGCAGCGGGCTGCGCCGACGACCGACAACGTCGCAAGCGTGCGTGCAAGCCACCGTGGAGCAGACGGGATTTGTCAGACACCCCCTGGCAGCTCACGCGGCTGCCCGCCGCCCCGGAACGCCGGGGCAGCGCCGCCGGCTCATCCCCGGCGCTGTCCCGGCCCGCACGACGGTGGACGGCCCCCGCACCGCACCGCCCCCGGGAAGGATTCCGTGACGCCGCCCACACTTCCCTCTGGACAGCACGCGCGCCCCAACATCGTGCTGTTCATGACGGACGACCACGCCGTCCCCGCCATCGGGGCGTACGGCAGCGTGATCAACCGGACCCCGGCTGTGGACCAACTGGCCGCCGAGGGAATGCGGTTCGACAACACCTTCTGCACCAACGCGATCTGCTCACCGGCCCGCGCGACCCTGCTGACGGGCACCTACAGCCACGTCAACGGCATGACCTCGCTGGAGGGGCCGGACCACACCTTCGACGCGAGGCAGCCGAGCTTCCCCGAGATGCTGCGCGAGGCCGGCTACCGGACCGCCATCGTCGGCAAGTGGCATCTGGGCCACGGCGGCCGCAGCGACCCCCGCGGCTTCGACCACTGGGAGATCCTGCCCGAGCACGGCGTCTACAACGACCCGACCTTCCTGACCGCCGACGGCGAGCGCACGTACACCGGCTACGTCACCGACATCATCACGGACCTGGCCCTGAACTGGCTCGACGGGCAGGACCGGGACCGCCCCTTCGCGCTGCTCGTCCAGCACAAGGCACCGCACCGGCACTTCGAACCGGCCGGACGTCACCGGAACCTCTACTCCGGCGAGGACATCCCCGCTCCCCCGACCCTCCACGACGACCTGAGCGAGCGCGCCACCGCGGCCGCCGAGGCGCGGCTCCGGATGGCCGATCTCGTGCCCGATGACCTCAAGGAGCCCGTGCCGGAAGGACTTTCGGAACGTGGGGAGCGCGAGTGGCGGTATCAGCGGTACATCAAGGAGTACCTGCGGGTGGTCGCGGCGCTGGACGAGAACGTCGGCCGTGTCCTGCACTATCTGACGGTCTCCGGCCTCGCGGATGACACCGTCGTCGCCTACACCTCCGACCACGGCTTCTTCCTCGGTGAACACGGCTGGTTCGACAAGCGGTTCATGTACGACCCGTCGATGCGCATCCCGCTGGTGATGCGGTGGCCCGGCGTGGCCGCGCCCGGCTCCGTCAACGAAGACCTGGTGGCGAACGTGGACTTCGCGCCGACGCTCCTGGACCTCGCCGGGATCGAGCCCCCGGAACGCATGCAGGGACGCAGCCTGGTGCCGCTGCTGCGCGGAGAGACGCCCGACGACTGGCGCGAAGGCGTCTACTACCGCTATTACATGCACCTCGACCACGACCACAACGTGCAGGCCTGCTACGGCATCCGCACCCGCACGCACAAGCTGATCCACTACCCGGGGCACGGCTCCGGAGCCTCGGGCGCCGGAGCGGAGCGGCGCGAGCCGGAGTGGGAACTCTTCGACCTCGTACGCGATCCCGACGAACTGCACAACCGCTACGGCGACCCCGAATACGCCGCCGTCGCCGAGGAGCTGACCGAGCAGCTCGCAGAACTTCAGCGCAGCTACGGGGACACCCCCGAGGGAGTGCTCCCCGTGCGGGAGTGACGCAAGGCGGAGGGAGAGAGCTTCAGTGACGGACACGACCGACGCGGGCCCGGAGAGACGGGCGCCGCGGGCGTGCTGCACGCCCTCCCGTGCGGCCTCCGCACGCCCCCACCTCGCTGCGGTGTACCGCACCGAGGGCGTCCCCGGCCCGCTCGGCGGCTGGCGTCCGTTGTCCGGCGGCACCTTCCTGATGGGCTGCGAGGCCGCCCCGTACCCGGCGGACGGCGAAGGTCCCGTGCGTGAGGTGACGCTGCCTCCGCTGCTGCTGGCGGCGACCGCTGTCACCGCCGGCGAGTTCACAGCCTTCGTCGAGGCGACCGGCCACCGCACGGACGCCGAACACTTCGGCTGGTCCTTCGTGTTCGGGGGCTTCCTGCCGCCCGGCTTTCCGGCGACGCGCGCCGCGGCCGCCGCCCCGTGGTGGCGGCAGGTGCACGGAGCTGACTGGCGGCACCCGGAGGGCCCGCAGTCCGGCCTGGACGGCCGCGAGGACCACCCGGTGGTGCACGTGTCGCACAACGACGCGCTCGCGTACTGCTCTTGGGCCGGCACACGCCTGCCGAACGAGGCCGAGTGGGAGTACGGAGCGCGTGGCGGGCTGAGCGGCATGCCGTACCCGTGGGGCCATGAGCGCGACCCGGCAGGCGAGTTCAGGATGAACATCTGGCGCGGCTCCTTCCCCGACCGCAACACCGCGGCGGACGGCTATGCCGGCACCTGCCCCGTCGACGCGTTCCCGCCGAACGGGTACGGCCTGTTCAACATGACGGGCAACGTCTGGGAATGGTGCGACGGCGCCTTCGTCGACGGCTCCGACGCGGTTGCGCTGCGCGGCGGTTCGCATCTGTGCCACGAGTCGTACTGCCTGCGCTACCGCACCTCGGCGCGCATGGGGAACACGCCGGACTCCTCCTCGGGGAACACCGGCTTCCGCGTCGCGCTCTGACGCCGCGGCAGGCCGCGAACTCCTTCGCTCCGACCTCTTGTATGCGCTTCCTGTAAGCGCATACAGTCTCGGCGCACCGCGCCGAGCAGCCATCTCCCGTCGCACACGCCACACGCCGCGCGTCTCACGCCACACGCACGCCCACTGACTCACGGAGCCCGTCATGACGTCACATCCGGCAGACATGCGCCGCCGCGCCGTACTCGGCGGCGCCGGGGCCCTCGCCGTCGCCGCCGCGGGAGGCACCGGCCTCGGTGACACGCCCGCGTTCGCCGCCACCGCGACGGGAGGGGCGCAGAACAGGCCCACCGCCTCCGGCCCGTCCGTGTCGTACGACCGCAAACGGCTGCTGATCGATGGCGAGCCCGTGCTCGTACTGGCAGGCGAGATCCACTACTTCCGGCTCAAGCGCTCCGACTGGCAGTCCCGTCTGGACCTCGCCAAGGAGGCCGGGCTCAACACCATCGCCACCTACATCCCCTGGATGTGGCACGAGACGGCGGGCGGCTCGATCGACGTGACCGGCAGGACCCGCAAGGAGCGCGACCTGGGCGCGTTCCTGGACCTGTGCATCGACAACGGCTTCCATGTCATCGCCCGCCCCGGCCCGTTCACAATGGCCGAGCTCAAGGGCGAGGGCATCCCCCGGCGCGTACGCGAGGAGCACCCGGAGATCGTCCCGAAGGGCTGGGACGGCAGCAAGGACACCGCCCAGACGATCGACTATCTCGCGCCCGCCTTCCTCAAGGAGGTGCGGCGCTGGTACGACGCGGTGATACCGGTGATCGCCAAGCGCAAGCACCGCAAGGGCAATCACGGTGTCATCGCCTGCCAGCTCGACAACGAGATCGGCATGCTGCCATGGGTCAGCAACCATCCCGCCCTCACCGACGGCACGCTCAAGGCCTTCAACGTATGGCTCGATGAGACCTACGGTCCGAAGCTCGGCGAGCGCTACCCGTTCGCGGACAAGCCGGCCGACGAGCGCGACGCGGCCATCCGCGCGCCGAAGGACTCCTACGCGGCCGCTCTCATGCACGACCTCGGTGCGTTCACACGCGGCCGCTTCGCGCGCTACGTCGGCGCGCTCCGCAAGTCCGCCGAAGGCAACGGGCTCAAGGGCATCCCGTTCCTCATCAACATCCACGGCACATCGGACGGCGGGGCGAGGAAGTTCCCCATCGGCATCAGCCAGTTGATGGAGACCTGGTCGGGCGAGTCCGGGATATTCGCCGGTTCCGACTTCTACCTCGGCGGGCTCACGGTCAAGAACGTCACCGACCTCTACCTCATCAACGCCTTCACCGAGTCCGTCCAGAACGCCGACCAGCCGCTCAGCGCCCTGGAGTTCGACGCGGGCCACGCTGACTACGGCGACAACCTGGACAACCAGGAGGACGCCGAGAGCGGCGACCTGAAGACACGGCTCTGCCTCGCGCAGGGCGTGAAGATGATCAACTACTACCTCTTCGCGGGTGGCTTCAACCCGAGGCTGGACAAGCCCGTGGGCGACGGCAACGACCGCATCGGCATCACCGGCGAGCGCCACGGCTTCTCCGCACCCGTCGACCCGGAAGGCCGGCGCAACCTCAGCTACGAGCCGCTGAAGGAGACCGTGCACGCGGTCGGCGGCCTGGCCGGTGTCCTCGCCGACATGGTGCCCGAGTACGACGACCTGGCACTGGGCTTCGTCCCCGACCACTATCTGACGGAGTACCACCCGCCCGGGCGCGCGAGCGTCGACGCGATCCTCTCCGACATCGAGGAGATCCGGGGCTTCGGTCCGCGCGGCGCCCTCTCCCGCGCCATGCTGCTCGGCGGCTTCCGCTACGGGGCCCTCGACCTCCAGTCCGGGCGCCTCGACCCGTCCCGTACGCCCGTACTGGCGCTGGCGACCGGCAAGAACCTCGCGACGAAGTTGCAGCGCGAACTCGTCCGCTATCTCGAGGCCGGCGGGAGGCTGCTGCTCTCCGGCCGGGTGCCTGAGGAGGACATGGCGGGCAAGGCCAGTACGGAACTGCGCGACGCGGTGGGCCTGAAGGTCGGCAAGACGCTCACCGACGCCGACCGCTTCTGGCTCTCGGCCACCTCGCACGGCTGGGCGGCGCCCCGCGCCGAAATCCGCGTGGCGAAGGCGCAGTTGTGCACCCCGAGCAGGGGCGTGACGGTGCTGCGGGAGGTCTCCACCGGGAAGGGCTGCGGCTTCGACATCCCCGTCGGCAAGGGCCGGGCCGTCGTGATCACGACCGACTACCGCTGCGATCTGGACTTCTGGCGAAGCGCTCTCAAGGCGCTCGGTGCGAGCCCCGCCATCACCCACAGCGCGACCGACCCCGGTCTCTTCCTGCTCACCACCCGCTCGGTCGGCGGCAAGGACGGCGGCGCGGGGCGTCTTCTGCACGCGCTCAACGTCACGTCGGGGCTGGACCAGGAGTTCACCGTCTCCGAGAAGGGCAAGGCGCTCTTCGGCGGCGAGAAGCTGCGGATCCCCGGACGCAGCGGCGCGATGCTGCCGCTCGGACTGGAGGCGGGCGGTGGACGGATCGCGTACGCCACCGCCGAGATCACCGGTGTGGAGAAGGGCAGGGTGACCTTCCGCGCCGTGGGCGGTACGGACTCCGTCGTCGCTGTCGACGGCGGCGCCGACTGCCAGGGCGCGAAGTCCTCGCGGGAGGGCGGCCGCACGGTTCTGCGCGTCCAGCGACCGGAGTTCACCGTCCACCTGGGCTGAGGCCCTTACGTCACCCGGACCCGCGTCCGGGTGACCCCCGCCCCGCCCACCGGCGTGGCAGCCGAGCGTGCCCGCACGCCTTCTCCAGGGTGTTCCAGCATGGATCGCACCTCTTCGGACACTCGGCTCCGCGGACGGCGGGCGGGGAGGGCGCCGGGTGAGCACAGCAGCTGAGGACGACACAGCACGGAGCTCATCGGACGCGAGGCCGCCGGCGACCAGCCGGCGGCTCACCTTCGGCAAGAGGCTGCTGAACTATCTGAGCACCACCGATCACAAGGTGATCGGGAACATGTATCTGGCCACGTCCTTCGCGTTCTTTCTCGTGGCCGGTCTGATGGCGATGCTGATGCGGGCCGAACTGGCCCGCCCGGGGCTGCAGATCTTCTCCGCGCAGCAGTACAACGAGCTGTTCACGACGCACGGCACGATCATGATGCTGCTCTTCGCGACGCCCACGTTCACCGGGTTCGCCAACGTCATCATGCCGCTGCAGATCGGCGCGCCGGATGTGGCCTTCCCCCGCCTGAACGCCTTTACGTACTGGGTCTTCCTCTTCGGCGGCCTGATGGTCCTCAGCGGTTTCCTCACCCCTGAGGGTTCCGCGTCCTTCGGCTGGTTCGCGTACGCGCCGCTCAACAGCGCGACGTTCTCGCCCGGTTCGGGCGGCGACCTGTGGACGATGGGGCTCGCCGTGGCGGGTCTGAGCACGATCCTCGGCTCCGTCAACTTCATCACCACGATCATCTGCCTGCGAGCGCCGGGCATGACCGTCTTCCGGATGCCGCTGTTCACCTGGAACGTGCTGTTCACCTCGATCCTGGCGCTGCTCGCCTTTCCCGTGCTGACTGCGGCGCTGCTGGCCCTGGAGGCGGACCGCAAGTACGGCGCGCACATCTTCGACTCCGCCAACGGCGGCGCCATCCTCTGGCAGCACCTGTTCTGGTTCTTCGGGCATCCCGAGGTCTACATCGTGGCGCTGCCGTTCTTCGGGATCGTGACCGAGATCCTGCCCGTCTTCAGCCGCAAGCCGATCTTCGGGTACATCAGCCTGATCGCCGCGACAGCCGCCATCACCGGTCTGTCGGCCACGGTCTGGGCCCACCACATGTTCGCGACGGGCGCGGTGCTGCTGCCCTTCTTCTCGCTGATGTCGTTCCTGATCGCGGTGCCGACGGGCGTGAAGTTCTTCAACTGGATCGGCACGATGTGGCGCGGGTCCCTGTCGTTCGAGACGCCGATGCTGTGGGCCGTCGGCTTCCTCGTGACGTTCCTGCTGGGCGGGATGACGGGAGTCCTCATCGCCTCGCCGCCCCTGGACTTCCATCTCACCGACAGCTATTTCATCGTCGCCCATCTGCACTACGTGCTCTTCGGCACCATCGTCTTCGCGACGTTCGGCGGCTTCTACTTCTGGTGGCCGAAGATGACCGGGAAGATGCTGGACGAGCGCCTGGGGAAGATCCACTTCTGGACTCTCTTCGCCGGCTTCCAGGGCACGTTCCTCGTCCAGCACTGGCTCGGCGAGGAGGGGATGCCCCGCCGCTATGCCGACTATCTGGCGGCCGACGGCTTCACCGCGCTCAACACCGTCTCGTCGGTCAGCGCCTTCGTCCTCGGCCTGTCCACGCTCCCTTTCCTCTACAACGTGTGGCACACCTCCAGGTACGGCAAGCGCGTCACCGAGGACGACCCCTGGGGCTGGGGACGGTCCCTGGAATGGGCGACGTCGTGCCCGCCGCCCCGGCACAACTTCGAGGCCCTGCCGCGCATCCGCTCCGAATCGCCCGCCTTCGACCTGCACCACCCGGAGATGGCGCGGACCACGTCAGGGCCGCGCGAGGCGGAGGGGGCGGCGCGATGAAGGTCGAGGCGCTGCTCTTCACCGGCGTGGCCACCTTCTTCGCGGTGGTCTCCGCCTGCTACGTGCCCTTCTCCCGGGACGCCGCGGGGAACGCCGCCCTGCTGGTCTCCTTCCTGATGTCCTCTCTCATCTCCCTCTTCCTGTGGGTGCAGTACCTGCGGCACGGCGACCGCCCGCAGGACCGCCCCGACGCGGACGTACGGGAGGGCGCCGGACCGCTCGCCTTCTTCTCGCCGCGCAGCTACTACCCCGTCTTCACCGCCCTGGGCACGGCGATCGCCGGACTCGGGGTGATCTTCGGCATGTGGCTCTTCCTGATCGGGATCGGGATCGTCGCCCCCGGCGTCGCCGGATTCGTCTTCCAGCACAACGACCGCTGATCCGCCCGTACGAGAAGTGAGGAGGACGGCGCATGCTCCAGCAGCGGAAGAGGGTGCAACCCGGTGCCAGGGCGGGCAGGGCCGCGAAGGGCGGCTTCACGTACCTCGACGCCCGGCTGCCGGCCACCGAGGGCGGCTCTCTCCTGCGCAAGACGTTCCCCGACCACTGGTCGTTCCTGCTCGGCGAACTGGCGCTCTACAGCCTCGTCCTGCTCATCCTGACGGGCGTCTTCCTCACCTTCTTCTTCCACCCCGTGGGGACGGAGATCCGCTACACCGGCTCGTACGCACCGATGAGGGGACAGCTGGTCTCCGAGGCGTACGACTCCACGCTGCGCATCAGCTTCGACGTGCGGGGCGGGCTGCTGATCCGTCAGGTGCACCACTGGGCTGCGCTGGTCTTCATCACCGCGATCGGCGTCCACATGATGCGGGTGTTCTTCACGGGCGCCTTCCGCAAGCCCCGGGAGATCAACTGGGTCGTCGGAGTCACGCTGTTCCTGCTGGCGATCGTCGAGGGCTTCTGCGGCTACTCGCTCCCGGACGATCTGCTCTCGGGTACCGGAATGCGGGTCGTCCAGAGCCTGCTGCTGTCCATCCCGGTCGTCGGCACCTACCTGAGCCTGTTCCTCTTCGGCGGCGAGTACCCGGGCACGGAGATCATCCCGCGGCTGTTCACGGCGCACATCCTGCTCATCCCGGCGCTCCTGGTCGCCCTGCTCGTGGTCCATCTGATCCTGATCGTCTATCTCAAGCACACGCACTGGGGCGGGCCGGGCAGGACGAACAACAACGTCGTGGGGCAGCCGATGTTCCCCCAGTTCGCCGCCAAGTCGACCGGGTTGCAGCTGATGGTCTTCGGGGTGATCACCGTGCTGGGCGCCGTGGCGCAGATCAACCCGGTCTGGAACTACGGCCCTTACCGCACCGACCAGGTCAGCACCGGCTCCCAGCCCGACTGGTACATCGGCTTCCTCGAAGGTTCGCTGCGCATGATGCCGGGGTTCGAGACGACGCTGTGGGGCCACACCTTCATGTGGAACGTCCTCGTCCCCACCGTGATCCTGCCCGCGCTGCTCTTCATGGGCATCTACCTCTATCCGTTCCTGGAGAGGTGGCTGACGGGGGACGACAGGGAGCACCACGTGTGCGACCGCCCTCGGGAACGGCCCGCCCGTACCGCCCTCGGCGTCGCCGGGATCACCTTCTACGTCGTACTGCTGCTGGGCGGCGGCAACGATGTGATCGCCACGCTCTTCGGCGTCTCGCTCAACGGTCTGACCTGGACCTTCCGCGTGGCACTCGTACTCGCCCCGGTGATCGCGTTCATGGTCACCCGGCGGCTGTGCCTGGCGCTGCGCGCGCACGAGCTCGAACGTGTACGGGAGGGCGAGGAGACGGGCGAGGTGCGGCAGACCATCGAGGGCGGCATGGAACCCGAGCACCGTCCGATCCCGGTCCAGGAGCGCTACACGCTGCTGATGCGTGAGGCGCCCCGTCCCCTCGAGCCGGCGCGGAAACGCGAGGCGGACGGGCACGCGGACGGGCGCGTCGAGCGGCTGCGCGTCGCGCTGAGCCGCTGGTACCTCGGGGACCGCGTCGAGTGACGCTGCGCAGCAGGCAGCTGCTGCTGGCCCCCCGGCTGCCCAGCCTCTGCCGGGCGGGCGGCCTCCCGGCAGAGGCTGTTACCCGGTGCGCAGCACGGGTACCGCGGTTGCCGTACCACTCGCGAAGCCACGCCCGAAGGAGCCGCCGCATGTCCTCCGGATCCGGTACGGAACATCCCGCGCACCGCCATCCCGAGCCGCCCTTCCCCGCGCAGGACGACGAGCACCCGGGTTTCACGGGGCGCATGGAACCACGGCCCGACCACGGCGAGGCCACCTACCGGGGCAGCGGCAGGCTCAGCGACCGCAAGGCCGTCATCACCGGAGGGGACTCCGGCATCGGCCGCGCGGTGGCCCTCGCGTTCGCCCGCGAGGGCGCGGACGTGCTGCTGACGTACCTGCCCGAGGAGGAGGACGAGGCCCGCGAGACGGCACGTCTGGTCGAGGACGCGGGGCGCCGGGCGGTGCCGCTGCCGACCGATGTGCGTACGGAGGAGGAGTGCAAGCGTCTGATCGAGCGCGCGGTGAAGGAGTTCGGCCGCATCGACGTGCTGGTCAACAACGCCGCCTACCAGATGTCGCAGCCGCACGGGCTGGGGTCGATCTCCACGGAACAGTTCGACCGGGTGGTGCACACGAATCTCTACGGCATGTTCTGGCTCTGCAAGTTCGCACTGCCGTACATCCCCGAGGGCGGCAGCATCATCAACACCAGCTCGGTGCAGGCGTACAAGCCCAGCCCTCACCTTCTCGACTACGCCATGACCAAGGGAGCGATCGTCACGTTCACGCACGGACTCGCCGCCGACCTCGCCTCTTCCGGGATCCGCGTCAACGCGGTGGCCCCGGGACCGGTGTGGACGCCCCTGATCCCGGCGACGCTTCCCGACACCACCGAGTTCGGGAAGCAGAGCCCGCTCGGACGTGCCGCTCAGCCTGCCGAGATGGCGCCGGCGTTCGTCTTCCTGGCCTCGCAGGAGTCGAGCTACATCACCGCGGAGATCGTCAACGCCACCGGGGGCACGCCGCTGCCGTGACCGCAACCGCGCACTGAGTGGGCCTCACCCTCACACCAGCCCTTCGCGCGCCGCCGTCGAGTACGGGCCGCGGCCGACGTCGTCCGGGCGCCCCAGCACATGGAGCGTGAAGTCCGGATCGCGGCAGTCGGTCAGCAGCGTCAGGCCGGGGACCGCGCTGAGTACGGGAGCGAGGGAGCGGCCCGTGCGGAAGTGTTCGGGCGCCGGGTGGTTCCAGTGGACCGTGACGAGGGTGCCGCCGGGTTCGAGGGCTTCGACGGTGCGATGGAGCACGTCGCGCAGGGTGCGGTCGTCGAAGTAGTAGAGAAGCTCCGAGAGCACGATCAGGTCGAAGCGACCCTCGGGCCACGCCTCGGGGACGGCCAGGTGTCTTACCCGGACGTGCGGCAGGTGCCGGGTGCGGGCGGCGGTGAGTTCGGCCGCGGCGGCCACGCGGTCGGTCGCCAGCAGGCTGTCGCAGCGTTCGGCGAGCGCGGTGGTGAGGACGCCGACGGAGCAGCCGGGCTCGAAGGCGCTGCGGTAGCGGAGCTGCGGCAGGGCGGCGAGCGTGTGGTCGTACTTGCGCTGTACGTACCACCGCTCGGAGAGGCTCCAGGGGTCCGACGAGTCGCTGTAGAGCTGCTCGAAGTACGCGGCGGGAGTGTTCATCGCGGGACCACCTTGCGTGCTCGGCCGGATCCTCCCCCCGGCAGACGCACGGCGGGTTCTCCCCAGAGCTTCGCATCGAGTGACGAAAGGTGCATCTCGGACCGAGCGGTCGGTGCACCGTGCGGGTCAGGATGCCTTCCCGGACCGCCTGCCGCTGAGGGCCTGGATGAGCTGCTGCCGGTTCATCCGCGTGCGGCCCTGGATGCCCTGGTCGGTAGCGCGCTCGTACAGGTCCCGCTTGCTCAGCTCGGACAGCCCCCGCCCGCCGTCGGCGCCCGAACCCGTCCGCCGCCGGGAGCGCCCCGCCGGGCGGGACTCCTTCTGCGGGCCCTTGCCCGATCCCTTCCGCGAGCCGGCCTGGTCGACGCTGCGGCGCAGGGCGTCCTCCAGGTCGACCACGTTGGTGCCCTGGGGAGGCTCCTGCTCGGCGACGACCTCCTTGCCGTCGCGCTTGGCGTCGACGAGCCGGCGCACCTTCTTCTCGTAGCTGTCCTCGTAGTCCTCGGGGCGCCAGTCGACCGCCATGGCGTCGATGAGCTGCCTCGCGCTGTCCAGCTCCTTGCTCCCGGCCGGCTCCCGCCCGGGCAGCCTGGGGAGTTCCCCCTCCGGGTCGCGCACTTCGTCGGCCCAGTGCAGGGTGTGCAGCTCGAGCGCGTCGTCGCCGGCGCGCAGCGCGACGAGGTACTCCCTGGCATGCATCACGAAGGTGGCGACTCCGGCCTTTCCCGATTCGGCGAGGGCGGTGCGCAGCAGCCGGTAGACCTTGGAGTACTCGTCGCTCCTCGGCGCCAGGTAGTACGTGCGGCTGAAGAAGGCCGGCTCCACCTCTTCCAGGTCGACGAAGCCGCTGACCTCGATCACCTGCGACCTGCCGGGTGCGATCTCCTCCAGCTCCTCCGGCTCGACGACGACGTACTCGCCGTCGCCCACGTCGTAGCCCTTGACGATCTCCTCGTAGTCGACGCGCTTGCCCGTTCGCTCGTTCACGCGCCGGTTGCGCACGCGGTCGCCGGTACCGCGCTGAAGCTGATGGAAGTGGACCGCGTGATCCTCCACAGCGGCGAACAGCTGCACCGGAACGGTCACCAGACCGAAGGTGATCACTCCGCTCCATATCGGGCGGGCCATGTCCTCGCTCTCCTTCCGCACGAGCCGAGCGCGGCTCCTCGGTGCCTCGTGCCGCCGGGTACCCCTTCGGCGCGGTTCACGCCGTGCGCTCCCGGTGGCCTGCGTCCTCGCGGGGCCGTGCGGCGTCGATGCCGCCACCGCGATGTCAGGGGCTCCGCACGCGATGTCAGTGCGCCGGCACTGCCGGTGACCGGACGTCCCGTCCCGGCGCTGGCCGCCGCCCGCGCGACGCCCGGCCCTCGCCCGGCTCGCGCTCAGTGGTGGAAGGCCGTCGCCTCGGAGGGCGGGCGTCCCAACGGGCCGCCCTGGCTTCGCAGTTCGGGCAGCAGCTCCGTCAGGTCGTCGAGGAACAGGTCGGAGAGGTCCGCCGTGAAGCCGTTGCGGCACACGATCCGCAGCACGGACAGGTCCTCCCGGTTCGGCGGGAAGGTGTAGGCGGGCACCAGCCAGCCCCGCTCACGCAGCCGACGGGAGACGTCGAAGACGTCGTAGCTCCTCACCTCCGGCACCGTCGTGAAGGCGAAGACCGGGAGCTGGTCGCCGTGGGTCAGCATCCGGAAGTCGCCCGTCTCCCCGATGCGGACCGCCAGCGACCGGGCCACGTCGCGGGCGTTCTGCTGTACGGCGGTGAAGCCGCCGTGCCCCAGCCGCAGGAACGTGTAGTACTGCGCGGCGACCTGCGCACCGGGCCGGGAGAAGTTCAGCGCGAAGGTCGGCATGTCGCCGCCCAGGTAGTTCACGCGGAAGACCAGGTCCTCCGGCAGCGCCTCCTGCGAGCGCCACAGGGCCCAGCCGACACCGGGGTAGACGAGGCCGTACTTGTGACCGGAGGTGTTGATCGAGGCGACCCGCGGAAGCCGGAAGTCCCAGAGCAGTTCGGGGTCGAGGAAGGGCGCGATCATCGCGCCGGACGCGCCGTCCACATGCACGGGTACGTCGGTGCCGGTCCGCTCCTGGAGGGCGTCGAGCGCCCGGCACAGCTCGGCGACCGGCTCGTACGACCCGTCGAAGGTGGAGCCGAGGACGGCCACGACCCCGATGGTGTTCTCGTCGCACAGCCGCGCCGCCGCCTCCGGGTCGAGGTGGAACCGCTCGCCCTCCATGGGGACCTGACGGGCCTCCACCTCCCAGAAGTTGCAGAACTTCTCCCAGCACACCTGCACGTTGGAGCCCATCACCAGGTTCGGCCTGGCGGAGGCGGGATAGCGGTCACCGGCGCGCCGGGCCCAGCGGCGCTTGAGAGCCATGCCGGTGAGCATGCACGCCTCGCTGGAGCCGGTCGTCGAGCATCCGACGGCCGCGGACGGATCCGGGGCGTTCCACAGGGCGGCGAGCATCGCCACGCAGCGCCGCTCCAGCTCGGCCGTGCGCGGATACTCGTCCTTGTCGACCATGTTCTTGTCGCGGCACAGGGCCATCAGCTCGCCTGCCTGCGGCTCCATCCACGTCGTGACGAAAGTCGCCAGGTTCAGGCGGGAGTTGCCGTCCAGCATCAGCTCGTCGTGCACGAGCTGACGGGCAGCCTCGGGTGCCATGGGTTCGTCGGGCAGCCGGTGGCGGGGCGGCTCCGTGGTCATTCCGCTGACGGGGTCGGCCGCGCCGTAGAAGGGGTTGACGGAGACCGCGCGGGGTTCCGCACGGGTCCGCTTCCCGTCGCCGGTCCCGTCGCCGGTGCGGTCAGCGATACGGCCCTTGTGCAGCGACATGTGTCAGCGCCTCCCGGGCAGCGGTCGCGGATGGCCCTCTGCCGCGAACCTACGGGCACCCGGCGCCAGGGGCCCGTGGAGCTGAGCCGGTCGGGGGCACCGGGCGCCAGGTGTGCCTGCCCCGGCTCCGCTCAGGGTTTGAGCGCCAGCCCCGCCCACAGCCCGACCTCGGCGTCCGAGACGTCCTGGTCGCCGCCGATGCAGGCCCCCGCCTGCCGGTACGGACGCCAGCGGTGCGGCACCACGATGCCCGGCTCGAGGAGTTCCAGGCCGTCGAAGAAGCGGGCGAACTCCTCCCGGCCGCGTGTCTGCGCCCGTGCCACGCGCTGCGTGTAGACCTGCCCGGCCCGGCCGGTCTCCAGGGGCGCGAAGTCGCTCGTGCCGTGGGTGAGGACGAGGGCCGAACCGGACGGCAGCGCAGCGGCGAAACGCCGCACGATCCCGTGCGCGTCCTGGGCGTCCGGTACGAAGTGCAGCAGCGCCAGCACGCTCAGCGCGACCGGGCGCGTCATGTCCAGGACCCGCCCGAGCTCCGGCGACCGCAGGATGGAGTCGGGATCGGTGAGATCGCCCTCCAGACAGGCCGTGCGCCCGTCCGGCGAACTCATCAGAGCGCGGGCGTGTGCGAGCACGAGCGGGTCGTTGTCGACGTACACGACGCGGGCCCGCGGGTTCTGGCCCTGGACGATCTGATGGAGATTCGGCTCGGACGGTATGCCCGTACCGATGTCGAGGAACTGGTCGAGTCCCAGTTCCGCGCAGAGCACGCGGGCCGCGCGGTGCATGAACGCCCTGTTGGTACGGGCGCAGATGCGCACGCCGGGCCAGACCGCCATCACCTGGTCACCGGCCTCGCGGTCCACCTCGTAGTTGGTCTTGCCGCCCAGGTAGTAGTCGTAGACGCGAGCGATGTGCGGCCGGTCCATCCTCAGGTCACCGGGATCGACGGGGCCGGCCCCGCGATCCCCGGTGCCGACCGTGCACTCGTCCCCCATGTACCGGCCTTCCGTCGGCGCCGAGCGCGATCTCCCGCGCCCGGGGTTTCTCCCCCGCGCGCCTCTGCGTCACACCAGGGTCACGTACCGGAGCCGGATGTCCGGGCCGGCCGCACATCCGTTCACGCCGTGCCGAGCTCCTGCCGCTGGGCCCCCAGTCCGTCGATCTCCAGCTCCATCACGTCCCCGGGCGCCAGGTAGGGATGGCGCCCCGAGAGGGCGACACCCTGCGGGGTGCCGGTGTTGACGACGTCGCCGGGCTCCAGCACCAGGTACTGGCTCAGGTGGTGCACCAGGAAGGCGACGGAGAAGATCATGTCCGCGGTCGAGGAGTCCTGCCGGGGCTCACCGTTCACGAAGGACCGCAGCCCGAGCCGCTGCGGGTCGCCCACGTCGTCGGCCGGCACCAGCCACGGACCCAGTGGGTTGAAGGTCTCGCAGCATTTGCCCTTGGACCACTGACCTCCGGACTCCTCGATCTGGAAGGCGCGTTCGGAGACGTCGTTGGAGACCGCGTACCCGGCGACGTGCGCCAGCGCCTCCTCCGGCGAGTCGAGGTAACGGGCCCGGCGGCCGATGACGACGGCGAGCTCCACCTCCCAGTCGGTCTTCTCCGCCCCGCGGGGGATCAGCACGTCGTCGTACGGGCCGACCACCGTGTTCGGGGTCTTGAAGAAGACGACGGGCTGCTGCGGCGGCGCATCGCCCGATTCGGCAGCGTGCGCCGCGTAGTTCTGGCCGATGCACAGGACGGCGCCCGGGCGGGCCACCGGTGCGCCCATGCGCAGCCCGGCGGTCTCGAGTGCGGGCAGCTCCCCCGCGGCGAGGGCCGCACGGGCCCTGGCGATGCCGTCCCCCGCGAGAAAGCTGCCGTCGATGTCGCGGGTGAGCGGTGTCAGGTCGAAGGCCCGGTCGTCGTCGTCGAGAACGGCGGGGCGCTCGGCGCCGGGTTCTCCCAGGCGGATCAGACGCATGAAGATCTACGTTCCTTGCTCGGTCATTCGGTCGCTCGGTCGTTCGGTCGCTCGGTCGTTCGGTCGGAGCGGCGTGCACTCACGTGCCGCCCCGGCACACCGTGAAGGAGTGTCAGTGCTGGAAGGGCCGCCGCAGCGCGCACTCGGGGTTGAGACGCACCCCGAACCCGGGGGTGTCGGGCAGCGTCAGCCGTCCGCCGACCGGTACGGGCTCGTCCAGCAGGAGCGGGCTGAACATGGGCACGACCTCGTCCGCCTGCGGAGCCATCATCAGGAACTCGGCGAACGGGCTGTTGTGGCGCGTGATCACGAAGTGGTACGAGTACACGCTCGATCCGTGCGGCACGACCAGCTTTCCGTGCGCGTCCGCGAGCGCCGAGATCTTCAGCAGCTCGGTGAGCCCGCCGCACCACCCGACGTCGGGCTGGAGGATGTCGGCGCATCCCATCTCCAGCAGCATCCGGAAGCCGAGCCGCCCCGCCTCATGCTCACCTGTCGAAGTGAGCATCCCCGGCGGCAGGTTGCGCCGCAGTTCGGCGTAGCCCCAGTAGTCGTCCGGTGGCAGGGCCTCCTCGATCCAGCGCACTCCGAGTCCGTCCAGCCGGTGGCCGAGACGGGTGGCGTACGGGACGTCCATCGACATCCAGCAGTCGCAGGCGAGGAAGAAGTCGTCGCTGACCCTCTCGCGCATGGAGCGCATCACCTCGACGTTGGCGCGCAGCCCCTCCTCGCCCTCGGCGGGGCCGTGCCGCAGCGGCAGCTTGCCCCCGATGAAGCCCATGCCCTCCGCCAGGTCGGGGCGCGCAGTCGTTGCGTAGAAGACCTGCTCGTCGCGGACGGGCCCCCCGAGCATTTCGCAGACAGGCTGCTCGCGGAGCTTCCCGAGGAGGTCCCACAGCGCGAGGTCGACTCCGCTGATGGCGTTGAGAACCAGGCCCTTCCGGCCGTAGAAGAGGGTGGACCGGAACATCTGGTCCCAGATCCGCTCCAGGTCACGGGCGGGTGCGCCTTCGACGAAGCGGGCCAGGTGGTTCTCGATGATCCAGGCGGCGGGTTCACCTCCGGTGGTCACGGCGAACCCGACGGTCCCGTCGTCCGCCTCGGCCTCGACGACGAGCGAGCCCAGGACATCGATCCCGAAGCTCTGGCGGCTCTGCCGGTACTCCGGGTAGACGGACATCGGGGTGGCGATGTGGTCGTCGATCCAGTGGCCGGCCGGCTGGTCGTGGTAGTCGGCTCCGCCCTGCGCGTCGACGGTGAAGGCGCGCAGATGACGGATGCGCGGGGTACGGGTGCTCACTGGGAGACCTCCTCGGTGGTGGTGGATGCGGGCACTCCGCGCGGGTGGACCAGCACCTTGCTCGCCTGGTCCTCGCCCCGCGCCAGGGCCGTGAAGCTGCGTGCCGCGCCGGACAGGTCCACCCGCCCCTCGATGAGGACGGACAGATCGGTTTCCGTCCCGGCCACCCACAGGGCAGTGCGGGTGAACTCGTCCGCCGTGTAGCAGAAGCTGCCGATGAGCGAGCGTTCCTGGGTGCTCAGGGAGTACGCCGGAAGCGCCATCCGCGGCGCGTGCATGCCCACCAGGACGATCCTGGCGCCGAGCGCCGTGACGCCGAGGGCCTGACCGGCGGTCTCCTCCGCGCCGACCGCGTCCAGGGCCAGGGTGGGCCGCCCTCCCAGCAACTCCAGTACGCGCGGCTCCAGTTCACCGTCCCGGGGATCGACGGACTGCAGACCCAGCTTCTCCAGGAGGACGCGCCGCCCGGCGTGCGGTTCGCTCACGACCACGCGCCGCGCCCCGAGCCGCAGGGCTCCCAGCGCTGCCGCCTGCCCGATGGGACCGCCGCCGATGACGAGGACCAGATCGTCGGGGCCGCACCCGCCGCGTACGGCCGCGTGGTGGCCGACGGCGAGGGGTTCCACGAGTGCGCCGTACTCCGGCGGTATGCCTTCCGGCAGTACGACGACGTTCGCGGCGGGAACGGTCATCGTCTCGGCGAAGGCCGACCGCAGCGCCGGGTCGACGCCGATGACACGGCGGGACGGGCAGAGCTGTTGCGCCCCGGCGTGGCAGGCCTCGCAACTGCCGCAGGAGATCACGGGGTTGACGGTCACCAGCTGCCCGACGGCGAGCTCCTCCTGGCCGGCCAGACTCCTCGCCCGGTCCGCGCCGTCGCCGAGCTGCGTGATCCGTCCGACCGTCTCGTGTCCCATCACCTGGCCCGGGAACCGGCGGCCGTTCTCACCGGTGAAGCCGTGGATGTCGGAACCGCAGATGCCGGTGGCGAGAACGGACATCGCCACCTCGCCCTCGGCGGCGCGGGGTTCGGGAAGCTCCTCGACCTCGAGTTGCCAGTGGTCCTTCATCACGAGCGCGCGCATCAGCGGATCCTGCTTTCCTTCTCGGTCTCCACGAGCCGTTCACCGGGCCGGTTCGCCGCGGGCTCCGGGGTGCCGCGCTGCCATGCGCCGAGTCCCGCGATCAGCACGGCACCGAACAGGGTGAATCCGGCGATGACGTGGAGCCCGGCGCTGGGGGAACCGGCCACCCCGTCCGCCCAGGTCTTGACGTTCGGAGCGACGAACCCGCCGATCGAACCCAGTGAGTTGACGAGTGCGATGCCGCCCGCTGCCGCGGCGCCGGTGAGGAACGCGGTGGGCTGGGTCCAGAACACGGGCTGCACGGCGATGAATCCGGCCGCCGCCACACACAGCGCGACCAGCGCCGGCGCCGGGGACCCGGCCAACGCCGATCCGGAGATACCGGCAGCGCCCGCGATCAGGCAGCAGGCGGCCACCGGCAGGCGCCGCCCGGTGCGGTCGCTGACGCGGCCGGCGACGACGGAGCCGACGATGGCGCACACCCAGGGGACCGCCGTCACGAGGCTGACCTCGAACCCGACGGTCGTGCCGAGCAGTTCACCGACCTGGGTGGGCAGGAAGAACGTCACACCGTAGACGGAGACCTGGATGACGAAGTAGATCAGCGACAGGTACAGCACCCGGCCGCTGCGCAGCGCCCGCAGCACGCTGCTCTCCTCCTTCTCGCCGTCCTCCGCCGCGACCGCAGTTGTGAGGGCTGCTTTCTCCGTGGGCGTCAACCAGCGTGCGGATCCGGGCGAGTCGGGAAGGACGCGCAGCGCGATCAGCCCGACGACGACGGTGGCCAGGCCCTGTACGAGGAAGAGCCACTGCCAGCCGTGCAGTTCGCTGATGCCGTCCATCTCCAGCAGCAGCCCGGACAGAGGGCTGCCGAAGATGAACGCGAGCGGGGCGCCGAAGTAGAACAGCGCCATCGCCCTGGCCCGGTGGGCCGCGGGCACCCAGAGGGTCAGGTAGTAGATCACTCCGGGGAAGAAGCCCGCTTCGGCGACGCCGAGCAGGAAGCGCAGCCCGTAGAAGACGGGAGCCGTGTGCGCGAACATCAGCGCTGCCGAGACCAGGCCCCAGCTGATCATGATGCGGGCCATCCACCTCCGCGCGCCGAAGCGCCGCAGCAGCAGGTTGCTCGGTACTTCCAGCAGCACATAGCCGAGGAAGAAGACGCCGGCGCCGAAGGCGTAGGCGGCGTCGCCGAGCCCGGTGTCCGCCTGGAACGACTCCTGGGCGAAGCCGATGTTGACGCGGTCCAGGAAGGCCAGCACGTACATCAGCAGCAGGAACGGCACGAGGCGGCGCATCGCTTTGGCCACTGCTGAGGCCACCTCAGGCTCACCGGTGGCCCGGGTCTCTGTCATCGCTGCTCTCCGGCTCTTGAGAAAGTTCTCCTACATGAACTACGGTTCTCATCCAAGAACAGTTTCATGTGACGTGACGGCGTCCCGCGCTGTCAAGACCCGAGGGGGATTCCATGGCCGACCAGACGAGCGCGGTGAAATCCGCCGACAGGGTGCTGGCGATCCTCGACCTCGTCGCCGACCGCGGCCCCATCCGCTTCACCGACGTCACATCCGGCCTCGGCCTTCCCCGCTCCAGCGCACACGGGCTGCTGGCGACGCTCGCCGCCCGCAACTACCTGGAGTTCGACGAGGAGACGAGGCGCTACGGCCTGGGCCTGAGCGCCTGGCGGCTCAGCCAGGCGTACTCCGGCCACGGCGACCTCGAACGGCACGCCCGCCCGCTCATGGAGGAGTTGGCGACGGAGAGCGGCGAGACCGTCCAACTGGCCCGCCTGGAAGGCGTCCACAACGTCTACATCGCCATCGCCCACTCGCCCCGGCCGATGAAGCTCGTCTCCCACGTCGGCTCCCGGCTGCACGCGCACGCCACCGGCGTGGGCAAGATGCTGCTGGCCGGCCTCTCCCCCGAGGAGGCCCGGCGCCGGCTGACCGCGGCGGAGCTCCCCCGGCTCACCGGCCGCACCGTGACGGACGTCGACGAACTGATGGACGTTCTGAACTCCGTCCGCGAGGCCGGATACGCCGAGGACCACGAGGAGTACGTCGAGGGCTGCCGGTGCGTGGCGGTGCCGGTGCTCGGCCCCGGCGGAGAGGCCGTTGCCGCCATGTCGGTCTCGATGCCCTCGTTCCGCTGCGACGACGAGCAGGCCCGCGCCCATCTCGAACTGCTGCGGGCCACCGCCGTGAAGCTCCAGCGGCTCACGGGCGGCTGAGCGCCCCTACCCCGGCCCCGGCTTCAGGACCCCGGGTAGAGCCAGCGCCGCAGCACCCGGCTGAGTCCGGGCATGACGGCGTAGGTGAGCAGCGGGGCAAGGAAGAGGGGGAAGACCATCGTGCTCGCCGACAGCGGCCACTCCCGGAAGTACTCGGCGAAGACGGCGTCGTAGAGCAGGGCGAACGGATACACGCCGAGGATGGTGGTCAGCGACATCTTCCAGCGGGCGGGCGGCCGCGCCACGAGACGGGGGACGTCGAACCAGGCCTCCAGCCCGGTCGTCGCGGTCTGCGGCCCGACGTCCCGGGCGAGGTCTTGCACCCGGTCCTGCCATTCGGCTCTCTCGGGCGACTCCATCCACTGCTGAAGGCTCGCGGTGTCCGCGAACCGCACGACGGCGTGGTAGCGCGTGCTGTCACCCTCGGGCTTGAGCCAAGTGACTCCCTGCTGGCCTGGGAAGGCCGCGGCAACGGCCTCGATCCCGTGGGCCCACCGCTCGAACTCCGCGTGCTTCCCGGGAGCGACTTCCCAGCTGAAGACCACTGTCACCGCCTTCTGTCGAGGCGTCGCGCCGTCGCTCGTCCCTGTCACCGGCTTCCCCTGTAATGCGTCCCACGGGTCGCAACGCAGTCTGATTTGAGCAGTATTGCCCTAGTATGTGCCCCTCGCGGTGGTATTCGTCAGAGCCCTCCCGGAGGTGCACATGTCCGTACGCGGCCCCTCGATCACCGAGCGCGGTCCGGGTCTCGGAGAACGCGGCCCCGGGCCGGTGCCGGTGACGCTGTCGGTCAACGGGGCCGAGCGTCCGCTGGAGATCGAACCGAGGGTCAGCCTGCTCGACGCGCTACGCGAGCACCTCGATATGACGGGCTCCAAGAAGGGCTGCGACCAGGGCGCATGCGGCGCGTGCACCGTCTGGGTGGACGGGCGCCGCGTGCTGGCGTGCCTCACTCTCGCGCTCTCCTGCGAGGGCCGCGAGGTCACCACCATCGAGGGCCTGGCCGGACCGAACGGTGAACTGCACCCCATGCAGAAGGCGTTCATTGCCGAGGACGCCTTCCAGTGCGGCTACTGCACCTCCGGCCAGATCATGTCCGCCGTGGCACTGACCGCCGAGGGCCACACCGGCGACGACGAGATCAAGGAATGGATGAGCGGCAACCTGTGCCGCTGCGCCGCCTACCCCCACATCCGGGCCGCGGTCCGCGCCGTCCGCGACGAGTCCTGAGACCCGAGAAACGGAGTACGTCCCGTGCGGCTCATCACCTACTCCCGCGCCGCCGACGCCGCCGGCGCGATCACGGCCGTCAGCACCGACCCCACGAGCGAGTTCCTCGCCGGCGGCACCACCGAGGTCGACCTCCTCCGGCAGAACGTGCTCACACCCCGCAGGCTCGTCGACATCAACGACCTGCCGCTCACCGGCATCGAGGAGGCACCCGACGGCGGGCTGCGCATCGGCGCCCTCGCCCGCATGAGCGAGGTGGCCGCCTCCCCCCTCGTACGGGAGAGGTATCCGGTCATCGCCGAGGCGCTGGAGGCGGGAGCCTCGCCGCAGCTGCGCAACATGGCCTCCATGGGCGGCAACCTGCTGCAGCGGGTGCGCTGCCCCTACTACCGCGACGCCGTCTCGGCCTGCAACAGGCGGGAGCCCGGCACCGGATGCTCCGCCATCGAGGGCTTCAGCCGCGGTCATGCCGTGCTCGGCACGAGCGACCAGTGCATCGCCACTCACCCGTCCGACGTCGCTGTGGCACTCGCCGCCCTCGACGCGCGCGTGCACACCCGGGGCACCAGCGGCGAACAGGCCTACGGCGTCGACGACTTCTTCCTGACGCCGGGACACACCCCGCACCGCGAACACCCCCTGGAGCACGGCGAGCTGATCACCGCGATCGAGGTGCCGTCCGCGCCGATCGGCCGCCGCTCGGTGTATCTGAAGGTCCGCGACCGCGAGAGCTACGAGTTCGCGCTGGTCTCCGCCGCCTGCGCGCTGTCCCTGGTGGACGGCACGATCGCGGACGTACGCCTGGCACTGGGCGGCGTGGCGACCAAGCCCTGGCGCGCCCACCGCGCCGAAGGCGTCCTGCTGGGGGCGCCCGCCGGCAGGGACAGCTTCGCCGAGGCGGCACGCATGGAGCTGGCCGACGCCCGGACCACCGCCCACAACGCCTTCAAGACCGAGCTGGCGCAGCGCGTGATCGTACGCGTCCTGGAAACCCTCACGGCGAACGGGAGAACCTCATGACCACGGCGATCGGAGCGCCGCTCGAACGGGTCGACGGCCGCCAGAAGGTCACCGGCTCCGCGCGCTACTCGACCGAGATCCCGGCCACCCGCATGGCCCACGCCTGCCTCGTCGGAGCACGCATCGCCAGCGGCCGCGTCAGGTCGGTCGACTCCTCGGACGCCCGGGAGGAGCCCGGTGTCCTCGCGGTGCTCACCCACGAGAACCTGCCGCGGATCGCCAGCCAGCCTCCGCTCGTCCCCTCCCTCTTCGGCGGCCCGGCACCCGGCGAGACGTTCTTCCCGATGCAGGACGACGTCGTGCACTACGGGGGCCAGCCCGTCGCCCTCGTCGTCGCCGACACCCACGAACGCGCCCAGCACGCGGCGTCGCTGCTGCGCGTCGAGTACGAGGCGTCCGAGCCGCTCACCACCATCGACCGGGGCCGGGACCAGGCGTACGAGGCCGAGAAGATCTTCGGGGGCTTCCTTCCCGGCCGCAGCGCGCGGGGCGACATCGAGGAGGGGATCGAGAAGGCGGACATCGTGGTGGAGGCGACGTTCGACTACGCCGCCAACAGCCACAATCCGCTGGAGGCTTCGGGCACCACGGCGATCTGGGACGGCGACGAGCTGCTCCTGTACGACGGCACCCAGGGCGTCAACGCCACCCAGCTCACGGTGGCCGCCCTCCTCGGGATCCCGCTCTCGAAGATCCGCGTTCTCAGCCAGTTCGTCGGCGGCAGCTTCGGCTCGAAGGCCATGGTCTGGCACCACCCCGCACTCGCAGCGCTGGCGGCACGAGAGGTGGGCCGTCCCGTGAAGCTGGCTCTCACGCGCGAGCAGATGTTCACCGCCTGCGGCCACCGCGAGGAGCAGGAGCAGCGCATCACCCTCGGGGCGACGAACGACGGCCGGCTGACCGCGCTGCGCCATCACAAGCTCTCCCCCACCTCGCACTTCGACGACTGGGCCGAGCCGTCCCTCAACTCGGCGGCACAGATGTACGCCTGTCCCAACTACGAGGGCGTCTACCGGCTCATCCGCGCCAACACCATGACCCCCACCTTCATGCGCGGCCCCGGCGACTCCACCGGCATGTTCGCCCTCGAGTGCGCCATGGACGAACTCGCCGCGAGTGCCGGCATCGACCCGATCGAGCTGAGGCTGCGCAACTTCGCCGACGCGGACCCGGTCTCGGGGAACCCCTGGTCGAGCAACGGTCTGAAGGAGTGTTACGAGCGCGGGGCCGCGAGCTTCGGCTGGCACGACCGCGACCCGGCGCCGGGTTCGCGGCGTGAGGGCAACTGGCTGATCGGCACGGGCGTGGCAGCGGCGGGCTATCCGGCTCCGCCGCCCGGTACCCCGCAGCGTGCCAGGGCGCGCATCTACGCCGACGGCAGCGTCGTGGTGCAGGGCGCGACCCCCGAGTTCGGGACCGGGGTGGCGACCGTGATGGCGCAGGTCGCCGCAGACGTCCTCGGAGTCCCCGTGGAGCGCTGCCGGTTCGAGAAGGGCGACACCGACTTCCCCGGCATGGCCTCCGCTGTCGGTTCGGCGGGCGCCGGGATGATCAGCGCCGCGGTCCACGCCGCCGCGACGGCTCTGCGCGAGCAGCTCATCGGCGAGGCCGTCGCCGACAGCGGTTCACCGCTGCACGGCGCGGACCCGGCAAGCGTCGTCGTGCGGGACGGGACCATGAGCGCGGGCACGTCCTCCGAGCAGTACGCGGACCTGCTGCGGCGCACCCTCCGACCCGACGCCGAGGCTCCGGGCACGTGGAACCCGCCGGGCATGGACACCCCGTACGCCATGCTCACCTTCGGCGCGCAGTTCGCGGAGGTGGCCGTCGATCCCGAGCTGGGCCTGGTACGGGTGAGGCGCATGACCGGTGCCTTCGCGCCGGGCCGTGTGCTCAACGCGCGTACGGTGCACAGCCAGCTCATGGGCGGGATGCTCTGGGGCCTGGGGCAGGCGCTCCTGGAGTTCAACCGCATGGATCCCGGCACGGGCCGCTGGGTCTGCAACAGCCTGGGCGAGTACCTGGTTCCGGTGAACGCCGACGCGCCCGACGTCACGGTCGAACTCGTCGAGGTCGAGGACCGGATCGTCAATCCGCTCGGCGTTAAGGGCGTCGGCGAGATCGGGCAGGTCGGAGCGAACGCCGCCATCGCCAACGCCATTCACCACGCCACGGGCCGCCGCATCCGGAAGATGCCGATCATGATCGAGGACATCATCCGGTGAATCCGCCGGACTCCATGGACCGGTCCCGGGCACCGGGACGCCGTCGGCGCTTCGTGGTGAGCATGAGCACCGCGGTGGCGAGTACGGCCACCGCCTGGGAGACGAGCGCGACCGACTTGTTCCCGCTCCACGACGGGTCGTACATGTCGGGGAACGGGCCGAACTCTCCCACGTCGACGTACTGGTAGATCAGCAGCAGGGCAAGCCCGCCGGCGGCCACGACGAAGGCGAAGAAGTCCGCCGGCAGCCGCCGCCACACGAGTACCAGCAGCGCCGCCAGCGCTCCGAGTGCGGCCTCGAGACGGAAGAGGTCGCCCTGGCTGACGGACGCGGCGACGCCGTCGAACGTGGGCGCGAGGTGCGCGTGCACATATGCGTTCACGGCGAGACCGGCCGCGGCCAGCACTCTGGCGAGGGCCCGCAGGAAACGGTGCGAGGCGCGCGCGGGGCGCCTGTGGTCAGTAGCCGCCGCCACCACCGCCGTTCTTGGCCTTCTTCTTGATGGCCTTTCCGTCGGTGCCGAGCACGTACCACTTGGCCCCGAACTGATCGAGCCCCTGGCCGTTGGCCTGCCCCGCCTTCTGGTCGCCCTGGTAGTAGTACAGCGGGCGGCCCTCGTAGGTGACCTGCGTCTTGCCGTCGCCGCGCTTGGACGTGCCGAGGAGGTCCTTCTTCACGCCGCCCTCCCCCGCGACCGGCCGGCTCTTGACGATCATCGGCGGCCACGCCTGCGCGCAGGCGCCCGAGCACGTCGACTTTGGGCTCTTGTCCTTCTCGAACAGGTAGAGGGTCTTGTGCTGACCACCGGTCAGGTACTTCCCGAGGCCGCCGTCCGAACGGGCGTCCACCGTCTTGGCGTTCGTGGAGCTCTCTCCGTGCTCGCTCGGCGACTCGGAGGCTCCCGAACCGCCGTCACCGCCGTTACCGCAGGCGCTGCCCAGGAGGAGCAGCGACGCGGCGGAGGCGACGGTCGCCGCCCTTCTGACGCCGCTTCTCATCGGGCCTCCTCTGCACGGGCTCTCCTCCTCACTAGAGCCCAGGTGCCTCCGGCCCGCCATTCCGCGGGGTCCGTTCCACGTACGACCCCGCCCCGCACCCTCGCGCCGCCCCTGCTATCTTCCCGACTTAGGTAAGCCTTGCTTAACTGGTGCCCTGCAGCGCACGGTGACCATCCGCCCGCCCGATCCGTCAGTCCACCGGGAGTCCACATGTCCGCCTCCGCCCGAAGCCGAACTCTCATAGCCGGAGCGGCCGTTCCGCTGCTGGCCGCCGCAGCTCTGACCGGCTGCGCGGAGAAGTCGAAGGCCGGCGGGGACGGCGGGGTGCGGGTCACCGCGGACGACTCGGCATGCAAGGTCTCCGACGACGAGTTCCCCGCCGGGCACCTGAAGCTCCACGTGGAGAACAAGGGCTCCAAGGTCACCGAGGTCTACGTCTACGCCCCCGGCGACCGCATCGTCACCGAGCGGGAGAACATCGGCCCCGGCACCAAGGCCGAGATCACCACCGAGGTCAAGGCGGGCAAGTACGAGATCGCCTGCAAGCCCGGCATGAAGGGTGACGGCATCCGCCAGAAGGTCACCGCCAGCGGCAAGGGAGCGGCTGCCGAGCGTGATCCGAAGCTGGACGCCGCCGTCGCCTCGTACCGCACCTACGTGCAGAAGCAGGCCGACGAAACGATTCCGGCCGCGCAGAAGTTCGCCGACGCCGTCGAGGACGGGGACGTCGAGGCGGCCAAGAAGGAGTACGCGGTCTCCCGTGTGGGCTGGGAGCGCACCGAGCCCGTCGCGGAGTCGTTCGGCGACATCGACCCGAAGGTCGACGTGCGCGAGGACGGCCTGGAGGAGGGCCAGAAGTGGACGGGCTGGCACAAGCTCGAGAGGTCGCTCTGGGAGAAGAAGAAGATCTCGGGGCACGACAAGAAGCTCGCCGGCCGCCTGATGAAGGACCTGAAGGAGTGGCGGGACCGCGTCGGCAAGTCCGAGATCACCCCCACCAGCATGGCCAACGGCGCCAAGGAGCTCCTCGACGAGGTGGCCACCGGCAAGGTCACCGGTGAGGAAGAGCGCTACAGCCACACGGACCTGGTCGACTTCGAGGCCAACGTCGACGGCGCCGAGAAGGCGTACGAACTGCTCAAGCCGGTGACCGCCAAGAAGGACCCGCAGCTGGCCAAGGACCTGGACAAGCAGTTCGCCGCCATCGGGAAGCTGCTGGACGAGCACCGCGACGGCGACGGGTTCGTCTCGTACGACAAGGTCGGCAAGAGCGAGCGCAAGAAGCTCTCGGACGGCGTGAACGCACTCGCCGAACCGCTCTCGCGGCTCGCCGCCGCCGTCGCGTCGTGAGGGGAAGACAGTGACAGCGGAAGCAGAACACTCCGAGGACGGGAAGCCCGCACCGGACTCCGGGAACAACAAGGCCGCACCGGACTCCGGGGAACGGCCCGGCGATGCGGCGGGCTCCGGCGGCGAGGAGCCGCGCAAGGCCCACCCCGGGCGCCGCGCGCTCCTCGGCTGGGGCGGCGCGGGCCTGGCCCTCGGTGCGGCCACGGCGGGAGGCACGACGGCGGCGCTGGAGTACGGGAGCGACGCCGAGTCCGTCGCCGCGGACTCCGCCGGTGCCGTGCCCTTCCACGGCGAGCACCAGGCCGGCATCGCCACGCCCGTGCAGGACCGGCTCCACTTCGCCGCCTTCGACGTCCTCACGGACGACCGTGCCGCGCTGATGGACCTGCTTCAGAAGTGGACGCGTGCGGCGGCCCGCATGACGGCGGGCGACACCGTGGGCACAGGCGCCGTCGGCGGCCCGTCCGAGGCGCCGCCCGACGACACCGGCGAGGCCCTGGGGCTCAAGCCGTCCCGGCTCACGCTCACCTTCGGCATCGGCCCGTCCCTCTTCGAGAACGACAAGGGCGAGGACCGCTTCGGCATCAAGAAGCGGCGGCCGGCCGCCCTGCCCGACCTGCCTCACTTCCCCGGCGACGCCCTGGACGAGAAGCGCAGCGACGGCGACCTGTGCGTGCAGGCGTGTGCGGACGACCCTCAGGTCGCGGTGCACGCGATCCGCAATCTGGCGCGCATCGGCTTCGGCAAGGTGTCGGTGCGCTGGTCGCAGCTCGGCTTCGGCAAGACCTCCTCGACGACGCCCTCCGCCCAGACGCCGCGCAACCTCTTCGGCTTCAAGGACGGCACCCGCAACATCTCCGGCGACGACGCCGCGGCGCTGAAGCGTCATGTGTGGGCGGGGAAGAAGGACGGCACCGCGTGGATGGCGGGCGGCTCCTATCTCGTGGCGCGCCGCATCCGCATGAACATCGAGATCTGGGACCGTACTCCGCTGGCCGAGCAGGAGATGATCATCGGCCGCAGCAAGGGCGAGGGTGCTCCGGCGGGCCGCCGGCGCGAACGCGACCCGGTGAAGCTGTCGGCGATGGCCCCCGTCTCGCACGTGAGGCTGGCGCACCCGGAGACCAACGACGGCATCCGCATCCTGCGCCGCGGCTACAACTTCACCGACGGCACGGACGGGCTGGGCCGTCTGGAGGCGGGACTGTTCTTCCTCGCCTACCAGCGCGATGTGCGCGAGGGCTTCGTTCCGCTGCAGCGGCACCTCGCCCGCGACGACACGGAACTCAACGAGTACATCCAGCACGTGGGTTCAGCCGTGTTCGCGGTGCCGCCCGGTGTCCGCGACTCCGGCGACTGGTGGGCCCGGCAGCTCTTCTCCTGACCTCGTACCCGGAAGGAACCCGGCGTGTTCGGCAACTACTTGATCGGCCTGCGCGAGGGGCTGGAGGCCAGCCTCGTCGTGTGCATCCTCGTCGCGTACCTCGTGAAGACGGACAACCGTGCCAAGCTGGCGCCCGTCTGGGCCGGCGTGGGAATCGCCGTCGGAGTGAGCCTGGCCTTCGGTGCGGGGCTTCAATTCGGCACGCAGGAGCTGACGTTCACCGCTCAGGAGGCGATCGGCGGCTCGCTGTCCATCGCCGCGGTGGCCCTGGTGACGTGGATGGTCTTCTGGATGCGGCGAACCGCCCGCCATCTGAAGGCTGAACTCGAGGGCCGGCTCGACGCGGCTCTCGCCATGGGCAGGGGCGCGCTGGTGGTGACGGCGTTCCTCGCCGTCGGCCGCGAGGGCATCGAGACGTCCCTGTTCGTGTGGAGGTCGGTGGACGCCGCCGACGACGGCGTACGGCCCCTGGTGGGTGCGCTGTTGGGCATCCTCACCGCGATCGTCATGGGCTGGCTGTTCTACCGGGGAGCCCTGAGGATCAACCTGGCCCGGTTCTTCACGTGGACGGGCGGGCTGCTCATCATCGTGGCCGCGGGCGTCCTCGCCTACGGGGTGCACGACCTTCAGGAGGCGCGGTTCCTCGGCGGCCTGGAGAACAAGGCTTTCGACGTCAGCTCCGCGGTTCCCGTGGACAGTTGGTACGGCATCCTGCTGAAGGGCACCGTCAACTTCCAGCCTGATCCAACCGTCGTCCAGGCGTGTGTGTGGGTGCTCTACACGGTGCCCGTGCTTTTCCTGTTCCTGCGCAGGCAGAAGCCGTCGCAGGAGCAGGGATCCCCGAGCTCCGAGGGGAAATCCACGGCCGGATCCGGCCATGAAGCCGCGGCGCGCTGACAGTTCGCTGCCGCACCGGCCCGCGCCCGCCATCGCACCGGGACTCGAACCATCGCCCGAACCGGTGCCGCGGGCATGCCGCGTGCCCGCACGACGGACGCGCCCCTCGCCCGGACCGACGCCTGCTCCGGCGCCTCACCGAGCCCCCAGGCGCCCACGAGGGCCGCGCCGGGGCCTTACCGACCTGCCCCGGGACCCGCCCTGCCCGAATCGGATTGAGGGCGCTGCCGAGGGGAATGAGGGTCTGCGGCCCTTCCCGTTTCTTCGATCTTCACAATGCGGGCTTCATCGGCTTTCACAGGTTTCAGTGGTATTGACAAGTGAAACCTCAAACGCGCCTCAAAATGTCTTTTCCAAATCGGTCATACATGCAGAAGCACGCCCCACTCGGGCAGTTGATGGACTCAGAGGCCATTGACCACGGCGGTTGACGCATGGAACTCTACGGCCGTTGGGGCATGACCTTTGAAGCCGAAGCGGGGGCTTTGTCGAAATGCAGACTCGTATTGTGATCGGCGACGAGAGACGTCTTTACTCGGAAGCCATCGCGACGACACTCAATCTTGTCCAGGATTTCGAAGTCGTGGCGACAGTGAACAACCGCGAGGAAATAGTTCCCGCCGTTCTGCGGAAACTTCCCACAGTGACTGTGCTGGGCTCCAACACGACGGCACGCAACGGACGTTGCCTGACGGATGAATTGCGGGCGGCCGTCCCGCGGTGCCGGATCGCCGTCATCGGCAGCACGCCGGGCTCCCCCGCCAAGAGGCAGGAGGCGGCGGCGCCGGGATTACTGAGCGTCGTACCGGACGACGCGGCCCTGCCGCATCTGGTGAATGCCATACGGGGACTCGTGGCGAGCAATACCGGCACCCCTGCCAATCCTGGTGGCGGACCGCCCCAGCATGCCGGTGGCCCGATCGATACGGCTCTTATCCGCCAACCTGCGTGCGGCGGCAGATCACTCAGCACCAGAGAAAAAGAGGTACTACGGCTCACCGCGGGCGGAGCCCCGGTGAGGGAAATTGCCGCGGAACTGTTCCTCTCTCCCGGCACCGTGCGGAATGTGACCTCCAGCGCGATCAAGAAGCTGGGCGGCAGGAACCGCTTCGACGCCGCGTGCATCGCGAGCAAGCGCGGCTGGCTCTGAACTTCCGGACGGCCCGGCCGTGCAGCCTTCCGGCCGGGCCGTCCGGATTCCATCCATGACCGGCCGGCCAGGCACCAACCGTGACCAAGCGCACCCTTGACATCACCGTGCGCACGGACATTACTGGTTCCCTGTGTCACCAGCGGACAACGATGTCAACATTCCGGGGAGCGGTCACGTGCGTCAGGTTCAGGCACGCAGCGGACGAGGCGGCCCCGGCAGACGGACGAGATCCCGGAGACCCGGCGGGCCCGGCAGAGCCTGCGCCGCCCTGGTGGTGACGGCGCTGCTGGTGATGACGGGGCAGGGCGCCGCCTCGGCGAGTCCGCCCGGGCAGCCCCACGCACCGGGCGGCCCCGGGGGCTCGTTCAGCTCCTCCTTCGAAGCGGACGACCCCGCGCCCGACTGGAAGGACAGCGTCGAGACCACGCCCGACGGGGAGAAGAAGACCCGTGGGGTCCACCGCGACTCCGCTCCCGGCACGCCCGGCATGAGCAGCCACACCGGCACCGGCCCTGAAAAGAGCCCCACCTCGAAGAACGGCGCGGGCTTCAGCGGCGGACACTCCCTGCGCTACGCGGGCGAGCACACGGCGAGCGGCCAGGGCTACTCCTACAACCGCGTCTTCGACGTCGACGTCCGTGTCGGGGCCCGCACTTCGCTCTCCTACAAGATCTTCCCGGAGCTGCCGAAGACCGACCTCGACTACCCCGCGACGCACGCCTCCCTCGACCTCGCCTTCACCGACGGCACCTATCTGAGCGATCTGGGCGCGAGGGACCAGCACGGCACCGCGCTGACGCCACAGGGCCAGGCGTCCGCGAAGACGATGTACGCGAACCAGTGGAACAACAGGGAGTCGCGGATCGGCGCCGTCGCGGCGGGCAAGACCGTCGACCGGATCCTGGTCGCCTACGACTCCCCCAAGGGCGCGAGTTCGTTCCGCGGCTGGGTGGACGACGTCTCGATCGCGACGAAGGCACCGGAGAAGCGCCTCGCGCACCTCTCCGACTATGCCGAGACCACTCGGGGGACCCTCTCCAGCGGCGACTTCTCCCGGGGCAACACCTTCCCCGCAACGGCGCTCCCCGGCGGCTTCAACTTCTGGACCCCGGTGACCAATGCGGGCTCCACGGACTGGCTCTACGAGTACGCGCGCAAGAACAACGACGACAACCTGCCCACCCTGCAGGCCTTCAGCGCCAGTCACGAACCCAGCCCCTGGATGGGCGACCGGCAGACCTTCCAGGTGATGCCGTCGGCCGCGTCCGGCAAGCCCGACGCGTCCCGCAAGGCCCGCGCGTTGCCCTTCCATCACGCCAACGAGACGGCCAGGCCGCACTATTACGGCGTCACCTCCGACAGCGGGCTGCGCACGCAGATCACCCCGACCGACCACGCCGCGATGATGCGCTTCACCTTCCCCGGCGACGACGCGAACCTCATCTTCGACAACGTCGACAACCGCGGCGGTCTCACCCTCGATGAGGACAAGGGCACCGTCACCGGCTTCTCCGACGTCAAGAGCAAGCTGTCGGTCGGCGCGGGCCGCATGTTCGTCTACGCACGCTTCGACTCGTCGGTCACGGGCGGCGGCCGGCTGGAGGGCGGTGGCGGCAAGGACGTCACCGGCTATCTGCGCTTCAAGGCGGGCTCGGACCGTACGGTGACGATGCGCATCGCCACGTCCCTCATCAGCGTGGACCAGGCGAAGGCCAACCTGGAACGCGAGATCCCGGCGGACGCGTCCTTCGGCGAGGTGCGGCGGCGCGCGCAGGGTAAGTGGGACGACCTGCTCGGCCGCATCGAGGTCGAGGGTGCGAGCCGCGACCGGCTCACGACGCTCTACTCCAGCCTGTACCGCCTGTACCTGTACCCCAACTCGGGCGCGGAGCAGGTCGGTTCGCGCAAGCGCTACGCCAGCCCGTTCGCGGAGCCCACGGGTGAGGACACCCCCACGCACACGGGCTCGAAGATCGTCGACGGGGACGTGTACGTCAACAACGGCTTCTGGGACACCTATCGGACGACCTGGCCCGCCTACTCCTTCCTCACGCCTAAGCTGGCGGGGCGGATGGCCGACGGCTTCGTCCAGCAGTACAAGGACGGCGGTTGGATATCGCGCTGGTCGTCCCCGGGTTACGCGGACCTGATGACCGGCACCAGTTCGGACGTGGCCTTCGCCGACGCCTACGGCAAGGGCGTGAAGTTCGACGCGGAGGCCGCGTACGACGCGGCGGTCAAGAACGCCACGGTCGCGCCGCCGCGTTCCGGAGTGGGACGCAAGGGCATGGCCACCTCGCCCTTCCTCGGCTACACCAGCACCGCGACGGGCGAGGGGATGTCCTGGGCGCTGGAGGGATACCTCAACGACTTCGGCATCGCCCGCATGGGCAAGGCCCTGTACCGCAAGACCCACAAGGCCCGATACAAGGCCGAGTCGGAGTACTTCCTCGGCCGCGCCCGCAACTACGTCAAGCACTTCGACGACCGGATCGGCTTCTTCCAGGGCAAGGACGGCGACGGCAACTGGCGCCTGCCGCCAGGGGAGTTCGACCCACGCGTGTGGGGACACGACTACACCGAGACCAACGCGTGGAGCTTTGCCTTCACCGCGCCCCAGGACACCCGGGGCCTGGCGAACCTGTACGGCGGACGAGCGGGCCTGGCGAAGAAGCTCGACAAGTACTTCTCCACCCCCGAGACCGCGTCGAAGGAGTTCGCCGGCTCCTACGGCGACGTCATCCATGAGATGACCGAGGCCCGCGACGTGCGCATGGGCATGTACGGGCACAGCAACCAGCCCTCGCACCACATCGCCTACACCTACGACGCGGCCGGTCAGCCCTGGAAGACCCAGGAGAAGGTCCGCGACGTGCTCTCCCGCCTCTACCTGGGCAGCGAGATCGGGCAGGGCTATCCCGGGGACGAGGACAACGGCGAGATGTCGGCGTGGTACGTCTTCAGCGCGCTCGGCTTCTACCCGCTGGTGATGGGATCCCCCGAATACGCCGTCGGCTCCCCGCTGTTCACCAAGGCGACCGTTCATCTCGAGGGCGGCCGCAAGCTGGTGGTGAAGGCGCCCCGCAACAGCGAGCGCAACATCTACGTGCAGGGGCTGCGCGTCAACGGCAAGGCGTGGCACTCCACTTCGCTGCCCCACAAGCTGCTGGCCCGCGGCGGCACCCTCGAGTTCGACATGGGTCCGAAGCCGTCCCGGTGGGGCACCGGCGAGAAGAACGCGCCGTCCTCCATCACCAAGGACGACAAGGTGCCCTCGCCGCCCGGCGACGTGACCGTGCCGGTGAAGAGCCGGCCGCTGCTGGACGACACCTCCGCCACCAGGGCCGTCTTCTCCGAGGCCGCGATGGAGGTGAAACCGGACTCCCGGGACAAGCCGGTGAAGTCCTACACGCTGACCTCGGCGGACAGCGCGGACGCCCCGAAGGGGTGGGTGCTGGAGGGCTCCGAGGACGGCGAGAAGTGGAAGGCGGTGGACCGCCGGCGCGGCGAATCGTTCACCTGGGACAGGCAGACCCGCGTCTTCGACGTCGCACGTCCCGGCGCGTACCGGCACTACAGGCTCGTGCCCGCCGGGGGCTCCACGGCGCTGTCGGAGATCGAGCTGCTCGGCTGAGCCGGGCCGACCCCGCCCCGTCAGCCGGGCCCCAGCAGGGGCATGCATGGGGCGCGGCAGCACGCGTACACGCCCGGGCGGGCGTAAGAGGCATGCCGGGCCCACGACGGGGGACCCGATGCCGGTGATGCCCCTCGGTCTGCCACAGTCCGTACGCGCCTGCCTCTTCGATCTGGACGGCGTGCTCACCAGGACGGCCGTGGTGCACGCGGCCGCCTGGAAAGAAGTGTTCGACGACTTCCTGCGCGGCCGGGAGGGGAAGGATTTCCGTCCCTTCAGCTCCGGCGACTACGACAAGTACGTCGACGGACGGCCGCGCACCGACGGCGTGCGCGGCTTCCTCGCCTCCCGCGGCATCGAGCTGCCCGAGGGTCGCCCCGACGATCCCCCCGGCCGGGAGAGCGTGCATGGTCTGGGAAACCGCAAGAACGACCTGCTGCTGGAGAAGATCCACAAGGAGGGCGTCCAGGCCTACCCCGGCTCCGTCCGCTACGTGAAGGCCGTGCGGGACGCCGGCCTTCACACCGCCGTCGTCTCCTCCAGCAAGAACTGCCGCGACGTCCTCGTCGCCGTCGGCATCGAGGGGCTGTTCGAGGTACGGATCGACGGGAACGTCGCCGATGAGCGCGGCCTGCCCGGCAAGCCCGCACCTGACACCTTCCTCGCCGCGGCCCGCGACCTCGGCGTGGAAGCCGGCGGATGTGCCGTCTTCGAGGACGCCCTGGCCGGTATGGAGGCCGGACGCGACGGACGCTTCGGTTACGTCGTCGGCGTCGACCGCGTCGGCCAGGCCGAGGAGTTGCGCCGGCACGGCGCTGACGTCGTCGTGACGGACCTCGCCGACCTCGCCGGCCTTCCGGACCACGACGGGCAGGAGGACTCCGCGTGATCACCCAGCGTGCGTACGCCTGTGAGCCCTGGACTCTGCGCGAGACCGGGCTGAACCTGGACGTGCTGCCGCAGAGCGAATCCGTCTTCGCGCTCTCCAACGGCCACGTCGGCTGGCGCGGCAACCTCGACGAGGGCGAACCGCATGGTCTGCCCGGCGCCTATCTCAACGGCGTCCACGAGCTGCGCCCGCTCCCGTACGCCGAGGCGGGCTACGGCTACCCGGAGTCGGGCCAGACCGTCATCAACGTCACCAACGGCAAGATCGTCCGTCTGCTCGTCGACGACGAACCCTTCGATGTGCGCTACGGGCGGCTGCGCTCCCACGAGCGCGTGCTGGACCTGCGCAGCGGGCTGCTCCACCGCACCTGCGAGTGGACCTCGCCGGCCGGCAGCACCGTGCGGGTGCGCTCCACGCGACTGGTCTCCTTCACGCAGCGCGCCATCGCCGCCGTCGCGTTCGAGGTGGAACCGCTGGACGGTGAGGTCCGCGTGGTGATCCAGTCGGAACTCGTCGCCAACGAACAGCTCCCCCACCTTCCCGGCGATCCGCGTGCCGCGGCCGCACTCGAATCGCCGCTGGAGCCGGAGGAGCACCTTGCCTCCGGGAACCGGCTGCGTCTGGTGCACAGCACCCGCCGCAGCGGGCTACGCGTCGCCGCCGCCGCCGACCACGTCGTGAACGGCCCCGAATCCACGCGTACTTCGAGTGAGAGCGGCCCCAACGTCAGCCGCCTCACGGTCACTTCGCTGCTTCAGCCGGGCATCCCCCTGCGGCTGGAGAAGATGGTCTCGTACGGCTGGTCGAGCGTGCGGTCCCTGCCCGCGGTGCGCGACCAGGTCGACGCCGCCCTCGCCGGGGCACGCAGCACCGGCTGGGACGGGCTGGTCGACCAGCAGGCCTCCTACCTCGACGACTTCTGGGCGCGCTCCGACGTCGAGGTCGACGGCGACGCGGAGATCCAGCAGGCCGTGCGCTTCGGCCTCTTCCACGTTCTGCAGGCCGGTGCGCGCGCCGAACAGCGCGCCATTCCCGCCAAGGGCCTCACCGGCTCCGGCTACGACGGCCATTCCTTCTGGGACACCGAGACCTTCGTACTGGCACTGCTGACCTACACCTCGCCGCAGTCCGTGGCCGAAGCGCTGCGCTGGCGCTACGACACGCTGCCCGCCGCACGGGCACGTGCGCAGCAACTCGGCCTGCGCGGCGCCGCGTTCCCCTGGCGGACGATCGACGGTTCGGAGTGCTCGGCGTACTGGCCTGCCGGCACCGCCGCCTTCCACGTGAACGCCGACATCGCCGACGCGGTGGTGCGGTACGTGGCCGCGACGGGCGACGACGAGTTCGAGCGCGACACAGGAGTGCCGATCCTCGTGGAGACGGCCCGGCTGTGGCACTCGCTCGGCCACCACGACCACCAGGGCGGCTTCCACTTCGACGGGGTCACAGGCCCGGACGAGTACAGCGCCGTCGCGGACGACAACATCTACACGAACCTCATGGCACGGGCGAACCTGCGGGAGGCCGCGAACGCCGTCGACCGCCACCCCGACCAGGCCCGCGCGTTCAAGGTCGATCTCGAGGAGACCGCCGCCTGGAGGGACGCGGCCGACGCCATCGTCCTCCCGTACAACGAAGACCTAGGCGTGCACGAGCAGTCGGCCGACTTCACCGGGCACCAGATCTGGGACTTCGCGAACACGCGGCCCGACGAGTACCCGCTGATGCTGCACTTCCCCTACTTCGACCTGTACCGGAAGCAGGTCGTCAAGCAGGCCGACCTGGTGCTGGCCATGTGCCGCCACGGGGAGGAGTTCGACGACGAGCAGAAGGCCCGCAACTTCGATTACTACGAGCAGCTGACCGTGCGGGACTCCTCGCTCTCCGCGTGCTGGCAGGCCGTCATGGCGGCCGAGGTCGGCCATCTGCGCCTGGCCTACGACTACTTGGGCGAGGCCGCCCTGATGGACCTGTTCGACCTGGAGAACAACACACGCGACGGCCTGCACATCGCGTCCCTCGCCGGCACCTGGACGGCGCTGGTCGCGGGCTTCGGGGGCATGCGGCACGCCTCCGGCACCCTGGAGTTCGCGCCGAAGCTCCCGGAACGGCTGTCCCGTCTCGCCTTCACCGTCCAGATGCTGGGGCGGCGGCTGCGGGTCGAGATGAGCGACTCCACGGCCACGTACACGCTCGTGGAGGGTACGCCGATGGAGATCTGCCACTACGGCGAACGCTTCACGGTGCAGAGCGGGCGGCCTTGCACGCGGAAGGTTGCGCGAGCGCCGCAGCGCCCCGAACCGAAGCAGCCGCCGGGACGGCGCCCCGCCAGCCGCCACTGAGCGATTCCGTCCGGCCGGTCTCCGCCCGCGCACCGATGTTGCCGGGCCTCGCAGGTCAGGGCCGTGAGCTGCGCGGCGTTCGGTCGTCGACCGGTGTGACTCACGGTAAGTTCAAGGCGCCTGACATGTCATGCACATCACCCATGTGACGAGGAACGGCACCCAATCCCTTACGCGTGAGTAGGAAACGTCTGCGCGGACGCCCGACATCGGGCACCATTCGTACGCCCGCAGGGGGCACCTCCCGGACGGAGTCCGGGTGAGGCACCCCCTCAACCGGACCTCATCACCACGCAGGGAGATGCACGATGCGTATCCGACTCCAGAGATGGGCGGCGGCCTGTGTGCCTCTGACTCTGTTCGCGGCAACTGCCTGCGGGGGTCCGGAATCCGACGCGGCGTCACAGGTGGACGAGACGAAGGTCTCCGCCACGAACGACTCGACCGGGGACTCGGGCCGGGGATCGGGCGAGATCCCCTCACGGGACTCCGGCCCGCGCGGGACGTCGGAGGTCGGCGAATCGGCCGGCCCGGGCGGCCCGGGGCCGGAAGGCGGACCCGCCGCCGCCCGGCAGTGGCCGGAGAACGACGTGACCGGAGCCATACCTCTGCCCGTGCGGGGCGGAGGAGCGGGCGGCACGGGCCGCGGGGACGCCGTGACCCTGACCTATGACGCGGGCGCCGGGGACGGGTTCGGAGCAGCGATCCGCGCGGCCGCCGACTCGTGGAACGACAGGGTCAGCGAGGTGAATCTGCAGCCCGCGCGCACGGGCACCGAGCCGGACATCCGCATCGTCGTCTCGAAGGGCTGGCCGGGCGCCGACCCCGAGGGACCCGGTCTCGGGAAGGGCACCGTCACCATCGGCCGCAGGGCCCTCGCCCAGGGCCACGATGCGATACGCGTCGTGGCTCACGAGTTCGGCCACATACTCGGGCTGGAGGACAAGCAGCCCGGACCGTGCTCCAGCGTGATGTCGGGCAAGTCCCCGGGGGCGGCCTGCACCAACTCGTATCCGAACGCCGCCGAGATCCGCGAGGTGCGGCGCAACTTCGGGCCCACCGCCGCCGTCGGCTGAGGTCCGCGCCACGGGGGGCAGCACGGTCCGCGACTACGGGCTCCAGACCATCGTCTGCTGGTGGACCCGCTTTCCTGCATGGCGGATGCCCGGAACCAGCGGCGTGGCACCGTACTTGGTGAAACCCATGCGTTCGAAGAACCGCACCGCCCGGGTGTTCTCGGCCAGGGTCAGCACATGACACCCGGGTGAGCCGCTGTCCCGCAGCCGCTGGAGCCAGGCGTTCATGAGCCCGTCGGCGGCGCCCGTCCCGCGCGCCGCCGCGACGACGTTGATGTGCAGGTGTGCCGGCCACCGTTCGTCGGCGACGTCGGACGCGGTCGACTCACGCCGCACGGCTGCCAGGCCCAGGTCGAGCGCGCTGCGGACGAGGAACGCCGCGGGCCGCGGCCTGAGGGCGAGCCGGTACTTCCTGATGGCCGTCGCGATGCGTTCGCTCTCGCTGGGAAAAGTCGAGTGGTCGAGGCTCCCTGCCAGATAGCCGACCAACGCGCCGTCCACGACCGCGACGAACAGCGATTCCGGTTCCAGATCCATGTAGGCCCGCAGGTAGATCTCCGCTTCGGACTCCTCGTGCCCCCACAGGGAAGCCGTCGGGCCGCCCTCGCCGGCCTTGCGGAACAGCCGCCGCAACTCGGTGCGGTCCGACTCCGCGAACGTGCGGATCTCCGTCTCCGTCACTCCGGACGCACCCCCGTCGCCGCCGTCCAGTCGTCATCCGTCGGCTCCAGGATGCCCCCCGGCCGCGGGGCGGCGCTCAGCCACGCGGGTGCCGCCGGCGGGTCGGCCGCTGCCCGCGCCGCTCCGGCTCCCTCGACGGACCGGGTTCTCCTCAGCCGCCCGAGAGCGTACAGTGGGGGGAGATTGGACGTACGACCAAGTCGATTGCCCAAGTAGTTCGGCCGATCCGCGTTGCGTGTCCGTCCCGCACCGGGCCGCAAGGGCTCGTCCGTCCAAGAACCGACCCGTCCGAGAACCGAGTGGAGTGAAATGACACCGACATCCGCGGAACGCGGTCACGAGACCCGGCAGCGGCTGCTCGACGCGGCGGCGCAGCTGATCGTCGAGGACGGCTGGGGCGCCGTGACCACGCGACGGGTGGCGGACCGCGCCGGACTGCGGCCGGGGCTGGTGCACTACCACTTCTCCAGCGTCACCGACCTGCTGATCGAAGCCGCGCTGGCTTCGGCGAGGCGTGAGATGGCCCGGGCGACCGAAGCGATCTCTCAGGCGGACGACCCCTCGCAGGGCGTGGCCAAAGTGCTGGAGGCGGTGTCGGAGTACACCGGGACCGATCCGACGACGGTGCTCTTCAGCGAGATGCTGCTGGCGTCGACCCGTCTGGAGCCGCTGCGCACACAGCTGGCGGAGCTGATGACCGAGTGGCGCACGGGCGTCGCCGAGTGGCTGCGCGTCTCCAACGCCACGGCGCTGCCGGGCGGTTCGGGGGACGCGGGCGGCTCCGAGGACGACGCGGAAGCGACCGCACTGCTGCTGGGCGCGGCGATCGACGGGCTCGTACTGCACCGGCTCATCGACCCGTCCATCGCGCGGATCTCCGTGGCGGGGCCGCTGGCGCGACTGGCCAAGGTCACGCCCGTCACCGATTGAGGCACCGGCCGTGCCCCTGACCGATCCGTCCGGGTCACGGCGGCTTCGGAGGGCACGGCCGTTCGCGAACGCGGCGACCGGCCCGGCACCGGCCCGCAGACAGCCCGGCCCGATCGGGAAGCCGGGCCCGGCGAGAGGAGGAATCCGTGGCGCACACCAGCACAGCCCGGACCGGATCCGGGAGCACGCTCCGGGGCGGGTCGCGACTGCGTGGCCTGTCGAAGACGTACGGGGCCGGGGACGCGGCCGTGACAGCTCTCGACGGGGTCGATCTGGACCTGGGCGCGGGCGAGTTGGTGGTCGTGCTCGGTCCCAGCGGCTCGGGCAAGACGACGCTCCTGAACGTTCTCGGCGGCATCGAACCCCCCGACGGCGGCTCGGTGAACGTCGCCGGAGTGGAACTGACCGGCCGGCGCCCGCGCGAACTCGCCGCGTTCCGCAGGGATCACATCGGCTTCGTCTTCCAGTTCTTCAATCTGGTGCCGACCCTCACGGCACGGGAGAACGTCGAGGTGATGGTCGAGCTGACGGGGCGTGGCGAGCGGAGCGAGGTGTCCGGGCTGCTGGAGTCCGTGGGCCTCGGCGACAGGCTGGACAATTTCCCCGCGCAGCTCTCCGGTGGGCAGCAGCAGCGCGTGGCGATCGCCCGCGCCCTCGCCACCGACCCGGACCTCCTGTTCGCGGACGAACCGACGGGTGCCCTCGACGTGGCCACGGGCAAGTCGGTGCTGAGGCTCCTCCAGCGGACCAACCGCGAGGGCCGCGGCGTGCTCATGGTGACGCACAACGCCGCGGTCGCGCGGACCGCCCACCGCGTGGTGACGATGCGGGACGGACGTGTGGAGTCGGTCGAGCGGAACGCCGTCCCGGCCGATGTCGCGGACGTGGACTGGTGAGCGGCGTGAACCGGATTCTTCTCAGGAAGACGCGGCGCGATCTGCGGCGCCGCCTGCCCCAGTTCGCGGCCGTCGGGGTGACCGTGATGGTCGGCGTGCTGCTCTTCGTCGCCAGCTACGACGCCTTCCGCAACCTGGGTTCCAGCTACGAACACACCTATTCGCAGATGGGGTTCGCCGATCTGACGGCCTCGGGAGGTGACGCCGCGAAGGTCGCCGCGGCCGCCCGCGCGTCCGACGGCGTCGAAGCCGTCGCCACCCGCACCCAGGGCCGGCTGCCGGTGAACCTCGGCGGAGACGAAGTCCTCGGCAGGCTCACGGGGTTGCCCGCCGCGAAGCAGCCGCGGGTCAACAAGGTCGACGTCGTCTCGGGTCGCTACCCGCGAAGCGGTGACGCCGGCGGCGTACTGGTCGAGAGGCACACCGCGAAGACCTTCGGCCTCTCCCCCGGCGACACCACGAAGGTCCACGACGGCTCACGTTGGCGGATGCTCACCGTACGCGGTGTGGCCGACTCGCCCGAGTATCTGTGGCCGGCGCTCAGCCGGCAGCAAGTCCTCGGTGACCCGCACAACTTCGCCGTCCTCTTCGCGCCCGAGGCGACGGTGCGGAAACTCACGCGCACCGCGCACGACGCGTCCACCGTGCAGACCCTCGTACGGCTGAGTGACCGCGCCCGCGAGGACGGCGGTGCCGCACGCGTCACCGACCGTTTGCGCGCCGCGGGAGCCGTGGAGGTGCAGCCGCGCTCGGAGCAGCCGTCCGACGCCACTCTGAACGAGGACCTGAAAGGCTTCTCCCAACTCTCCGTCGCTTTCCCGGTGTTGTTCCTTTCGGCGGCGGCAGTGGCCGCGTACGTGCTCATCACGCGGCTGGTGCTGGCGGAGCGCAAGGTGATCGCCACCTTCCTGGCGGCCGGGGCCCCGCGCGGCACCGTGGCGCGGCACTACCTCGGTCACGGGGTGCTCGCCGGTGCGGGCGGTGCCGTACTGGGCGTGGCCCTCGGCGCGGTTGCCACCACGGCGATGACGCACGCCTACACCGCCGAACTCGGCATCCCGTACACGCTCGTCGAACGCCGCCCGGCGGTCATGCTGACGGGTCTGCTCTTCGGTGTCCTGGTCGGGCTGGTGGGCGGTGCCGCCCCGGCGTGGGCGACGACGCGCACAGCACCGGCCGAGTCCATGCGGGGCGAGGGCGGCACCCTGAGCCCGCCGGGCCGCTGGAGCACGGCACTCGCACGGGCACGGCGCCTCCCGTTGACCCTGCGATTGGCTCTGCGCGAACTGGGGCGCAGCCGGCGCCGCACGCTGGCCACGATGCTCGGCAGCGTGCTCGCGCTCGTGCTGGTGCTCTCCTCCGCGGGGATGGCGACGAGCATGAAGGCCGCGCTGGACGTGCAGTTCGACACGGTGCAGCGCGAGGACGCCACCGTCACGGCCGACGCGCGGGCGCCAGGCCCGAGGAAGGCGCTGAGCGCCGTCGACGGGGTGAGCGCGGTAGAGCCGGTGACGACGGCTCAGGTCACCGCCATCGCCGACGGCGAGTCCTACGGCACACCGCTGACGGGGTACCGGCCGCACACCACGATGCACGGATTCCGTACACCCGGCGGAGGGGAGCGAGGGTTGCCCGCCGACGGCTCCGTACTGGCCGGCAAGGCTCTCGCCGCCCGCCTGGACATCTCCCCCGGCGACCGGTTCACCCTGCGCACCTCCGGCAGCGGAGGCTCCCGGGAGAGGCAGGTGCGGCTGGCCGGGCTGGTCGACGAGCCGATGGGTTCGGCGCTGTACGGCACGCAGGCCACAGTCGAGGCGGCAACAGGAGCCGCACCCAACGGATTTGCGCTGCGGTTCGCCTCGGGACCGGCTGCCCCGTCGCACGATCGGGTTCGCGAGGACGTCACGGCTCTCGAAGGCGTCGTCGCCTACGCCGACTCCCGGGCCGTCGAGCGGCAGGTCGACCGCTACATGACGCTGTTCCGGGTGTTCGTCGGGGTGATGCTGCTTCTCGGCGGGGTGCTGGCCCTGACCGTCGTGTACGTGACGATGACGGTCAACATCGCTGAACGCACGGGTGAGTTGGCCACTCTGCGCGCGGCGGGTGTGCCGTTGCGCCGCATCGCCGGACTGCTGGCGGCGGAGAATCTCACCGCGACCGCGCTCGCTCTGCCGGCAGGGCTGGCGGCGGGCTTCGCGGCGGCGCGGGAGTCCCTCAACTCCTTCTCGAGTGACATGTTCTCCGTGCGGCTCGAGATCGGCTGGCCTGTCGCGGTGGGAGCGGCGGCCGCGGTCCTGGGCGCGTCGCTGCTCTCGCAGATCCCCGCGCTGCGGGCCGTCCGGCGACTCGACATCGCACGCGTCGTACGGGAGCGCGCCAACTGAGTGCCGTTGCACGGCCGTCGGCGGCAAACGGGTGGCGTCGGCGGTCCGGGACGGGCCCGTCACGGTGTGACCCTTCTCTCCGTACGTACCGGGAAGGCCCGGTTGTCCGGTTCACACCTCTCCGCATGACCTGCGGCGATAGTTGCCCATGGAGGCTTCCGCGCTCTTGATGATCACTCGTGTCGGTTTTTGCCCACCCGGGAGAGTGTGCTTACGGTCGCCACCGCTCGACACGTTCGCCACGGAACATGTGGCGAACTCCTCGATCGTTAGGAAACACTCACGATGCTGTTTTCCGGCAACGGCCGTAACCGTGGGCCTGTGAAGGCCACCCGTCTCGCCGTGGTCACCGGCGTCGCCGGCGCCGCTGTCGCCCTGCCGATGGTGACTGCGCCCGGCGCTCAGGCTGCCTCCGTCAGTACCTGGGACAAGGTCGCCGAGTGCGAGTCCAGCGGCAACTGGCAGGCGAACACCGGCAACGGCCACTACGGCGGTCTGCAGTTCTCCAACTCCAGCTGGAAGGCTGCCGGCGGTACGAAGTACGCGCCGCGCGCCGACCAGGCGACCAAGGAACAGCAGATCACCACTGCCGAGAAGTTGCTCGACCAGCAGGGCCCGGGCGCCTGGGCCTGCGCCGGTGAGGCGGGCCTGAGCTCCGACGGCGCGCCGGCCGACGTCGACGAGGGCGGCTCCGGCGGGCAGGACTCGCAGGGGGACGAGTCCCAGAGCGCGCCGCAGCACAACACGCAGGAAGAGGACAAGGGCAACCACACCGTGAAGGCCGGTGACACGCTCTCCTCCATCGCCGCGGCACACGGCGTCGACTGGAAGAAGCTGCACAAGGACAACAAGTCCGTCATCAATGACGTCGATCTGATCCAGCCGGGTCAGAAGCTGCAGGTCGGCTGACTCAGGCCGCTGCCTGCCCCAGAATCCGCAGCCCGCGCTCCTTCCCCCGAGGGCGCGGGCCGCGGTGTGCCTTCCACCGACCGTTCGTTCCCCCTGCGGGGCGCCCCGCCGAGTCCGTGCATGTGCCGACATCCGGCAGTCTTCCCGGCGCCCGGCAACCTCCACGGAACGCATCGAGTCGATGCCCTCACCCCCGTCGAGGGCATCGACTCGGTGCCTGTGCACCCTGGCGGCGCACGCTCATCGTGACACCGGAGGCCGCGGGCACACATTGCCAGAACCCGGCAATCATTACGCGCTTTTGACGTCCTGTGAGCAACCTGATCACCCACCCGTCCCACGCGCGCCGGATCACCTCATCACGAGGGTCTGACGTCGACGTGCCGAACTGACCGCGCGTCGGCCGCCTCCCTCGTGGCGCGGTTCGTCTCACAGCTCCTTCTCGGGCCACCCCAGCAACCGGGCGCCCATGACCGCGGCCTCCAGCGTGAACCGCTGCAACGGGTCGCTCGGCGAATAGCCGGTGAGGGTGCGGATGCGTTCCAGGCGGTACGACAGGGTGCGCACGCTCAGGCCCAGCCGCCGGGCCGCCTCCGCGTTGACGTAGCCGGCCGCTGCGCACTCCGTCAGGGTCTCCAGCAGCGGCCGCGCTCCGCCGCGGGCCTTCGCCAGCGGCCCGAGCACGGTGCCGACGAGGTCCGCCATCGCCCCGCGGTCGCGGAGCAGCACCGGGAAGACGAGCAGCTCCGCGGCGTTCAGCCGCACAGCGTCGAGGGCCAGGCGCTCGGCGAGTTCGAGTGCGCCCAGCGCCTCCTCGTAGCTGTTCACCACGCCGCCCGCGCCGGAGTGCTCACGCCCGACGGCAATGCGCCGCGCCGCCGGATAGCCCGCACCGGGCTTCTCCGCCAGGCGCACGAAATGCTCCAGCACGTCGCGGTCGCCGCTCGCGGCGATGCAGACCAGCCGCCCCTCCTTCGTGGACAGCAGCACGTCCCGCGGCCCGAACCGCCCTACCAGGTCGCGCTCGATGCGCCGCACCGTGCGGTGCACGTCGTCGTACTTCTCCGTGCCCACTGCCACCGCGACCGTGTGCAGACCGGCCAGGCGCAGCCCGAAGCGCTGCGCGCGCTCCGCGAGCCTGCCCATGTCGCTGCGGCCGTAGAGCAGATCGTCGACGAACTCCCGCCGTTCGCCCTCCTCCTGGCGCACAGCGAGTCGCTGGGCGCGCTCGTGCCCCTCCCCCAGCGCCGACACCGCCACCTCGACGGCGCCGAGCAGCGCGTCCCCCGTGCGGGCGCGCTCGCTCGCGGTCGCGGCGCGGGCGACTCCCGGCAGGGTGCCCCACAGTTCACGTGTCCGCCCGAGGTAGAGGCCGACAAGGTCCCGAAGCGCCCATCCCCGCTCGGCCGCGCGCTCGCCCAGGGCGCGGAAGGAATCCAGTTCGTGCCGGCGCGGCTGGCGGCCGGTCTCCGACACCTCGGCCAGCAGCTCCGGGTAACGGCCGAGGAAGTCCCCGGTGCCGTCGTCCTCACCGCCGGCCTGCGGTCTGTTCTCGTCCACAGCCCCGCACTCCCCCTCGGTCTCCGCTCTACGGTCCGGCCCCCGGACCACAGCGTATGGGAGCGGAGGGCCGGGGTACGGTGGTCCGACCACCTCGTCATGATCGATGGGGTGCAGGTGTGCCGGGAAGTCTGGTCGGCGTCGCCTTCGGGCGTCTCTGCCGCCTCACCTTCCTGGAGCCACACCGATGTCCCCGGTCCTCCCGAAGTTCACCTTCCCCGCTCCTTCTGCCGGGCCCTCGCGCCGCCTGGCCGAGGTCCTGCGCACCGAGACGGCCGGCGGCGTGGTGCTGCTGGCGGCGACGCTGACCGCCCTGATCTGGGCGAACACCCTGAGCGGTTCGTACGAGGCCGTGGGCTCCTTCCACTTCGGCCTCCCCTCCCTCGGGCTCGACCTGTCCGTGCGCCACTGGGCGTCCGAGGGACTGCTCACGCTCTTCTTCTTCGTCGCGGGCGCGGAGCTGAAGCGGGAGATCGTCTCGGGCGAGCTGCGCAGACCGGCGGCCGCGGCCCTTCCGGTGGTCGCGGCGGCCGCCGGGACGGCCGTGCCGGCGGGCGTCTACGTCCTCGTCGCGTCCGCCGGGGGCGGCGGGCTCGGCGGCTGGGCCGTGCCGATGGCCACCGACATCGCCTTCGCCCTCGGGGTACTGGCCGTCATCGGGTCCCATCTGCCGTCCGGCCTCCGCACGTTTCTGCTGACCCTCGCCGTGGTCGACGACCTCGGCGCCATCCTCGTCATCGCCGTGTTCTTCACCTCGACCCTCAACTGGGCGGCGCTGGCCGGTGCGGTGGCGGGACTGGCACTCTTCCGGGTGCTGCACGCCCGGCTGGATGTGCGCGGCTGGTACGTGTACGTGCCACTCGCGGTAGCCGTGTGGGCGCTGATGTACAACAGCGGGGTCCACGCCACGGTCGCCGGTGTCGCCCTGGGAATGCTGCTGCGCACCCGTCCCCGCACGGCACCCGGCGGGAAGCGGCCCGGAGCGCGGACGCCCATGCCGGAGGAGACCTCGCCGGCCGAACGCGTCGAGCATCTGGTCCGTCCGCTCTCCGCGGGCGTCGCCGTTCCGCTCTTCGCCCTCTTCTCGGCGGGCGTCACCGTCTCGGGCACCGCCCTCGGGGAGATGTTCCGTCAGCCTGAGTCGCTGGGCGTCCTGCTCGGCCTGTTCGCCGGCAAGTTCGCCGGCGTCCTCGGCGGCACGTATCTCGCGGCGCGTTTCACACGGGCGCGCCTCGATCCGGCCCTGGCCTGGCCGGACATGGCGGGCGTCTCCATGCTCGCCGGAATCGGCTTCACGGTCTCGCTCCTGGTCACGGAGCTGGCCTTCACCGACCCGGCGACGGTGGAGCAGGTGAAGGCGGCGGTGCTGACCGGTTCGCTGCTCACGGCGACCGTGGCCTGCGTGGTGCTGAAGGTCCGCGACGCGCGCTACCGGTCGGCCGGAGACGGCGGCCCGCCCGGTTCCCGGCACGGCGAGGTGGAGTGATGGACGACTGGCACAGCTGGGCCGCGATAGCCGTCTTCACCGGCGCCTACGCACTGATCATCACCGAGAAGATCCACCGGGTGGCGGCAGCCCTCGCCGGTGCGGCCCTGATGCTGGCGATCGGGGCCACCGACGACAAGGCGGCGTTCTACTCGGAGCACACCGGCATCGACTGGAACGTCATCTTCCTGCTGCTCGGCATGATGATGATCGTCGGCGTTCTGCGGAAGACCGGCATGTTCGAGTACCTGGCCATCTGGTCCGTGAAGCGGGCTCGGGGACGGCCCTTCCGCGTCATGGCGATGCTGGTCGTCATCACCTCGGCGATGTCGGCGCTGCTCGACAACGTCACGACGGTGCTGCTGATCGCCCCCGTCACACTGCTGGTCTGCGAACGGCTCGCCCTGCGGCCCGCGCCGTTCCTGATCGCGGAGGTCATAGCCTCCAACATCGGCGGGACGGCGACCCTGGTCGGCGACCCGCCCAACATCATCGTCGCCAGCCGCGCGGGGCTCACCTTCAACGACTTCATCGTCCATCTGGCGCCGCTTGCGGTCGTTCTGACGCTCGTCCTGATCGCCCTGTGCCGAGTGCTCTTCCGCAGGTCCTTCGTCCACGACGAGGAGCGCGCGTCCGAGGTCATGTCGATGGACGAGCGCGAGGCGATACGCGACCCTCGGCTGCTGGTGCAGGGTCTGGCCGTTCTGGCCCTGGTCGTCGCAGGCTTCGTTCTGCATCCCGTCCTGCACTACGAGCCGAGCGTCGTCGCGCTCCTCGGCGCGGGGCTGCTCGTCGCCATCTCCTCGGTGCACACCGGCGACGTGCTCGCGGACGTCGAATGGCCCACCCTCGCCTTCTTCGCCGGGCTGTTCGTCATGATCGGCGGGCTCATCGGGACCGGCGTGGTCGGCGAGGCGTCCCGTGCTCTGGCGGACGCCGTCGGCGACCGGGAACTCGGCGGCTCGATGCTGATGCTGGGGGGCTCCGCCGTGCTGTCCGGCGTGGTGGACAACATTCCGTACGTGGCCACGATGGCGCCCATCACCGGCGACCTCGTCGAGAGCATGGGCGGCGGCAGCGACCACGTCATGTGGTGGGCGCTGACGCTCGGCGCGGACCTCGGCGGGAACGCCACCGCGATCGGTGCGAGCGCGAATGTCGTCGTCCTCGGCATCGCCGAACGCAACCGCACGCCGATCAGCTTCTGGCAGTTCACCAAGTACGGCCTCGTCGTCACCGCGGTGACCGTCGCGCTCTCCGCCCTGTACCTGTGGCTGCGGTACTTCGCCCTGGCGTGAGCTCCGCCCGCGCCGACCGACCTCTCGGTGCCGCGGCCCCGCTCATGCGGGTGGGCCGGACTCCTCTCGCACGTGGTGCAGCATGACGACGCCGTTGCCGAAGGTCCTCGTCCCGGCGAGGCGCAGAGCGCTCCTGCCGTCCGCAGGGAGGAACAGCGGCCTGCCCTCGCCGAGAAGGACGGGGTGGACGTAGAGGCGGTACTCGTCGATGAGGTCGTGCTGCCTGAAGGCCGCCGCCAGTTCGGCGCCGCCGACGCCCATGTCGCCGCCGGGCTGCGCCTTGAGCGCCATGATCTCCTCGGGATCCACCTCCCGCCTGATCGTGGTGTTCCCGTCGGCCCGCTCCAGGGTCCTCGAGAAGACGATCTTGGGGGTCTCGCGCCAGATGCCGGCGAACTCCTGGACCGGGCCGGTGCTTGCCGGATCGGAGTCCGCCGTGGGCCAGAACGACTCCATGAGCTCGTAGTTGACGCGTCCCAGCAGGAAGGCACCCATGCCCCGGGACTGCTGGTTGAAGTGCTCGTGCAGTTCGTGGTCGACCATGTGCCAGTCGAGCGTGCGGTCCGGCCCTTCGAAGAAGCCGTCGAGCGAGACCGACATGGGCAGGATGATCCTTCTCATGCGTCGTCACTTCTCCTGGTCGGGGCCCAGTTCTTTGTGCGGGAACGAGTGGTGCTCGTGCGAGACGGTCCACCGTCCGCTTTCCTTGCGCAGGCCGATCGTCATACGGAGGCGGTTCGCCGGATCGTTCCGCAGCTCCTGTTCGGTGCCGCAGCGCAGCAGCGCGTGGGCGAAGGCGACGTCGGCGCCCGCCGTGACGTCCAGCGAGACGATCTCGAAGCAGGCGCCCTGACGCTGCCACTCGAAAAACGGGGGCCACGACGCGCGATAGCGCTCGATGCCGCGGATGCCGTCGTCGGGAGGCGGCACGTCGAACATCACGATGTCGTCGGCGTGAGCGTCCAGCACGCCGTCCATGTCGCCCTCGTGCACCGCCTTCGCCCAGCGTTCGATCAGGTCACGGATCTGCGTCTCGTCATCGGCCACACTCGCTCCTTCGGGGTCGGTCGCGTACGAGTGCTGACCCGGCCGGCGCCCGTAACTCATCGGCACCCCCGCTCCGCCACAGCGGTGGAGTGCCCGCCCGGCTGCGGCGTGGCCGCCCGCCCGTCCCGTGGCGCAGCGTGAGGCTGGGCGCCGTGAATTCCGGTGCGAACGGTGCGCTCGTGGTACGGCTGCCGGTGGAGCTCGTACGGCCGAAGCCGGCGGAGGCGGTCCCCGACGGGCCCGGCTGGCACCACTCCATCAAGCTCGACGGCTGGCGGGTGGCCCTCGCCGTCACCGCCGAGGGGGTGCGGATCCACTCCCGCAGCAAGCGTGAGGTGACGAGCCAGTTCCCCGAACTCGTCGACGCCGCTTCACAGTTGGCCACCGGCACCGTCATCGACGGCGAGGTGGTGGTGTGGAACGAGCAGCAGCGCTCCTTCGACTTCGAGGCCCTCCAGTCGCGGGGCCTGGCGAGGCGGCCCAGGTCCACGGCTCCCGGGGCGATCCTGGTCGCCTTCGACCTGCTCGCGGTGCCGCACACGGATCTGCGGGCGGAGCCCTTGCGTACGCGCTGGCCGCGACTGCGCGACGTCGTGGACGAGGCGGGCCCGGAGATTCAGATGGTGCTCGCCACGGACGACGCGGAGGAGGCCCGCACATGGATGCGCGACATGAGAGCGCAGGGCGTCGAGGGGATCGTCTCCAAGCGCTGGGACTCCTCCTACCGCCCCGGAGACCCCCGGGCCGCCTGGCGGAAGGTGAGGTCGGCCGACACGACCGACGCCCGGCTCATCGGCATCACGGGCCCGGAGCGGCGGCCCTGGGGGGCAGTCGTCGAACTCCCCGACGGTCGCCGGGCGTTGACCACGCCCCGGCTGGCCCCCGTGGCCGCGTCCCAGTTGGGCCGTGCCGTGGCAGACCGGCTCGGCGCGTCCGTCACGGACACCGAACTGGATGTGCGGTGGCGGCCGTTGACAGAACCGCTCACGGCGGAGGTGCGCGTACGCACCGGCCGCGTCCCGCTCGTGCGGTACGTGCGCCTTCGCCCAGACGTCTGACGGGTACGGCTGACGGAGACGGCGGCGAGACGCCGGACCTCCGACGGAGATCACGACCGGGCCCGTCCGGACCGGACACGGCGAACGGGCACGCGCTGCCGGGGAGTTCGCGGCGCCGGCCGACGCCGTCCACCCACCCGTGCCGGGGACCGGCCGGTCAGGCCCCGGGGGCCTTCACTCCGTGGACGCCTGCGTACTCGCAGGCCCGCCAGAGGCCCAAGTCCTCGGTCAGCACGGTCAGTCCGGCGGGGGTCGCTGCTGCCGGAACCGGTCATGGCGGCGGCCCGTGGCATCCGTCCGACCCTCGCGATCGTCCCGTCCGCCCACAGGCCGCGCGCCGCCGGCCACTCACTTCGAGGTCACCGCGTCCGCGAGGTCTTCGAGGGCGTCGGCCAGCAGGTCCGCGCTGCGCAGGGCGACCGAGGGGGAAGGACGGCCGGCCTCCCGCTCCCACCATCGGGACAGCGCTTCGTGCACCGGGCCGAAGTCCGGGGCCTCCTTCTCGCGGACCGTCCTCGACGCCTCGGGCAGCGTGGTCTCCAGAGCGCGGGCGAACTCGTTGGCGCCCGGGTCGGGTTCGGCGTCCGGCCCGGGCAGATGTGCCTCCAGCAGCATCGTGACGCGTCCCGTCGTGATCAGTGCGTCCTGTGCGTCGGCGGCGGAGCGCAGCGAGAGTCCGCCACGGTGGCGTACGGGCTCCGCTCCCGCCCGCGACGCCGTCCGGTCCCACTCCTGGCGTGCGGCGCGGGTGTCCAGCAGCGCCTCGCGGATCCTGCGGTCGGGATGCCCGGGCAGCGGTGTGCCCGTGGGGCCCGAGGCGGTGACCTTCGGGTCGGCGAAGCGGTCCAGCACCGCGACCGTGTAACTGCCCGTCGCCGTCAGCCAGTCGGCGAGCCGGTCCCGCAGCATCGGTGTCTCCCACGTAGGGAAGACCGCGTAGCTGAGCATGGCCACCGCGCCGCCCAGCGCCGTCAGCCAGATCCTCTCCAGCACCGTCTGGGACCACAGCGACCCGGCGATGCTCAGCAGGAAGACCACGTACGCGCCGATGCACGCGGAGACGATGGCGTAGCCGGTGCGCATCAGCAGATACATCAGGCCGATGCTCACCACCGCGAGCCCGGCGCTGCCCCAGGGCGGGGGATGCAACAGCGCGGTCACCGAGCCGGCGACGGCCACGCCGACGAGCGTCCCGGCCAGCCGCGCGAAGCCCCTCTCGTACGTACGGGAGAAGTCCGGCCGCATCACCATCACCACGGTCAGCGGCGCCCAGTAGCCGTGTTCGGGCGGCAGCGCCTTGCCCAGGAGATAGGTCGCGGCCACGGCGACGGCGACCCGCACCGCGTGCCTGCACACCGGTGAGGACCAGCGCAGCTCGCGGCGGAGGACGCGCAGCGCGACAGGCACGAGCCCGGTCAGGGACGGCTGGGTCAAGTGCCGTGGCGCGCGCGCCTCTTCGGGCGTCGCTTCGGTGTCGACATAGACGTCCTCGTCCTCGGAGCGGTCCGGCCTGGCCGGCATCCGCCACGTCGCGCGCGGGACGAGCGGAAGGGAGCGGGTTACCTCGACCGGTTCCTGCGCGGCGTCGACCGCCTCCTGCGTCAGCGCGATGAGCCGCATGGCGGCCTTGCGTGCCGGACCGTGCAACACCGGCCCCGTTTCCGGGACTTGCAGGACGGCGAGCGCGTCCTGCGGGATGCGCACGCGTTCGCCACGGCGGATCGCGCGGGCCGTGGCGTCCAGTACGGTCGCGGCCGCCGACAGCAACTCCCTTACGCGCTCCCGCTCCTGCCCCACCATGGGCGCCCCCACGTCGGGGTCGGCGAGGGATGCGAGCACCGGCCTGAACCGTTCGGCCAGCCCCCGGTATCCGCCCAACTGCCGTGGTCGCCGGCGCGCCTGGCGCGGGGTCACAGCGGCGGCGCTGCGAGCCGTCATCAGCGGCTCGGGATCGAAGGGGGCGCTGGGGTCGTGGCGAAGACGGCGCGCGTAGTCGGCGACGGCGGCCAGCGCGTCGGCGAGCGCGTCACGCCGCTCGCCCCACCGCCGTACGGGAAGCAGCACGATCAGGGCCGCCTGCACACATCCGCCGGCCGCGATGAGCGCCGTGTGCGCGAGAGCGCCGAGCAGCGTCGTGGGCAGGGTGACGGTGACGAGCATGACGGCCACGGTCGAGGAGGCCACCACGCCTGCGGTGGGTCCGACCCCCCACGCCATGCCCGACAGGAACGCCCAGACCGCGAGCAGCACCACGAACGCCAGCGGTTCGCCCGCCGCGAGGAAGCCGACGAAGGTCGACAGGGCCAGCCCCGCCGCCGCGGACAGCGCCAGCACGGGGCGCGGCCGCCAGCTCCGCTGGAAGGTGGCCACACCGGAGGAGAAGGCCCCGAACGCGGAGGACACCGCGAGTTCGGGCGAGCCGGCCCACAGCGTGAGCCCGACGACGATCGCGACGCCGAGCGCTCCCCGCAGAGCCACGAGCGGATGGAGCGCCGTCGGCTCCACCGACAGTCCGGACCGCGCCGTCTCACCGATCGCACGGAGCCAGGGCAGGACCTTCATGCCGTCGAGCTTACGGGGGCGCTTCCGAGCCGATGCCCGAGGTCACGGGTGTGCGCGGCACCACACGGCGCACGGTCGCCGGCGCCGCCCGGCGGGCCACGGAGGAGGACGACGGCACGACCCTGGTGGCCCTGGCTCCGACGGCCGGCCCGCACCGCCGGAAGCGATGAGTTCCACCCGATCCGCCGGTCGGTCCCAGAACGCACATGCCTACACACACCCGCGTGCGCACACCACCTGGGGAGGATCATGACCAGCAACGCATCACGGCCCGCCGGACCATCATCCGGCGGACCCGAACTCGTCACGGTCGGCGAGACCGTCACCGCCGTCGTCCGTGGTGTCGTGCCGCTCACGGGGCTGCGGGACTTCTTCGACGGCTCGTTCCGGGCGCTCGGCGAGACCCTCGCCCGCCAGCAAGTCACGGTCACAGGCCCGGCGTTCGGCTTCTACCGCGAGCCGCCGACGGAGACCGCCGTCCTCGAGGTCGGCTTCGCGACGGACCGCCCCGTCCGGCCCGAGGGCGACGTCGTCGCCGGCTCCCTCCCCGCGACGCGGGTCGCCCGGCTCGTCCACCACGGCTCGTTCGACGGACTGGGCGCCTCGTGGGAGCGGCTCTACGCCTGGACGCACGAACAAGGGCTGAAGACGGGCCCGGGAATGTGGGAGGTCTACCTCACCGAACCGACCCCCGACATGGACCCCGGCGAGCTGCGTACGGAACTCAACGTCCCCGTCACCGAGTGACGGGACTGCGCCGAAAGCCGTCGGCCCGGGGCACCATGGGCGTGTGAACGGCATCGAGATCCGCCCCGTCCGGACCGGCGAACTGGAGGCCGTGGCCCGGCTGCGGTGGCAGTGGGCGAAGGAGAGGCAACGGACGCCCGTCACCTCCCGGGACGAGTTCGTGAGCCGGTTCGTGACGTGGGCGCTGCAGAACGGGTCCTCGCACAGTTGCGTGGTCATGGTCCGTGACGACGAGGTCATCGGCATGGCCTGGCTCGCCGTCACGCAGCGGGTGCCGCATCCCGGAGCCCTGGAACGGGCGTCGGGGGACGTGCAGTGCGTGTACGTGTCGCCGGAGGAGCGCGGCGCCGGTCTGGGCGGCAGGCTGATCGACGAGGTCCTGGCCCTGGCACGCGAATCGGGGCTGGAGCGGCTGACGGTGCACTCCAGCGACGCCGCCGTCTCGGCCTACCTCCGCGCGGGCTTCGCCCACTCCCGCCTTCTGCTCCAGGCCGAACCACGGGCGGCGGCAGCCGGCCCGGACCCTGGTGCCGCCGGGAGCAGCGGCACCAGGGACGAACGTCCGAACACAGCGGCGGCGGACGCGAGTTGAGGACGGGGTGCGGTCCCTCCGGCTCATGCATCGCTCCCGGTGCGACTGCATCCGCCCTGCGGGCAGGACCGTGGAGCCCCGCTCAGGGCACCGTCAGACCGACGCCGCGTAGCGCCAGAAGTCCCGCATCAGTGCCGGCGGTGACGGGCTGTTCATCTCCACCTGGCTGAGCAGGATCGTGACCCCTCCGGTGGACGGGATGACGTGTGCCCCGGTCCCGGTGCCGCCGATCCAGCCGTAGCGCCCCGGTACGTTCCAGGGGTCGACCGTCTCGACGTCGACCGAGCCGCCGAAGCCCCAGCCCTGGCCCTCCAGGAACAGCTGGGAGGCCTCGCGCTGGGACGGAGTCAGCTGGTCGGTGGTCATCTGCCCCACCGACTCTGGGGTCAGGAGGCTGCGGCTGTCCGTCCGGCCCTGAGCGAGAAGCATGCGGGCGAACGAGTGCAGGTCGTCGACGGTCGAGACGAGCCCGCCGGCGCCGGAGGGGAAGGCGGGGAGGCTGCTCCACTGCCCGTCGGGTGCGTCGAGCAGTTCGAGTCCGGCCGGCCCGTCCACCGGATCGCGGCCCTCCCCCGCGTCCTGGTCCTCGCCCGCGTCCTGACCTTCGCCCGGGCGCCGGTAGTAGCTGACGAGCCGCTCGCGCTTCGCCGCCGGAGCCTCGAAGCCGGTGTCGGCCATGCCCAGCGGCTCGAAGATCCGCTCGGCCAGGAACTCGTCGAACGTGCGGCCCGAGACGCGGGCCACCAGGACGCCGAGGATGTCCGAGCAGGTGTTGTACAGCCAGCCGTCGCCGGGTTGGTGCAGCAGCGGGATGCGGGAGAGCCGCGTCATCCATTCTTCGGGCGCCGGGACGTGCTGGGGCTGAGGCGGCCCCTGCTTCAACTCTTCGGCCAGCAACTGCACGACCGGCAGCGAGAATTCGGAGGGGAAGCCGTACCCGGCGCGGAACGTGAGCAGATCGGCGAGCGTGATCGGCCTGGAGGCCGGTACCACGTCGTCGACCGGGGACGAAGGCGTACGGACAACGCTCGGCGACGCCAGTTCGGGAAGCCACTGCTCCACGGGGTCCTTGAGCGCGATGCGCCCGTCCTCGACCAGCATCATCGCCGCGGCGGCCGTGACCGGCTTGGTGACCGAGGCGACGCGGAAGATCGATTCCCTCGTCATCGGGGAGACGCCTGCGGTGTCCGCGGAACCGGCTGCCTCCACCTCGACGTGGTTGCCGCGGGCCACCAGAGCCACCGCGCCCGGCACCGGCTCCGTTCCCCGGCCGGAGTGCGTCTCCAGGACGTCGTGGAGGTTCGTCATCGTTCACCTTCATCTTCCCGAGGTGGTGCAGTCGGAGGGCAGACATCCCGTACGCGGGAATGTCATCGCCCGAGTCCGGCGCGGCAGGGGGACCGCTGGAACTCCGGCGCACGGGTGCCCTGGTCGACGCAGGTCACTCGAAGGCGGCGATCGCCGTCATCGTCGGGCGGATGTTGCGTACGGCAGACAGCCGGTGCGTCACGGGAGCCAGTACGCCGTGGTAGAGACCGCGACCACGCGGCACGGGCAGTTCGCGCACGTCGCGGATCTTCGGATGGAACGCCCGCACCGTCTTCAACTCGCCCGCGGCCCGCCTCCCGCTATGGCTTCCGCGCCAGGAGGAAGGCCTGGGGCGTGGTCTCCATGCCCCGCCCGTCGGCCTCGCGCAACAGCCGGGACTCGACGGTCAGTCCGGCCTCGCAGAGCAGCTCAGCTATCCGTTCCGGCTGCTGACGGTGAAAGTCGAGGGAGACCGGGTGGCCCAGTGGACGTGCCAAGTACACGGATTCATCCCCGACTTGGAAGGCGACCAGCAGATGGCCGCCCGGCACGAGCATCCGGTGGAACTCGGCGAAAACGTCCAGCAGCAGGTCACCGGGAGTGTGGATTATCGAGTACCAGGACACTATTCCGGCGAGTGCACCGTCCGGCAGGCCCAGGTCCGTCATCGAGCCCTCTTCGAAGCGGAGTTGCGGGTTGGCCCGGCGGGCCAGCTCGACCATCCGCGGCGAAAGGTCGACCCCGTACACGGAGAGCCCCAGCTCGCGCAGATGTGCCGTCATGCGGCCCGGACCGCATCCCAGGTCGGCGACCTTCCCGCCTCCGGCGCTCAGGACCAGCTCGGCGAAGGTGGCCAGCAGAGCGCGGTCCAGCGGCTTTGCGGCCAGCTCGTCGTGGAAGCGTTCGGCGTACTCGGGGGCCACGGCGTCGTAGAAGGTCCGGGTGGCGCCGAGGAAGTCCGGTCCGGTCACAACCGGGGACCTTAACAGCGTTGCGCGGAACGGCTGTTGGGGATGTGACGACCTGCTTCCATGAACGGCGTCGGCCCCGCCCGGAGGAACCGGACGGGGCCGACGCGGACCATGCGGGCCGAATGGGCTCGGCCCGCGGCGTCCTACGACGAGGTGGGGAAGCCCAGGTTGATCCCACCGCTCTCCGCGGGGTCGGGCCAGCGCGTGGTGATGACCTTCCCGCGCGTGTAGAAGGCGATGCCGTCGTTGCCGTAGATGTGCAGGTCCCCGAAGAGGGAGTCCTTCCAGCCGCCGAAGGAGTGGTGGCCGACCGGCACCGGGATGGGCACGTTGACGCCCACCATGCCCGCCTCGACCTCCAGTTGGAAGCGGCGGGCCGCGCCGCCGTCGCGCGTGAAGATCGCGGTGCCGTTGCCCCACCGGCTGCAGTTGATGAGCTTGATCGCCTCGTCGTAGCTGTCCGCCCGTACGACGCACAGCACCGGGCCGAAGATCTCGTCCCGGTAGGCGTCCATGTCCGCGGACACCTTGTCGAGGAGGGAGACGCCGAGGAAGAAGCCGTCCTCGTGGCCCTCGACGGTGTAGCCGGTGCCGTCGACGACGACGTCCGCGCCCTGTTCGCGCGCGCCGCCCACGTACGAGGCCACCTTGTCGCGGTGCTCGCGGGTGATGAGCGGGCCCATCTCGGAGGACGGGTCGTCGCCGGGGCCGATGCGCAGCTTGTGAGCGCGGTCGGCGATCTTCGCCACCAGTTCGTCGCCGGTGTCGCCCACGGCGACGACGACGGAGACGGCCATGCAGCGCTCACCGGCCGAACCGTAGGCCGCGTTGATGGCGTTGTCGGCGGCGAAGTCCAGGTCGGCGTCCGGCAGTACGAGCATGTGGTTCTTCGCACCGCCCAGCGCCTGGACCCGCTTGCCGTGCGCGACGGCCTCCGTCTGGATGTACTTGGCGATCGGCGTCGACCCGACGAAGCTGACGCCCGCGACGTCCGGGTGGGACAGCAGCCGGTCGACCGCGATCTTGTCGCCGTTGACGACGTTGAACACACCGTCCGGCAGGCCCGCCTCGGCGGCGAGTTCGGCGAGACGGTACGGCGCGGACGGGTCCTTCTCGCTCGGCTTCAGCACGAAGGTGTTACCGCAGGCGATGGCGAGCGGGAACATCCACATCGGCACCATCGCGGGGAAGTTGAACGGCGTGATGCCCGCGACCACTCCGAGCGGCTGGCGGATGGAGGAGACGTCGACGCGCGAGGAGACCTGCGTGGACAGTTCGCCCTTGAGCTTCTCCGGGATGCCACAGGCGAGTTCGAGGATCTCCATGCCGCGGGCCACCTCGCCGAGCGCGTCGGAGTGGACCTTGCCGTGCTCGGAGGTGATCAGCGCGGCGATCTCGTCGCGGTGGGCGTCGAGGAGTTCGCGGTACTTGAAGAGAAAGGCCGTGCGCTTGGCGAGAGAACTCTGCGACCACTCCTCGTACGCACGCCGTGCGGCGTCGACGGCCGAGTCCACCTCCTCGGCCGAGGCAAGCGCCACATGTGTGGGCTGCGCGCCGGTGGCGGGGTTGTAGACGGGCCCGACGTTTCCCGAGACGGATTCGACGGCCTTGCCGCCGATCCAGTGTCCGAGAGTCTTCATGTGGTGGCCCTACTTTCTTGATCGTGGGTTCGAAGTCCGGTCGTATGAAGGGCTGTTCGACTGTGGCTCGTCGGCCCCTGAGCCGCTGGGCTCCTGGGCTCCTGGGCTCCTGGGCTGCTCACAAGTGGCGCCGCCTGGCCGCCGCGTGGCGTTCGTACTCCTCGCGCGCCCTTCGGGCGGCCGGGCGGCCCGAGGTCTCGGCGACGACGACGTCCCACCAGGCCGCGGCGCCCGGAGGCGCCGGCGCGGAGGGGCTGGTGTCGGTCTCGACGTAGACGCACGTCGGCCGGTCGGAGGCGCGGGCCTGCGCGAGCGCGGTGCGCAGTTCGCCGACGGTCTCCGCACGGATGACCTCCAGGCCCAGCGAGGCGGCGTTGGCGGCGAGGTCGACGGGCAGCGGCTCGCCCGTGTACGTGCCGTCGGGCGCGCGGTACCGGTACGCGGTGCCGAAACGTTCGGCACCGGTCTGCTCGGACAGGCCGCCGATCGAGGCGTAGCCGTGGTTCTGCACCAGCACCACGTTGATGTTGACGCCCTCCTGCACCGCCGTGACGATCTCGCCGGGCAGCATCAGATACGTGCCGTCGCCGACCAGCGCCCACACCGGCCGGTCCGGTGCGGCGAGGCGGACACCGATGGCGCCGGGGATCTCGTAGCCCATGCAGGAGTAGCCGTACTCCAGGTGGTACTGGCGCGGCGAGCGTGCCCGCCACAGCTTGTGCAGGTCGCCGGGGAGGGAACCCGCGGCGTTGATCACGACGTCGTCGTCACCGACGACTCCGTCCAGCGCACCCAGCACCTGGGACTGTGTGGGGCGCGCGCCCTCGTCCTTGGCGGCGAACGCGGAATCGACGGCCCGCTCCCAACTCGCCTTGCCCTGCGCGTACTCCTCCTCGTACGCGGCCGCGACCCGGTGCCCCAGCAGCGCCCCGCTGAGCGCCTCCAGTCCGGCACGGGCGTCGGCGACGAGCGTCTGCGCGCCCATCTTGTGCGAGTCGAAGGGGGCGATGTTGAGGTTGAGGAAACGCACGTCCGGCTCGGCGAAGAGCGTGTTCGACGCGGTGGTGAAGTCGCTGTAGCGGGTGCCGACACCGATGACGAGGTCCGCGGCGCGTGCCAGGTCGTCGGCGACAGCCGTTCCCGTGTGGCCCACGGCGCCCACGTCGCAGGGGTGGTCGTGGCGCAGCGACCCCTTGCCGGCCTGGGTGCTCGCGACGGGGATGCCGGTGGCGTCGGCCAGTGCCCGCAGCGCGTCCTCGGCCTCGCTGTGGTGGATGCCGCCGCCCGCGATGATCAAGGGCCGGCGGGCGGCCAGTACGGCGGTGGCGGCGGCCGCGACCTCGGTGGCCTCGGGGCCGGGCCTGCGTACGTGCCACACGCGTTCGGCGAAGAACTCCTCCGGCCAGTCGTACGCCTCGGCCTGCACGTCCTGGGGGAGCGCCAGCGTGACGGCCCCGGTCTCTGCGGGGTCGGCGAGGATCCGCATCGCCTGGAGCGCCGCCGGGATCAGCGCCTCCGGCCTGTGCACGCGGTCGAAGTAGCGGGAGACGGGACGCAGCGCGTCGTTGACGGAGACGTCGCCGGCGCTGGGCACTTCCAGCTGCTGGAGCACCGGGTCGGCGGTGCGGGTGGCGAAGATGTCGCCGGGGAGGAGCAGGACCGGCAGCCGGTTGACGGTGGCGAGGGCGGCGCCCGTCACGAGGTTCGTGGCGCCGGGGCCGATCGAGGTGGTGACGGCGTGGGCGGAGAGCCGGTTGTTGTGACGGGCGTAGCCGACAGCCGCGTGCACCATGGCCTGTTCGTTGCGGCCCTGGAGGTAGCGCAGCGGCGCGTCGTCGCCCTGGCCGCTCTCCACGAGTGCCTGCCCGATTCCGGCGACGTTGCCGTGGCCGAAGATGCCCCAGCAGGCGTCGATCAGCCGGTGGCGCTTCCCGTCGCGTTCCGTGTACTGGGCGGCGAGGAAACGCACCAGTGCCTGCGCGACCGTGAGCCGTACGGTGCGCGGCCGCCCCTCGGCAGGGACGCCGGCCCGGTCCTCCGTGCGGCGGTCCGTTCCCGGTACGGAGTTCACTCGCCCGTCTCTCCTTCCACAGTCGGTGCGTGGTAGAGCGGCAGCCTTGGATCGACAGGCTGCTCCTCCCAGCTGCCTCGGATCCAGGCGTGATCTGGATGGTCGCAGATAAGCCACGCGCGCTCCAGACCCGGTCCGGCCATCACGTTCAGGTAGTACATGTCGTGGCCGGGCGCGGCGATGGACGGCCCGTGCCAGCCGTCGGGGATCAGCACGGCGTCGCCGTCGCGCACCTCCGCCAGCACGTCGGTGCCGCTGCCCGGACCGGAGGGCGAGACACGCTGGTAGCCCATGCCGGGGACGGTGCGGGAGTCCGTGTGGTGCGGGGCGATCTCGAAGTAGTAGATCTCCTCCAGTTCGCTCTCCACACCGGGCCGGTCCTCGTCGTGCTTGTGCGGCGGGTACGAGGACCAGTTGCCGCCCGGCGTCAGCACCTCGACGGCGATGAGCTGGTCGGCCTCGAAGACGCCGGCGGCGCCGAAGTTGTTGACCTGCCGCGAGCAGTTGCCCCTGCCGCGCAGCTCGACGGGGACGGCCGAGGCGGGCCCGTAGCGTGCCGGCATCCGCCGGGTGCAGCGGGCGCCGGTGAGGGCGAAGCGGCCGCCGCCGGAGCTGGTGATGCTCACCTCCGCGTCGCGCGGTACGTACGCGAAGTCGCTCACGCCGTCGAAGACGCTTGTGCGGCCGTGCAGTTCGAACCTTTCGCCCTCGGCCGCGACGGTGCAGCCGCCGCTGAGCGGGAGGACGATCCACTCGCTGTCCCCCGCGCCGAAGTCGTGGGTGCCGCCGGGCTCCAGTTCGAGGACGCGCAGCGAGGAGTAGCCCCAGTCGGCCCGCCGCGGGTCGATGTCGAGGGTGTACTCGCGTGTGCCGGTGCTGCCCGCCGGGAGATGGAATCCGGTGCCGGAGCCCCCCGGGGTCCCGGCCGCGCGCGCCGTCTCGCTCGTGCCTGTGGTGCCTGTCGTGCTCGTCATGTCCGCCCTCCTCGGCCGTGTCGTCGCCACGGCCCTCTCGCCGTGCTCGGGCCCTTTCCGTACGTGCGTCTCCTGCCAGGGTTGCCGCTCGCGCGGCTTCGACCCATGGCGGCGTGGCCGGTCACAGCAGCCCGACCGCGGTGTCCACTGCCTCCGCGACGTCGCCGTCCGCCGGGTAGAGCAGGGACCGTCCCACCACCAGCCCGTGGACGGACGGGAGCCGCAGCGCCGTACGCCACTTCTCGTACGCGCCTTCCTGGTCGCCGTTGGTCTCCCCGCCCAGCAGGACGACCGGCAGGGTCGAGGTCTCGCACACCCACGTCATGTCGTCGGGGTCGTCGGCGACGGGGAGCTTGAGCCAGGTGTAGGCGGAGGTTCCGCCGAGTCCGGAGGCGATCGCGATGGAGCGGGTGATCGCCTCCGCGCTGAGGTCGTTGCGGACCTGGCCCTCCACGCGGCGGGAGATGAACGGCTCGACGAAGACGGGCAGCCGGCGGGCCGCCATGTCGTCCACGGCGCGTGCGGTGGAGTGCATCGTGGCCAGCGAGCCGGCGTCGTCGTAGTCGATGCGCAGCAGCGCCTTGCCGGCGTCGAAGCGCAGCCGTTCGATGTCCTCGGCGCGGTATCCCGTGAAGCGGTCGTCGAGTTCGTAGGAGGCGCCGGCCAGTCCCCCGCGGTTCATCGACCCCATGACGATCTTGTTCTCGAGGGCACCCAGGAGCAGCAGGTCCTCCAGGATGTCGGCGGTCGCCAGTACGCCGTCGACGCCCGGACGGGACAGGGCCAGCACCAGTCGCTCCAGCAGCTCCGCGCGGTTGGCCATGGCCAGGTCGCTGCCGCCGGTGCCCAGGGCCCCGCGGGCGGGGTGGTCGGCGGCGACGATCATCAACCGGCCGCTCTCGCCGACCAGAGAGCGGCGGGCGCGTCCGGCGGCAGCCTCCGCGATCGCCTCCGGGTGCCGGGCCCGTACGGCGACGAGGTCACAGATGCTGATGCTGCTCAAGTCGGTTGCTCGCTTTCGTGCTGGCCGCGGGCGCGGACGGACGCGGGGTCGGTGCCGGGGCGCGGCCGTCAGCCCCGCAGGAGCTCCTCGACCTCTACGGCCGTCGGCATCGCGGCGGAGCAGGCGAGCCGGGAGGCGACGAGCGCGCCCGCGGCGTTCGCGTACCGCATGAGGTACTCCAGGTCCCACCCGGCGAGCAGGCCGTGGCACAGCGAGCCGCCGAAGGCGTCGCCGGCTCCGAGGCCGTTGACGACCTCGACCGGATGCGGCGGCACCTCCACGCGGGTGCCGTCGCGGTGTGCGGCGAGCACCCCTTTTGGGCCCTGCTTGACGACGGCGAGCTCGACGCCCGCCTCCAGGAGCGCGTCGGCGCATGCCTGGGGCTCGCGCGTGCCGGTCGCGACCTGGCATTCGTCGAGGTTGCCGACGGCGACGGTGGCGTTCGCGAGGGCACGGCGGTAGTGCGGGCGCGCCTCGGCCATGACGTCCTCTTCCGTGGTCGCGCCGCCCTCGCCCCAGAACATGGGCCGCCAGTCCATGTCGAAGACGGTGGCCGTCCGGACGTAGGAGTCCGTGCCGGCCGGGTGCCGCATCCGGCTCTCCGCACGGGCCTCCAGAGCGGTGAGCGTCGTGGTGCGGCTGGGCTCGGCGCACAGGCCCGTGCCCGTCACCCAGAAGATGTGCGCGGCCGCGATCGCGCCGAAGTCCAGGTCGTCCGGGACGAGTTCGAGGTCGGGGGCCTTGGGCTCGCGGTAGAAGTACAGCGGGAAGTCGTCGGGCGGGAAGATCTCGCAGAAGGTCACCGGCGTGGGGTACTTCGTCACGGGTGTCACCCAGCGGTCGTCCACGCCGAAGCCTTGCAGCGCCTGGTGGCAGTACTCGCCGAAGGGGTCGTTCCCGGTGCGGCTGATGACGGCGCTGGAGCGGCCCAGCCGGGAGGCGGCGACGGCCACGTTGGTCGCGGAGCCACCGAGGAACTTCCCGAACGTCTCGACCTGGGGCAGCGGAACACCCGTCTGCAACGGATAGATGTCGACGCCGATGCGGCCCATCGTGACGACGTCGTGCGGCTCTTCCGTGACTGCCATGGATGCCCTCTCATGGGTCGTTCCCTCGGTCGGCCTCCTCATCGTCAGTGCTGACGGCAAAACCTGTCAATGATTTGTCCTTACATACTGACGTCCCCGCCCACAAGGCAGTTCGGCGGCTACGGTGACCGCGGGCACCGGATCCCCGGTTTACGTCCGTATGAAACGTTGTCCTTACATACTCTTGACAGTGGCGCCGCGCACCGAGTTGGCTCGCCCCCGTCGCACCAACGCGACGCCTCCGCCCCCGTGACACGTACGTACTGCACAGCGAGGAGCCCTTCGTGACTTCTGCGACCCCTTCCCTCGACCGCATCCGGGTCGGTTCGGCTCCCGACTCCTGGGGCGTCTGGTTCCCGGAGGACCCGGAGCAGGTGCCGTGGCGGCGCTTCCTCGACGAGGTCTCCGAGGCCGGTTACGAGTGGATCGAACTGGGCCCGTACGGCTACCTGCCCACCGATCCCGCACGCCTCACGGAAGAGGTCGGAGCCCGGGGCCTCAAGGTCTCCGCCGGCACCGTCTTCACCTCCCTGCACCGCGGCCCGGACGTGTGGGACGCCACCTGGGAGCACGTCGACCAAGTCGCCGCCCTCACAAGGGCGATGGGTGCGGACAACCTCGTGGTCATCCCGTCCTTCTGGCGGGACGACAAGACGGCCGAGGAGATCGAGCCGCGCGAACTGACCGCCGAGCAGTGGCGTCACCTCGCGAGCGGCACCGAACGCCTGGCCCGTGAGGTACGGGAGAAGTACGGGCTGGAGATCATGGTGCATCCGCACGCGGACACCCACATCGACACCGAGGAGCACGTCGAGCGGTTCCTCGACGCAACAGACTCCGACCTGGTCAACCTCTGTCTGGACACCGGGCATTACGCGTACTGCGGCGGCGACAGCGTCAAACTGATCGAGACCTACGGCGAGCGGATCGGCTACCTGCACCTCAAGCAGGTCGACCCCGCGATCCTCTCCGACGTCGTGGAGAAGGGGACGCCCTTCGGACCCGCGGTGCGTCAGGGCGTGATGTGCGAACCGCCACTGGGCGTACCGGCGATGGAGCCCGTGCTCACCGCGGCCCAGGGCCTGGGCGTGGATCTCTTCGCCATCGTCGAGCAGGACATGTACCCCTGCCCGCCGGACCAGCCGCTCCCGATCGCCCAGCGCACAAGGCGGTTTCTGCGCGGGTGCGGCGCCTAGCGCGCCGCATTCCGGGTGTTGGCGCCCTGTCACGAGCGTCACCATTAGCCGGTCGCCACGTCACAGACCCTCAACAGGCCCTCCCCGTCGGTCACTCAGCGTCGTTCACCGGGCACAGGCTGATGATCAACAGCCACTTCTGTGGACCCTGTGGGAGGTGCCGAGTTGGCCGATCGACGACTCTGGTCGTACAAGGACATCGCCGCGCACATCGGAGTCCGGACGGACACGGTGCGCTCGTACCGGAAGCACGGCCTGCTGCCGCCGCCCGACCTCGTGGAGGGCGGCAAGCCCTTCTGGTACGCGGACACCGTCCGGGCCTGGGTCACCCGCCGCCCCGGCCATCGTGGGGGGCGGTGACGCGAGGCCGATGAACGCACCGGTCCTGCGATGCAGGCCGAGGCCCCGGTGCCCTGCCCCTGAGGATCTTCAGGGGCAGGGCACCGGGGCCTCTGTCATATTCGGAGGCGCCGCACGGCACGGACGGGAATACCTAGGGGGGGTATAGTGGTTCTCACCTCTGCAGCCACCGGCGCACCAGGACAGGGAGCGAAGATGAGCACAGTCACCACCACGTACAAGGTCAGCGGCATGAGCTGCGGGCACTGCGAGGGCGCCGTCTCCGGCGAGATCTCCGGGATCGAGGGCGTGACCTCCGTGAAGGCCGTCGCCTCCGCCGGCGAGGTCACCGTCACCTCCGCGACGGAACCCGACTACGAAGCGGTGCGAGCCGCCGTCGACGAGGCCGGCTTCGAACTGACCGGCCGCGCGTAACCCGCGTATCCCCATCGCTCCCGGGAGCACCACGATGACCAGCACCACGGAACACGAAGCACCCACCGTCGGCGAGCAGCGTGTGGAGCTGTCCATCGGCGGGATGACCTGCGCCTCGTGCGCGGCCCGGGTCGAGAAGAAGCTGAACCGGATGGACGGGGTCTCCGCCAGCGTCAACTACGCGACGGAGAAGGCGAGGATCTCGTACGCGGACGCGGTGTCCGTCGACGACCTCATCGCCACGGTGGAGCGCACGGGTTACTCGGCGCAGCCGCCACCGCCGCCGCCCGCACCCGAACCGGAGACGCCGGCCGCCGGGTCGGGCGACGTAGCCGCCGATGCCGGGGCGGAAGGCTCCGGCACTGAGGCCGAGCCGGCCGGAACGGGCGAACTGGCCGCCCTGCGGCAGCGCTTCCTCGTGGCGCTCGTGCTGTCCGTGCCGGTGGTGCTGATGTCGATGGTGCCGCCCCTGCAGTTCGACAACTGGCAGTGGCTCTCACTCGTGCTCGCGTCGCCCGTGGTCGTCTGGGGCGGACTGCCCTTCCACCGCGCCACCTGGACGAACCTGCGGCACGGCGCCGCCACCATGGACACCCTGATCACGGTCGGCACGCTGGCGGCCTTCGGCTGGTCGCTCTGGGCGCTGTTCTTCGGCGACGCCGGAATGCCGGGCATGCGCCACGGCTTCGAGTTCACCCTCTCCCCCGGCTCGGGCGGCGGCACGTCCGCCCTGTACCTCGAAGTCGCCGCCGGCGTCACGACGTTCCTCCTGCTGGGGCGCTATCTGGAGGCACGTGCCAAGCGGAAGGCGGGCGCAGCGCTACGTGCGCTGATGCGGCTCGGCGCGAAGGACGTGGCGGTGCTGCGGGACGGCGCCGAGGTCCGGATTCCCGTCTCGCGGCTGGCTGTCGGCGACCGCTTCGTCGTACGCCCCGGGGAGACCGTCGCCACGGACGGCACCGTCACGGAAGGCTCCTCGGCACTCGACACCTCGATGCTGACGGGCGAGTCGGTGCCCGTCGACGTGAGCGAGGGCGACGCGGTGACGGGCGCGACGGTCAATGTCTCCGGGCGGCTGGTGGTGGCGGCCACGCGCGTCGGTTCGGACACCCAACTCGCCCGTATGGCACGGATGGTGGAGGAGGCGCAGAGCGGCAAGGCCGCGGTGCAGCGGCTCGCCGACCGCGTCTCGGCGGTGTTCGTGCCCGTCGTGCTGGTGCTGGCCGGCGCCACCCTCGCGGGCTGGCTCATGGCAACCGGCGACGCGGCTGCCGCATTCACCGCGGCCGTGGCGGTGCTCATCATCGCCTGCCCGTGCGCGCTGGGGCTCGCGACGCCGACCGCGCTCATGGTGGGCACGGGCCGGGGCGCCCAGCTCGGCATCCTGATCAAGGGCCCTGAGGTGCTGGAGTCCACTCGCCGTGTCGACACGGTCGTGCTCGACAAGACCGGCACCGTGACCACCGGCCGCATGGAACTCCACGACGTCGTCCCCGCCGAGGGCGTCGCCGAGGACGAACTGCTGCGTCTCGCCGGTGCGTTGGAGGACGCCTCCGAGCACCCCATCGCACGCGCCATCGCGCGGGGCGCACGGGAGCGCCTCGGAGCGGACGCGCCCGCGCTGCCCACCCCGGAAGCCTTCGAGAACCTCGCGGGCCTCGGTGTGCGCGGCAGCGTGGAAGGCCGGGTCGCCGAGGTCGGACGGACCCCTTCCGGCGGGCTGCCGGCGGACCTTGCCGACGCGACGGCCGCAGCGGAGGCCGCGGGCCGCACCGCGGTCACGGTCAGCTGGGACGGTGCCGTGCGGGGTGTGCTGACCGTCGCGGACACCGTGAAGGAGACCAGCGCCGAGGCCGTACGGGAACTGCGCGCCCTGGGGCTCAGGCCGGTGCTGCTGACCGGTGACAACAGGACCGTCGCGGAAGCGGTCGCCCGCAACGTCGGCATCCTGCGGGCCGGGGCCGCTCCCGAAGACACGGTCATCGCCGGGGTGTTGCCCGAGGACAAGGCGAGCGAGGTGCGGCGGCTCCAGGCCGAAGGGCGCACGGTCGCGATGGTCGGCGACGGCATCAACGACGCCGCGGCCCTTGCGAGCGCGGATTTGGGCCTGGCGATGGGCACCGGAACGGACGCGGCGATCGAGGCCGGAGACCTGACCCTCGTGCGGGGCGATCTGCGGGTGGCCGCGGACGCGATCCGGCTGTCCCGCAGGACACTGGGCACCATCAAGGGCAATCTCTGGTGGGCCTTCGGCTACAACGTCGCCGCCCTCCCGCTGGCGGCCGCCGGCCTGCTCAATCCGATGATCGCGGGTGCGGCGATGGCCTTCTCGTCGGTCTTCGTCGTCACCAACAGCCTGCGGCTGCGCCGCTTCAAGTGACAGGCCCGCGCCTTCTGGCCGTCCACGTCGTCACTTCTGCCGGTCCCGGTGACCCGGGACCGGCAGAAGTGAGGGAAACGTGAAGATGCGGTGACGGTCATCCGGCGCCATTTCCGCACCAGTCACTCTTGATGCGGGAATTCCGGAATGACGAACTCCACCGTTCCGCACGCCCTGAGAGGGGTGCCGGCACCCCTCTCAGGGCAACGAAAAGCGCCCCGCCGAGCAGGTCCCCCCACGGGCCTGTCGACGGGGCGCTTCCGTTTCCCGGTCACGGATTCCCCCCACGGGATCCTGGCCGGGTGCTTACTGGCTGCACGTACGGACGGGAGGGCCGCTCAAAGCTCCCCGCGCACGCTTGCCGATTCTGCTCACCGGGTCCGTCCCCCAAAGACGCACTCGGCAGTGGCTGCGGCCCCGCCGGGGTGCCGCTGCCACCCGGTTAGACGTCCGACCCTGGCCAATGGTTACCCCCCAATTTCTGTGACCTATGTCTCTCCATGGATCTGCACATACGGAAGGCCCCGATCCGCTTGAACGGGGCCTTCCGCGGACGTCTCCCAAGGGGGCGTCACGCACTGTACAGCAAACGTCACCCGTTGGTCAGCGGGATTCGATGGGGACGTACTCACGCTCGACGACGCCGGTGTAGATCTGCCGCGGGCGCCCGATCCGCGAACCGGGCTCCTTGATCATCTCGTGCCACTGGGCGATCCAGCCGGGCAGCCGGCCGAGGGCGAACAGCACGGTGAACATGCTGGTCGGGAAGCCCATGGCGCGGTAGATCAGACCCGTGTAGAAGTCCACGTTCGGGTAGAGCTTCCGCTCGGTGAAGTAGTCGTCGCTGAGGGCGTGTTCCTCCAGCCGCAGGGCGATGTCGAGCAGTTCGTCACTCTTGCCGAGGGCCGAGAGGACGTCGTGCGCAGCCGCCTTGATGATCTTCGCCCGGGGGTCGAAGTTCTTGTAGACGCGGTGGCCGAAGCCCATCAGCTTTACGCCGTCCTCTTTGTCCTTCACCTTGCGGATGAAGGTGTCGACGTCGGAGCCCGACGCCTTGATGCTCTGGAGCATCTCCAGGACGCTCTGGTTGGCGCCGCCGTGCAGCGGGCCCCAGAGGGCGTTGATGCCGGCGGAGATCGACGCGAACATGTTCGCCTGCGAGGAGCCGACGAGCCTCACCGTCGAGGTCGAGCAGTTCTGCTCATGGTCGGCGTGGAGGATCAGGAGCTTCTCGAGGGCGTTGACGACGACCGGGTCGAGCTCGAACTCCGCGGCCGGGACGGAGAAGGTCATCCGCAGGAAGTTCTCGACGTAGCCGAGGTCGTTGCGCGGGTAGACCACCGGGTGGCCGATCGCCTTCTTGTATGCGTAGGCGGCGATCGTCGGCAGCTTCGCCAGCAGCCTTATGGTCGACAGGTGCCGCTGCTCCTCGTCGAACGGGTTGTGGCTGTCCTGGTAGAAGGTCGACAGCGCACTGACCACGGACGAGAGCATCGCCATCGGGTGTGCGTCGCGCGGGAAGCCGTCATAGAAGCGCTTGACGTCTTCGTGCAGCAGGGTGTGACGGGTGATCTCGTCCTTGAAGGAGGCCTGCTGGTCGACGGTGGGAAGTTCGCCGTGGATCAGAAGGTAGGCCGTCTCCAGGAACGTGCCCCGCTCCGCCAGCTGCTCGATCGGGTAACCGCGGTAGCGCAGGACACCGCCCTCGCCGTCGAGGTAGGTGATGGCGGATTTGTACGCGGCGGTGTTGCCGTAGCCCGAATCCAGGGTCACCAGACCGCTCTCGGCGCGCAGCTTGCCGATGTCGAAACCACGGTCGCCCACCGTGCTGTCGACCACGGGGTAGCTGTACTCATCGTCCCCGTACCGAAGTACTACAGAGTTGTCGTCGCTCACGTCTTCCCTCACCGACGTAGTGCCTCTTCTTCGAGGTGCCCTGACCCTTTCCACTGTCTCCCACAGAGCGCGGTGCGGTGCACTCGGGGTCGGCCAAAGGGCTATTTGATGGCACGCAGTGCCGTCCTATTCGTTCAACATCCTGCACCCTCCACGCGGCGCCGGTCACCCCCCGGAACGGCGGTCACTGCCAGGGAGAGCCGCCCCGCCGAGCAACCGGTGATCCAGAGCCGTGCACCGGCGGCCCGCGGAGACCGTGCGCACTGCCTGGCCGATCGCCCTCCGGGATCCCACGAGCACCACCAGACGCTTTGCCCGGGTGACGGCGGTATACAGCAGATTGCGCTGAAGCATCATCCAGGCACTCGTGGTGACGGGAATCACCACCGCCGGGTACTCGCTGCCCTGCGACCGGTGGATGGTGACGGCGTAGGCGTGGGCCAGTTCGTCCAGTTCGTCGAAGTCGTAGTCCACCTCCTCGTCCTCGTCCGTACGGACCGTCAGACGCTGGTCCTCCGTGTGGAGAGCCGTCACGACGCCGACCGTTCCGTTGAAGACCCCGCAGGCGCCCTTCTCGTAGTTGTTACGGATCTGGGTGACCTTGTCGCCCACCCGGAAAACCCGCCCACCGAAGCGCTTTTCGGGGATGTCGGGCCGGGCCGGTGACACCGCCTGCTGCAGCAGCCCGTTGAGCGTGCCCGCGCCGGCCGGGCCGCGGTGCATGGGCGTGAGCACCTGGACGTCGCGGCGCGGGTCGAGGCCGAACTTCGCCGGGATGCGCCGCGCCACGACGTCCACGGTGAGCTTCCCGGCCTCCTCCACGTCGTCCTCCGCGAAGAAGAAGAAATCACTCAATCCGTGGGTGACGGGCTGGGCTCCGGAATTGATGCGGTGCGCATTGGTCACCACGCCGGACTGCTGCGCCTGCCGGAAGATCCGTTTCAGCCGGACGGACGGGACGGGGCCGCCCTCGGCGAGCAGATCCCGCAGCACCTCGCCCGCGCCCACGGAAGGCAGCTGGTCCACGTCCCCCACCAGCAGCAGATGGGCGCCCGGCGGCACGGCCTTGATCAGCTTGTTGGCGAGCAGAAGATCGAGCATCGACGCCTCGTCGACGACGATCAGATCCGCGTCCAGAGGCCGGTCCCGGTCGTACGCGGCGTCACCGCCGGGCTTCAGCTCCAGCAGCCGGTGGACCGTGGAAGCTTCCGTGCCGGTCAGCTCCGCCAGCCGCTTGGCCGCCCTACCGGTGGGCGCCGCGAGGACCACCCGCGCCTTCTTGGCCCGGGCCAGCTCCACCACCGACCGGACGGTGAAGGACTTGCCGCAGCCCGGGCCGCCCGTCAGCACGGCCACCTTCTCGCTCAGCGCCAGCTGGACCGCCTGCCGCTGCTCCGGGGCCAGCTCGGCGCCCGTACGCTCCGCGAGCCAGCGCAGGGCGGCCTCCCAGTCGACGTCCTGGAACGCGGGCATCCGGTCCTCCGGCGCGTGCCGGAGCCGGCGAAGCTGAGCCGCGAGGGACACCTCCGCGCGGTGGAAGGGCACGAGGTAGACCGCCGTGAGCGGCTGCCCGTCCTCACCCGGCACGGTCTCCTTCACCACTCCCTCCTCCTCGGCCGCGAGCTGACCGAGGCAGTCGATGACGAGACCCGCGTCGACCTGGAGCAGCTTGACCGCGTCGGAGATCAGCCGTTCCTCGGGGAGATAGCAGTGCCCCTGGTCGGTGGACTGCGAAAGGGCGTACTGGAGACCGGCCTTGACGCGCTCCGGGCTGTCGTGCGGGATGCCGACGGCCCGCGCGATGCGGTCCGCGGTGAGGAAGCCGATGCCCCACACGTCGGATGCGAGCCTGTACGGCTGGTTCTTCACCACGGAGATCGAGGCGTCGCCGTACTTCTTGTAGATCCGCACGGCGATGGACGTGGAGACGTCCACGCCCTGGAGGAAGACCATCACCTCCTTGATGGCCTTCTGCTCGTCCCAGGCCGCGGCAATCTTCTCCGTACGCTTCGGGCCGAGGCCCGGGACCTCGATCAGCTTGCGCGGGTCGGCCTCGATGACGTCGAGCGTGTCCGTACCGAAGTGGTCGACGATGCGCTCCGCGATGCGCGGGCCGATGCCCTTGATGAGACCGGACCCGAGATAGCGGCGGATGCCCTGCACGGTCGCGGGCAGCACCGTCGTGTAGTTCTCCACGGTGAACTGGCGGCCGTACTGCGGGTGGGAGCCCCAGCGGCCCTCCATCCGCAGCGACTCCCCGACCTGCGCGCCCAGCAACGAGCCGACCACCGTGAGCAGTTCGCCGCCACCACGCCCCGAGTCGACCCTGGCCACGGTGTATCCGTTGTCCTCGTTGGCATAGGTGATGCGCTCGAGGACCCCTTCGAGCACGGCGTTCTGGAAGGACATGTGACAGACAGTAGGGCCCGCCACCGACAACACGGCAGGCCTGTGGACAACCCGGTCACGCTCACCCCTGGGTGCTCCCGCCGCAGGTGTCACGATCAGATGTCGGCCCCTTGTGCCGAGGCGGTGCCGTCCCTTCTCATGGCGGATGTAATCGTTACCACGAGGCCGGGAACGCAAGACGGGTAAGGCAGTTGACCAGCATCAAGGACGTCGCATCCCACGCCGGGGTGTCGGTCGCCACGGTCTCCCGGGTGCTCAACGACCACCCCGCCGTGCGTCCGGGCACACGCTCGCGCGTGCTGACGTCCGTCACCGAGCTCGGTTACCGGCCCAACGCCGTGGCCCGCTCCCTGAGGACGCACCAGACGCGCACCCTGGGCCTCGTCATCAGCGACGTGCTCAACCCGTTCTTCACGGAGCTGGCCCGCGCCGTCGAGGACGCCGCACGCCGACGCGGCTACAGCGTCATCATCGGAAATGCCGACGAGCGCGCGGCACTTCAGGAACACCACGTGCGCACGCTCCTGGAGCGCCGCATCGACGGACTGCTGGTCTCCCCCACCGACGGCGGCACCGCGATGATCCGGGACGCCGCCGCCGCGGGCACCCCCATGGTCTTCGTCGACCGCTGGATACGCGGCCTCGACGTACCCGTCGTGCACGCGGACGGACGCGCCGCCGTCCACGACCTCGTCGCGCATCTGCACGCGCTCGGCCACCGGCGCCTCGCCATCATCGGCGGCCCCAGCGAGACCACGACCGGCGACGAACGCGTGGCCGCCTTCCGCGCGGCACTGGACGCCCACGGGCTGCCGCTGCCCCGGGAGTACACCGGCCAGGGCGACTTCCAGACCGAGAGCGGCAGACGGGAAACGGCCGCGTTCCTCGATCTGCCCGAGCCGCCCGAAGTCGTCTTCGCCGCCGACAACCTCATGGCGCTCGGCGCGATGGACGAGCTGCGCAGCCGCGGCCTCCGCGTCCCGGAGGACATCGCGCTCGCCGCGTTCGACGACATCCCGTGGTTCCTGCACACCGATCCGCCGATCACCGCGATCGCGCAGCCGACCGGCGAACTGGGGCACAAGGCGGTGGAGGCCCTGATCAGCCTCGTCGAGGGCCGCAGCGCCGCCTCCGTGACTCTCGAAGCCCGCCTTGTCACGCGCCGCTCCTGCGGCGAGAGCGAAGGGAAGAGCCGTTGACCACGCCCAGCCCCCCACCGCCGCGTGATCTGCTGCGCACCGAGGGGATCCGCAAGACCTTCCCCGGTGTGGTCGCGCTCGACGGCGTCGACTTCGACCTGCACGAGGGCGAAGTGCACGTACTGCTGGGCGAGAACGGCGCCGGCAAGAGCACCCTGATCAAGGTGCTCTCCGGGGTCCACCGTGCGGACTCCGGGCGGGTGCTGCGCGACGGCAGGCCCGTGCGCATCCACGACGCGGGCGACGCGGAGCGGCTCGGAATCGCCACCATGCACCAGGAGTTCAACCTGGTGCCTCATCTCAGCGTCGCCGAGAACATCTTCCTCGGCCGGCAGCCCCGCCGCTTCGGGCTGCTCGACCGCGGCCGCATGGAGGCGGACGCCGCCGAGGTGCTCCGCCGCGTCGGTGTCGACATCGCGCCCGACACCCCCGTACGCGAACTCGGCATCGCACGCTCGCAAATGGTGGAGATCGCCAAGGCGCTCAGCCTGCGCGCCCGTGTCCTGATCATGGACGAGCCGACCGCCGCGCTCACCGCCGACGAGGTGGAGAAGCTCTTCGACCTCGTGCGCAGGCTGCGTGCCGACGGCGTCGGCATCGTCTTCATCACGCACCACCTGGAGGAGATCGCCGCGCTCGGCGACCGGGTCACGGTGCTGCGCGACGGACGCAGCGTCGGGCAGACCGCCGCGTCGACGCCGCGCGACGACCTCGTACGGATGATGGTGGGGCGCAGCATCGAGCAGCAGTACCCACGGAAGACGGGAACGCCCCCCGTCACATCCGCCGCCCCGGGCGGCCCGCCGCTGCTGCGCGTCTCCGGGCTCACCCGCGCGGGCGGCTTCTCCGGCGTCGGCTTCGAGATGCGCGCGGGCGAAGTCGTCGGCCTGGCAGGGCTGGTGGGCGCCGGCCGTACGGAAGTGGCACGTGCCGTCTTCGGCGCCGACCCCTACGACTCGGGCACCGTCGAGGTGCAGGGCAAGCGGCTGCGCCGGCACGACATCAACGCCGCTCTCGCCGCGGGCATCGGCCTCGTCCCGGAGGACCGCAAGGGCCAGGGTCTGCTGCCGGACTCCTCCGTGCAGGACAACCTCGGGCTGGTCACGCTGCGCAGGGCCAGCCGCGCCGGCATCGTGAACCTCTCCGGCCAGCAGGAGTCCGCGGGCCGCATCGCGAGCCGGCTGGGCGTGCGCATGTCCGGGCTGGGTCAGCGGATGCGCACCCTCTCGGGCGGCAACCAGCAGAAGGTCGTCATCGGCAAGTGGCTGCTCGCGCAGAGCAGGGTGCTGATCCTCGACGAGCCGACGCGTGGCATCGACGTCGGTGCGAAGGTCGAGATCTACGAACTCATCAACGAACTCACCGCGTCGGGGCACGCCGTCCTGATGATCTCCAGCGACCTCCCCGAGGTGCTGGGCATGAGCGACCGCGTCCTCGTGATGGCTCAGGGCCGCATCGCGGGCGAACTCGCCGCACGGGAGGCCACGCAGGACGCCGTGATGCGCCTCGCCGTCGGCACGGCGCACGGCCAGGACGAGAACGGGCGGGGCTCCCGCGCCCCCGGGACGCCTTCCGTCACCCAGACCGGCGGCACGAAGACCGAGAGCAAGGAGGGCCACCGTGGCCTCTGACATCCACAGCAGCAGCGGACACGGTCGGCAGGGGCAGCCCCTGGGGAAGGGCCCGTCCGACGGCCGCGGTCCGGGCGGTGCGGCACGCGGCGCGGCGCCGGTGCTGCGCAGGGTCCTCAAGGACAACGGCGCGCTGAGCGGACTCGTCGTCCTCGTGGCCGCGTTGGCGGTCATGTCGCCCGACTTCCTCAGCACCCAGAACCTGCTGAACGTCGGCGTGCAGGCCGCCGTGACGGCGATCCTCGCCTTCGGCGTCACCTTCGTCGTCGTCTCCGGGGGCATCGACCTGTCGGTCGGTTCGGTCGCCGCGGTCTCCGCGATCATGCTCGGCTGGACGTCGACGAAGGAAGGGCTGCCCGTCTGGCTGTCCGTGCTGCTCGCGGTCGGTACGGGCGTCGCCTGCGGCCTCGTCAGCGGCGGCCTCATCGCTTACGGCAAGCTGCCGCCGTTCATCGCGACCCTCGCGATGCTCTCCGTCGGGCGCGGCCTCTCGCTGGTCCTCTCCGAGGGCACGCCGATCGCGCTTCCCTCCTCCGTCGCCACGGTCGGCGAGACGCTCGGCGGCTGGTTCCCCGTGCCGCTGGTGGTGCTGGTCGTGATGGGCGGCATCACGGCGCTGGTGCTCGCCCGTACCTACAGCGGACGTGCGATGTACGCGATCGGCGGCAACGAGGAGGCCGCGCGGCTCTCCGGAATCCGTGTGCGCCGGCAGAAGCTCGTCATCTACGCGCTCTCCGGGGCCTTCGCCGCGGTGGCGGGAATCGTGCTGGCCTCGCGGCTCGCCTCCGCGCAGCCCCAAGCCGCCACGGGGTACGAACTCGATGCGATCGCGGCCGTGGTGATCGGCGGCGCCAGCCTCGCGGGCGGCGTCGGAAAGGCCTCGGGAACACTTGTCGGCGCACTTATCCTCGCGGTCCTCCGCAATGGCCTCAATCTGCTCGAAGTCTCCATCTTCTGGCAGCAAGTCGTCATCGGGGCGGTGATTGCCCTGGCCGTGCTGCTCGATACACTCCGGCGTCGCGCATGATCTCTGTGTGTCGGGGGGAAGCACGACGTCCGTTTCACTGCCGTCGACTGCAAGGAATGCAGCAATGAGCACGCGAAAGAGCACGTTTGCCGTAGTGACAGCTGCGGCTTTGATATGCGCGGCCGCCACGGGATGCGGCAGCGGCTCGTCGGAGTCCGGCGACAAGAAGGACATCAAGCTGGGCCTGGCCCTCTCGACTCTGGACAATCCTTTCTTCGTGGAGATGAAGAAGGGGGCCGAGGCAGAGGCAAAGGCTCAGGGAGCCACGCTGAATGTCCAGGACGCACAGAACGACGCGTCCCAACAGGCCAATCAGATCCAGAACTTCACCAGCCAGAACGTGAAGTCGATCATCATAAACCCCGTCGACTCCGACGCGGCCGCACCCTCCGTCAAGGCAGCGGACAACGCCGGAATTCCGGTCGTCGCCGTCGACCGCACGGTCAACAAGGCGAAGGTGGCCACGACCGTGGCCTCCGACAACGTCTCCGGCGGCCAGAAGGCGGCCAGGGAGCTCGCGAAGCAGCTCGGCGAGCAGGGCAACGTCATCGTCCTGCGCGGTCAGCCCGGCACGTCCGCCTCGCGTGAGCGGGGCCAGGGCTTCATGTCGGCCATCAAGAAGTACCCGGGCATCAAGGTCGTCGGTAAGCAGGCCGCCAACTTCGAGCGCGCCAAGGGCCTCGACGTCACCACCAACCTGCTGCAGTCCCACCCCGACGCGACCGGCATCTTCGCCGAGAACGACGAGATGGCACTCGGCGCGATCAAGGCTCTCGGCGGCAAGGCCGGCAAGCAGATCAAGGTCGTCGGCTTCGACGGCACCCCCGACGGCTTCAAGGCCATCGAGAAGGGCACTCTCAACACCTCGATCGCCCAACAGCCCTCGGAACTCGGCAAGATGGCGGTGCGCAACGCCATCCGCAAGGTCGAGGGCAGCGACCCGGACAAGGAGATCATGGTCCCGGTCGTCACTGTGGACAAGACGAACGTCAAGCGGTACTCCTGACCGGTCGCTCGCCCTTCCCGGGTGTCAGGACCCGGGGTCACGGCATGACAGGTGGCGGCGGCCGAAGAGCAACCGGCCGCCGCCGCAAGGGCGTCGCCGCCACCGGGCCCGCCCGCAGGGATCCCGTGCGAAGCTGAACCACGAAGCCGAAGACGAAGAAGGAGCAGACCGGCCGCATGAAGAAGTCGGGAATACTCAACCGTCATCTCGCGGGCGCACTGGCCTCGTTGGGCCACACCGACCGCCTCGTGGTCTGCGACGCGGGGCTTCCGGTCCCCTACGGCCCATTCCTGGTCGACCTCGCGTTCCGCGCGGGTGTCCCGCCCTTCGACGAGGTGCTCGCCGGGCTGCTGGACGAGCTCGAGATCGAGAGCGCCACAGCCGCCACCGAGGTGAAGGACAAGAACCCTGAGGCGTCCGAGCTGCTGCACGAGCACTTCCCCGAGCTGCAGCTCGTCTCGCATGAGGAGTTCAAGGCACGCACCCGCCAGGCACGCCTCATCGTCCGTACGGGCGAGGTCCGTCCCTACGCGAACGTGATGCTGCAGTGCGGGGTGCCGTTCTAGACGTTCCGGACACCGCGGCGCGCCGTTCCGGCCGTCGGCGGGTTCTGTTTCAGCGGTCCGCAGGTTCCGTTCCAGCCGTCCGCGGTTTCCTTCCGGCCCTCTGCCGGTGCCGTTCCGGCCATCCCGCCGCGAGCGAACCGAAACGCGATGGCGCTGTGCGGCGCGCGGCGGCAGGATCACCGGATGCCCCATCTCGGACTGGTGGCCCTCGTCGTTCACGACTACGAGGAGGCGATCGCCTTCTACGTGGACGCCCTCGGCTTCGAACTCGTCGAGGACACACCCCTCGACGGCGACAAGCGCTGGGTGGTGGTCGCACCACGAGGAGCGCGCGAGACCGGGGTGCTTCTCGCCAAGGCCGACACCGGCGAGCAGAGGGCCCGCGTCGGGGACCAGACCGGGGGCCGTGTCGGCTGGTTCCTCAACACCGAGGACTTCGACGGGGATCACGCGCGGATGCTGGCAGCGGGCGTCGTCTTCGAGGAGCCGCCCCGGCGAGAGCCGTACGGGACGGTCGCCGTCTTCCGGGATCCGTACGGGAACCGCTGGGACCTGATCCAGCCCGCCGGCGTCTCCGCGGAGCCGGCCGGGGCGGAGCTCTCCGCGGAGGCAGCCGTGGCGGAGGACGGCGGGGCGGGCCGTGCCGCCGACAAGGCTCAGGGGTCCGGCGCGAAGACGTGGCCTGCCGCAAGCCCCATGACGACCCTGCGACTTCGGCTGGAGCCGCTTCGTCCCGGCCATGCGGCAGAGGCGTTCCCGGTGTTCGACGACGAGCGGCTGCACATCTGGATCGGCGGATCGCCCGACTCCGCCGAGCAGTTGGTGGCCCGCTACCGGCGGCAGTCCGCCGGACGGTCACCCGACGGCAAGCAGGGCTGGCTGAGCTGGATGCTCCGCCGCCAGTCGGACGAGCGGCTCGTCGGCACCGTGCAGGCCACGCTTCTCCGCCCGGCCGCGGGGCGACTCACGGCCGAACTCGCCTGGGTGATCGGCTCGGAGCACCAGGGCATCGGCTACGCGCGGGAGGCCGCCCTGGCCATGCTGACGTGGCTGCGCGATCAGGACGTGGACACCTTCATCGCTCACATCCACCCGGAGCACGAGGCGTCCGCCGCCGTCGCGCGCGCCCTGGGTCTCACGCCGACGGACACGGTGGTCGACGGAGAGATCCGGTGGTGCGGCACCGGTCGGTGACGGTTCGGCTCGGTGCCGGGCTTCGCTCGGCGGTCCGTCCGGATGCCGGGTTCGCCGACGGTTGGCCTCAGGCCTGACCGCCCGTCTCCGGGAACTCCTCGTACGAGGTCGCGTGGTGCCGTTCCCGTACCCACTCGTGGAGCTCGGGCCCGAGTGGGCCGTACAGCTCGACCCCGATCGACTCCGTGCAGTGCCGCAGACGGTCCAGCAGCTCCGTCGCGCTGTCGTTGTGCGCCAGCGCCGCCGCAGTGTCGGCGTACTCCTCCAGCAGCGCGTACCTGCCGGAGCCCGAGGAGAAGAACCGGTAGGTGAGGATCCCGGGGACGCCCTTGGCCTGCTCGCAGAGTGAGAGCGCCAACCGCTCGAATTCCGCCCGCTGTTCGTCCCCGACGTCGAACCGCACGCGTACGAAGATGCTCATACCGCATTCCAGCAGAACCGGCCCGCCCGCACAGCCGACGACTCGCACGCCGGGGACAAACGGGCGAACGTCACTCGTCCGAACAACCCCTTGTACAGGGCATGTTGACGCTACTTAGACTGTTCGGTACTTCGAACTGGCCGCTGTGGCCGCGGTGTTGTACCGGGGGAGGTACGGGGGATGGGTTACGTTCTGCCGGGCTGGCTGGATGAGATCCTGGACTTCATCGGGATCAACTGGCCCAACGTGGACGAGGACGACTACCGCGAGATGGCCGACGCCATGCGGGAGTTCGCCGACAAGTTCGAGGGCCACGGCGGCGAGGCCCACGCCGCGGTCAACCGGATCCTGGCCTCCAGCGAGGGCTACGCGGTCGATGCGCTGAGCGAGCACTGGGGCAAGGTCAAGGGCTCCCACCTGGACAAGGTCCCCGAGATATCGCGCTTGTTCGCCACGGCATGCGACGTGGTCGCGGACGTCATCTACGGCATGAAGATCAAGTGCGAGATCGAACTCGGCGCGATGGCCGCCTCGATCGGCATCGGGATCGGACTGGCCGTGGTCACCGGCGGCCTCTCGGCGCTGATCGGTGCGGCACAGACGGCGGCGATGCGGGAACTGATCCGCCGCATCATCAAGGAAGCCGAAGAGGAGATCGTCGCCCGGCTGCTGGCCGAGGTGACCGAACCGGTCACCGGCAAGCTGGAGAAGATGGTCGAGGACATGATCCTCGATCTGGCGGACGACGCGATTCACCTGCCGCCCGGCGAAGGCGGCGGAGGTGGGGGCGGGGACGCCGGCGGCGGTGACGGCGGTGGCGGCAAGGGCGCCATGAACCTGGCCTCCGCGGACGGCCCCTCCGGCGGGGGCGGCGGTGGCGGCGGCGGCCGGATGAAGATCGATCCGGACGAGTTCGACAACGGCGCGGAGAAGCTCTCCCGCCACGGCTCCGACATGCACACCAACTCCCTTGCCCCGCTGGGCCGCGCCAAGGGCGCTTTCGGCCGCACCAAGGGACGCGACCCGTTCACCCAGGCCTTCGACAGCGTCCTGCACGGCGCGCTCAACGGCACCGAGAAGGCGCTGAAGAAGGTCGCCAAACACGTCACCGACGGGGTTCCCGGCGGCGTCCGCTCCATGGCCAAGAAGCACCGCGACAACGAGCACGGCATCGTCGGCGATCTCAACAAGATCGGCGACGGCAAGGACGGCAACCGGCCGAACGGTGACGGGAAACCCACCAACGTTCGCCCTGCCTCGCTGAACAACTCGACGAACGACGCGAACCTGACCGGACGCCCCACCCCTACCCGGCCGTGCGCCAACGACCCGGTGGATGTCGCCAGTGGTGAGCTCCTCCACGCGCAGACAGACTTGGAGCTGCCGGGCGTCCTGCCCTTGACGATCTCCCGGACGCACTTGTCGTCGTACCGGTACGGGCAGTTCTACGGCCCTTCCTGGGCATCGACGTTGGACGAGCGGCTTGAAGCGACCGCGGACGGCGTGATCTGGGCCCGTGAGGACGGCTCTCTCCTGCGCTACGAGGAGTTCCCGGTTGCAGGCGGTACGGACCCGGTATACCCGGTCGCCGGCCCCCGGCTGCCTCTGGCGCATGCGGGCGTGGGTGTGCTCGGTGAGGAGACGTACGAGATCACCGACCCGCGCAGCGGCATCACCCGGACATTCTGCGATTCCCCGTCCAGGTCGGGCTGGCTATGGCTGCGATGGGTCTCCGACCTCAACGGCAACGAAATCAGCTTCTCGCGCCTTGACGACGGCACCCCGACCCATCTCCGGCACAGCGGCGGCTACACCGTGCGGGTGCACGTTGATGCGGGCCGGATATCCCACCTTGCGCTTGTCACATCCGACGTGGCCACCGAGGTCATGTCCTACCGCTATCAGGACGGCGGCAACGTCACCCACGTCGTCAACTCCTCCGGCGAGGCTTTGGAGTTCACCTACGACGACTTCGGTCGCCTGGCCTCCTGGACCGACCGGAACGACTCCACCTTCCGTTATGAGTACGACCAGGCCGACCGGGTCGTCCGTACCGTCGGTCCCGACGGGGTGCTCTCCAGCCACTTCGAGTACGACCGGGCGTTGCGCACCACGCGGTACATCAACTCCCAAGGGGCCGTCACCACCTACCAGTTCGACGCCCGCCACCAGATCATCGCGGAGACCGATGCCCTGGGTAACGGCTGGACCCGCGAGTGGGACGAGAACGGCAACTTGCTTGAGCAGACCGATCCGCTCGGCAACGTCACGCGCTTCGAGTACGACGAGCAGCACAACCGGACGGCCGTGCACCTGCCGGACGGCGGAGTCAGCACCGCGACGTACGACGCTGCCAACCGGCCCGAGGAAAGCCGCAGCGCGGGCGGCGCAACCGTCCGACGCAGTTACGACGACTGCGGAAACCTCACTTCGATCACAGGTCCGGACGGCGGCATAGTGTGCTTCACCTACGACCCGACCGGGGCCGTGGCCACAGTGACGGACCCGATCGGCAACACCGTCACATATCGCAATGACCGCGCCGGACTGCCGGTGGAGTCCACCAGCGTGGGCGGAGCGATCACCCGCATTGAGCGGGACGCATTCGGCCGACCCGTCGCTGGGATCGACGCGTTGGGCGCGGTGACTCGGATGGAGTGGACCACCGAGGGGCAATTGGCCGCGCGCGTCGATCCACTCGGACACCGCGAGGAGTGGACCTGGGACGGCGAGGGCAACTGCCTCACCTACACCGACGCGAAGGGCGCCACCACCGAGCTGGAATACACCCACTTCGACAAGATCGCCGCACGCCGGACCCCTGACGGCGCCCGCTACGAGTTCACTTACGACACAGAGCTGCGTCTGCGCAAGGTCACCGGCCCGACTGGGTTGACCTGGGGGTACGAGCACGACGCGGTCGGCCGGCTCATCCGGGAACAGGACTTCGACGGCCGTACGGAGACCTTCACCTACGACGCTTGCGGATGGCTCGCCTCCAGGAGCCGGCCCACCGGCGAGACTCTCACCTTCCTGCGCGACGAGACCGGCAACATTGTCACCAAGGACGCAGCCGGTGTGCTCACGCAGTACCGATACGACGCCGACGGTCGCCTCGCTGAGGCATCCACGCCCACGTCGACGTTGCGCTACGAGCGCGACGCGGCCGGCAGGGTGCTCGCTGAGACCGTCGACGGCAGAACTTCGGAGTACCGGTACGACGCCCTCGGCAGACGCACGGAGCGGACCACTCCGACAGGCGCCACCAGCCGCCAGTCCTTCGACGCCGCAGGCAACCGGAACCGTCTCGAAGTCGGAGACTGGCACCTGGAGTTCACCCACGACCACGTCGGCCGCGAGATCACCCGGATGTGCGGCCGAACGGCCATGACCTCCCAATGGGACCCCGCGGGCCGCCTTGCCGGCCAGACCACGGCGATACCCGGCCGCATACTCAGCAACCGGGACTACGCCTATCGTGCCGACGGACACCTCACCGGCGTCGCGGAGCTTGTCACCGGCGACACCGAAAGCATCGAGCTGGATGTCCTCGGCCGTCCGCTCGGTGTCGACGCAAACGACTGGCACGAGCGCTACGCCTATGACCGGACCGGCAACCAGACCGAGGCGGACTGGCGGCAGGTCCCTGTCGCCGAACCCGCGGCCTCCGGCCCCCGCGAGTACGAAGGTACGAAGCTGCTGGGCGCGGGCCGGATCCGTTACGACTACGACGCCGCTGGGCGCACCGTCCTTCGGCAGAAGACCCGGCTGTCCCGCAAGCCCGACACCTGGCGCTACGAATGGGACGCCGAGGACCGCCTCGTCGCTTGCACCACCCCGGACGGCACCCGCTGGACCTACAGCTACGACCCCCTCGGCCGCCGTACCGCCAAACATCGCATGGCCGAGGACGGCCACACCGAGGCGGAGACCATCCGCTTCACCTGGGACGGCACCCGCGTCACGGAGCAGCACGAAGAGCACACAGGCATTACGCTGACCTGGGACTTCGAAGGCCACAGGCCGCTGACTCAGTACGAGCGCAAGAACCTTCCTCAGGGCGAGATCGATGCCCGCTTCTTCGCCATAGCCACTGATCTCGTCGGCGCCCCCTCCGAACTCGTCAGCCCGGAGGGCGAATTCGCCTGGCGCGGAAAGGCGACCACCTGGGGAACGACCGGCTGGGAGCGCACCTCCACCGCATACATCCCCCTGCGCTTCCCCGGCCAGTACGACGACCCCGAAACCGGACTGCACCACAACTACTTCCGCCACTACGACCCCGAGACCGGCCGCTACGTCACACAGGACCCCCTGGGCCTGGCCCCGGCACCGAACCCTGTGGCGTACGTGTCCAATCCGCAGGCCCTGACTGACACCTTCGGACTCGCTCCCTGCAACCTCGACCACTACTCACACGGCGGCAGCGTCCGCTACCACGGCCTCGACGAGCATGGCCGGCCCACCGGTGTCTCGGCCTCCATCAACAGGGACATGCTGCACACCGGCACCCCTGCGGGCAGGAGCATGCCGCCGGGCTGGCGCGGCGACGGCGACGCGTTCAACGAGGCGCGCGGACACCTGCTCGCCGACCGTCTGGGAGGAGCGGGTAAAGGACACCTGGCCAAACACAACCTGGTCACCCAGACCAACAACCCGACCAACTCGCCCCAGCAGCGCGACTGGATCGAGCAGAAGGTCTACGACGCCGTCGGCAAGAACGACGAAGTCGTCCAGTACGACATCAAGCCCATCTACGAGGGGACCAACCCCATCCCCATCCGCCTCGAGTTCGAAGCCCACGGCAGCAAGGGCTTCTTCCTCAAGGACTCCCTCGACAACCCGGCATCCGGCGTCCGCACCGCCGTACCGTAGGCCCTGCACAACGCTCCGAGTCACCGTCCACGGAGGACCCCGTGCCCCGAACCACCCCGCCCCGTCCACTGGATCCGGAGGAACTCTTCCCCGAGGTGAGCGACTTCCGCCTCCGCACTGTCCGGCTCCACCCTCGACCGGGAAAGCCGGGCCCGCAGGACAGCTCCGTGGGCGGACCGATGCTGTGGCCCGCACACGAGCCGTGGCCCGTGTGCACTCGGCCGGGGGGCAACGACCACCCGGCACAGCCGTCGCCCATGCTGCCGGTGGCCCAGCTGTACGGACGAGACGTCCCTGGGATGCCCGCGCCGGAAGGCAAGGATCTGCTCCAGGTGTTCTGGTGCGGCTTCACCGGCCACACGGACGGGCACGAGCTGAACCTGTATGTCGGCTGGCGTGACTCGAACACCGTCGCCGAACCATTCGGGCCCCCGTCCGGAACGGAGCCCGAGGGCATCGACAACCTGTTGCCCAGCGCATGTGTGCTCGATCCCGAGGAGGTTCTCGAACACGAGGATCTCTGGGCACTGCCCGAGGCCCTGCGCGAGCGGATCGACACCTGGGAGGAGGAGACGGAAGAGTCGTGGGACGAAGACGCCGGCGAACCGCCTACCTACACGCACGACCTCTCCATCGCCCCCGGCTGGAAGAGCGGCGGAGGCGTCTCCTGGGCCCTGACCGCCGCCCCCGCACGCGTCGCCTGCGAGACCTGCGGCACAGCCATGCAGCCGCTGCTCACCGCGGACACCCGCGAATGGGACGGCGGCACCACCAGCTGGATCCCCGTCGAAGACCAGCCAACCGCCGGCACCTACGGAGCCAACATCCCGACTGGAATCTACGTTGGCCGCGGACGCCTCATCATTTTCGCGTGCCCGACTGACCCGGAGCACGCGCACCAGTGGGTCTCGCAATGACTTGAGCCTTGGTGATACCGCTTGCCGCATCTGGTCAGCTCGCCCTCACCGTCGGCGTCTGTACCGCCGCCCCCTCCATCCGTACCGCCTCGCCCCGTGACTCGGGGCCCTCAAAGACCCGTTGAACCCTCAGGGACACCGACAGAGGGGTGCGGGCCATGGACGGGGACGTACACGGGGACAAGGACGGCGGCGGGGCAAACGCACCCGCGCCAGGCATGGACAGGGACAACAGTGGCGGCGCAGCCGGCCCCGCCGGGCGCAACGCGTACACCACCGACGGGGCCGACAGGTCCGGGTGGGACCCGGGGCTGGAGGACGACTCGGGCGCCGTCGTGAAGACCGTCGGACGGCAGATCAAGCTGTGGCGGGAGGCGGCGGGGCTGACGCAGGCCGAGTTGGGGGCCGCCATCGGGTACGGGGAGGACCTGGTCTCCTCCGTCGAGCGCGGAAGGCGGGTGCCCAGGGCGGAGTTCCTGACCTCGGCGGACCACGTGCTGGGCGCCGACGGCAAGTTGGCGGCGATGAAGGGCGACGTTGCGGAGGCCCGCTACCCGAAGAAGGTGCGGGATCTGGCCAGGATCGAGGCCGAGTCCGTGGAGCTCGGGGCGTACGGCAACCACAACGTCCACGGTCTGCTGCAGACGGAGGAGTACGCCCGGGCGCTGTTCCGGATGCGTCGCCCCGCCTACAGCGACGACGACCTGGAGCGGTATCTGGCCGCCCGCATGGCCCGGCAGGAGATCTTCCGCAGGACTCCCCCGCCGACGCTGACCTTCGTCCAGGAGGAGGTCACGCTGCGGCGTCCCGTCGGTGGCAGGCCGGTGCTGCGGCGGCAGCTCGAACACCTTCTCCACGTCGGCAAGTTGCGGCATGTGGAGATCCAGGTCATGCCGACGGACCGGGACGATCACGCCGGCATGGGAGGCGAGCTCCAGGTGCTCAAGCTCAGGGACGGGGCGACGGTGGGATACGCGGCCGCGCAGCTGACGACCCACCTCATGTCCGACCCGAAAGAGGCTCAGGTTCTGGAGCTGCGGTATGGAATCATCCGGTCTCAGGCTCTCAGCCCACGGGAGTCGCTGGCCTTCATCGAGAAAGTGCTTGGTGAGACATGACTTCGCAGCCCACCGCCTCGGACAGTTCCAACCTGGCCTGGATCAAGAGCAGTTACAGCGGCAGCAACGACAACGACTGCGTCGAGGCCGCCGCCTCGACCAGCACCGTCCACGTCCGCGACTCGAAGAACGCCCACGGCCCGCAGCTCACCTTCCCGGCCGGCGCGTGGAGCGAGTTCGTCTCGTTCGCGGCGCTCGACTGAGCCGCACCCGCTGGGCCTCACCCACTGCGACTCACCGCTGCCCCCCCTTGAGCCGCACCCGGCCAAGGCAAGGGCCCCCGCACGGCAGCCCGTTCAGCGGCGGTCTCGGCGGTTCTCCCAGTACGGAGAGTCCGGGCCGGTCCACTGCCTCGTCACTTCGTCGGCGAACCTCAACGCCCGCTGGGCCTCGGGGATATCGGCGAAGGGGTCCCGGTACGTCCGCGTCGGGGAGGGCGCGGCCGAGGGGGTACGGGTGGGCTGCGTCGTCGCAGGCGCCGGCTTCGGCGGAGCCTTCGTCTTGGAGGGCTCGGGGGAGGTCGGTGGCGCCGAGGGAGTGGGCTCACGGGGTACGGACGAGGCGGGGGCCCGGTTCTTGGAGATCGGCTCCTTGTCCTCCCCTCCACCCGCTAACAGCAGGCCCGTGGACACGCCCGCACCGGCGAGGAGCAGCGCGACGCTCACCGTGATCCGCGTCGGCACGCGGTTCAGGAAGGTCAGCCGCAACGCGGCGGACGGGGTGGGATAGGCGACGCGGTAGAGATCATGGCCGCAGTCGCCGCAGGCCTCGGACATCGCGGCTGATCTCGTTCCGCATCGCGGGCATGTGGTCAGCATGCGCACACTCCAGAGCAGTTTTCGGGGTCACACCACTGTCCGCTTGCACTCGTGCACCCGCGGACACTAGCGGCGCAACCGCCGGTAACGAGACCCCCAGGCTGCATGAATCGGCGGGACGCTGTCGGGTGATTATCACCAACTGCCATATAGCGAGGGCGGGTTGGCGAGCCGGTCCGCACACCTTGACCCGCTTCGCGGCGGTTCCGGCACAACCCGCTCCCGGGCAGGCCACCTCCGACGGGGCTGACTCATCGAGGGCAGATTTCTAGGGGCCCGGCTGCCGTGCTCCAACGGCCGGGCCCCTGTGCCCCCCTCGGCCTCTTGCATCCCCCCAAGAGGCCCAAGCACCAGGTAAGACCCACAACCCCCAGGAACGGTTGCCCCCGATCCGGAATTTCTTCTTCAGGATTTTTCGGGGCGCTTCCGGGCCCGTCAGCGCTCCTCCACCACGACGTGGCGCACGTACCGCTCCACCGTCTCCGCAAGGACCTCGACGCCGTCACGCGCCCACAGTCCCGGGTTGAAGATCTCCACCTCGATGGGCCCGCCGTAGCCGGTCGCGTCGACGAGTTCGCGGAATCCCCGCAGGTCGACGGCTCCGTCGCCGAGCTGGCCGCGGCCGAGCAGCACGCCCTCGGGCAGGGGTGTGATCCAGTCCGCGAGCTGGAAGGCCGCCAGCCTGCCGCCCGCGGCGGCACGTTCGATCTGCGCCGGGGCCCGGTCGTCCCACCACACGTGGTATGTGTCCACGACGACTCCGACCTGCTGCGCGGGGAACCGCTCCGCCAGGTCGAGGGCCTGCCCGAGTGTGGAGACCACGCAGCGGTCGGAGGCGAACATCGGGTGCAGCGGCTCGATCGCCAGCCGTACGCCGCGCTCCCCCGCGTACGGGCCGAGTTCGGCGAGCGCGTCCGCGATCCGTTCGCGGGCGCCGGCGAGGTCACGGCTCCCCTCGGGGAGGCCACCCGAGACCAGTACGAGCGTGGACGTCCCGAGCGTCGCGGCCTCGTCGATCGCGGCACGGTTGTCGTGGAGGGCGCGGCTGCGCTCGACCGGGTCGAGGGCGGTGAAGAAGCCGCCCCGGCACAGCGACGTCACGCTCAGACCGGCGTCACGCATCAGACGGGCGGCCGCCTCCGGTCCGTACTCCTGGACGGGCTCGCGCCACAGCCCCACATGGGAGATGCCGAGCTTGCCGCACGCGTCGGCGAGTTCGGGCAGCGGGAGCTGCTTGACGGTCTGCTGGTTGACGGAGAAGCGGGCGAGCCGCGCGGCGGCGCTCACGCCTCCACCCCGTGTACGCCGAGCAGCCGCCGCATGCGTTCCTCGGCCAGACCCGGGTCGGGGAACAGACCGAGTGCGTCTGCCAGTTCGTACGCCCGCGCGAGGTGCGGCAGCGACCGCGCCGACTGCATGCCGCCGACCATGACGAAGTGCTCCTGGTGGCCGGCGAGCCAAGCGAGCAGGACGACTCCCGTCTTGTAGAAGCGGGTCGGCGCCTGGAAGAGGTGCCGCGAGAGGGCCACCGTCGGATCGAGCGCCGAGCGGAATCCGGAGGTGTCACCGGCGTCGAGCAGACGCACCGCGTCGGCGGCGAGTGGCGCGAGCGGGTCGAAGATGCCCAGCAGCGCGTGGCTGAAGTCCCGACCGGCCACCGGGTGTTCGCCGCCGTCACCGTCCCCTCCCCCGCCACCGTCCCCGTCCGTGCCCCCGTCCCCCGCGATGAGTTCCGGGTAGTTGAAGTCGTCGCCGGTGTAGCAGCGCACGCCGTCGGGGAGGCGGCGCCGCAGCGCCACTTCGCGGTCGGCGTCGAGCAGGGAGACCTTCACGCCGTCGACCTTGCCGGGGTGTTCGGCGATGATCCCCAGGAACGTGTCGGTGGCGGCGTCCAGGTCGGTGCTGCCCCAGTAGCCCTCCAGCGCAGGGTCGAACATGGGCCCGAGCCAGTGCAGGATGACGGGTTCGGCGGCCTGGCGGAGCAGGTGCCCGTAGACGTCGAGATAGTCCTCGGGACCGCGGGCGGTGGCGGCGAGCGCGCGCGAGGCCATGAGGATCGTCTGCGCGCCGGCCTTCTCCACGACCTCGGACTGCTCCTCGTAGGCGCCGCGCACCTGCGCCACGTCCACGCCATCCGAGTCGAGTTGGTCCGTCCCCACGCCGCAGGCGACGCGTCCGCCCACGGACCTCGCCTCCGCGGCGGAACGTTCGATCAGCTCGGCCGCGACGGGCCAGTCCAGTCCCATGCCGCGCTGCGCCGTGTCCATGGCCTCGGCGACGCGCAGGCCGTGCGACCACAGGTGGCGGCGGAAGGCGAGCGTGGCGTCCCAGTCGAGCGCGGCGGGGCCGCCGGCCCCGGTGGCCTCCCGGTACCGGTCGGCGACGACGTGCGCCGCCGCGAAGACCGTTCGGGAGGCGGGCGCCGCTCCGGCCGGCGGCGCGGCGACGGGCGCCGCGGGCTCGGCCCTGGGCTCGTACGTACGCAACGACCCGTTCTCATCGGGAAGTCGGATCACAGAAGGTCTCCCTCGAAGCCTGGATCGGGGTCCTGGACCGGGACCGGGTCTCAGAGCGACAGCTCCGGAACGGACATGCGACGGCCCTCCGCCGAGGAGAGCAGGCCGAGTTCGGCGAGTTGGACGCCGCGGGCTCCGGCGAGCAGGTCCCAGTCGTACGGCGTCCCGAGCGCGACGTGCCGCAGGAAGAGCTCCCACTGCGCCTTGAAGCCGTTGTCGAACTCCCCGTTGTCCGGGACCTCCTGCCACTGCTCCCGGAAGACCTCCGTGGCGGGCAGGTCGGGGTTCCATACGGGCTTGGGCGTGCCGGAGCGGTGCTGTGCGCGGCAGCGGCGCAGTCCCGCGACGGCCGAGCCCTCCGTGCCGTCGACCTGGAACTCGACGAGCTCGTCGCGGTTGACGCGCACCGCCCAGGAGGAGTTGATCTGCGCGACGATGCCGCCCTCGAGCTGGAAGACGCCGTACGCGGAGTCGTCGGCGGTGGCTTCGTAGGCCCGCCCCTGCTCGTCCCAGCGACGCGGGATGTGCGTCGCCGCGAGGGCCTGTACGGAGGTGACCCGGCCGAAGATGCCGTTCAGCACGTACTCCCAGTGCGGGAACATGTCGACGACGATGCCGCCGCCGTCCTCGGACCGGTAGTTCCAGGAGGGTCGCTGTGCCTCCTGCCAGTCGCCCTCGAAGACCCAGTAGCCGAATTCGCCGCGCACCGAGAGGATGCGCCCGAAGAAGCCGCCGTCGACGAGGCGCTTGAGCTTGAGCAGCCCCGGCAGGAACAGCTTGTCCTGCACGACGCCGTGCTTGATGCCCGCCTCGTGCGCGAGCCTCGCGAGGGAGAGAGCTCCGTCGAGGCCAGTGGCGGTGGGCTTCTCGGTGTAGATGTGCTTCCCGGCACCGATCGCCTTGCGCAGCGCGTCCTCGCGGGCGCTGGTGACCTGGGAGTCGAAGTAGACGTCGATGCTGCCGTCGGTGAGGACGGCGTCGAGGTCGGTGCTCCACTCGTCCAGTCCGTGCCGCTCGGCGATCGCCTTGAGCGCGAGGTCCCGTCGGCCGACGAGCACCGGCTCGGGCCACAGTGTGCTGCCGTCGCCGAGGTCGAGGCCGCCCTGCTCGCGGATGGCCAGGATGGAACGCACCAGATGCTGGCGGTACCCCATGCGTCCGGTCACGCCGTTCATGGCGATGCGCACTGTCCTGCGTGTCACGTGGGTCGTCTCCTTCGGTCACCTGGGGGGTGGCAAGATGGGCAGCAAGCGCTTTCTACCCAGAAAAGCTAGCCGCGTTTCTCCGGGGTCCACAAGGCCCTGCGGGTCCGGCACGTACGGGTAAGCGAAACGGCACTCGCCGGGCGGCCGCCCGGCTCACTGTCCGCGCCCCGGCCGCAGCTCGACGGCCGTCAGTGCCAGGGCCAGGGGCCCGGGCAGCAGGAGGACGACGGGCAGCAGGGCCCAGGCACACACCGCCGCCGTGAGCACGGCCAATAGCACCAGGCCGCTGCCCGGCAGATCCCGAACCGTGCGGACGGCACCTGCCTGCACGGCGGGGAGCCAGCCCGGAAACTGCTCGTGCGACGGCTGAGCGCTCGCGCGCAGCCCGACCACCGCGGCCGCGGTGGCCACCACGGCCAGTGCCAGGGCGAAGGGCGCCGCGCCCGGCAGACCGGCCGAGGCGAGCCCTGCGTCGGCGGCCACGAGGAGGCCGAACGCGAGCGCGGCCGCACCGGCGGCCCATTCGCCGCGCCGGGTCAGCCGCTTCCGGAGGACGACGAAGTAGCGTCCCGCCGTGCACGGTTCGGCATATAGGCGCCGGCGCCTCAGCAGGGTGCACGCCGTGGACAGCGCGGCCGGAAACGTGACCAGCGGCAGCGAGGCGGCGGTCGCGGCGACGCCGAGCGCGAGCACGTCGGCGAAGAGTTCGAATCGCGCTCCGAAGAGGTCGCCGCGGTCACTGCGTACCCGCGAAGTGCTCATGTGAGGTCAGCCTTTCAGACCGGAATTGGCCATGCCCTCGACGAGCAGCCGCTGGAAGGCCAGGAAGAACAGCACGATCGGCAGCAGCGCGAACACGGACATCGCGAACATCGGCCCGTACGCGGACTGGCTGGAGGTGTCGACGAACGTGCGCAGCGCCAGTGTGAGTGTGTACTTCTCCGGCTCGAAGAGATAGATCAACTGGGTGAAGAAGTCGTTCCATGTCCAGATGAAGGTGAAGATCGCGGTGGTGATCAGTGCTGGCCTGGTCAGCGGAAGAACCACGCGGGCGAAAATGCGGAACGGCCCGCAGCCGTCGATCTTCGCCGCTTCGTCCAGCTCGCGCGGCAGGCCGCGCATGAACTGCACGATGAGGAAGACGAAGAAGGCGTCGGTGGCCAGGAACTTCGGCAGCACCATCGGCCAGAACGTGTTCACCATGCCGAGCTGGTTGAAGACGATGTACTGCGGGATCAGAACGGCGTGGTGCGGCAGCATGATCGTGGCGATCATGAAGGCGAACAGCGGCCCGCGCATGGTGAATCGCAGCCGCGCGAAGGCGTATGCGGCCAGCGAGCAGCTGAGCACATTGCCCAGGACGGCACCGACCGAGATCGTCAGCGAGTTGCCGAACAGTTGGAGCAGCGTGACGCCTTCGATGCCCTCGGCCGCGGTGCCGTAGTTCTCGGTGGCCAGCCGGGAAGGCAACAGGGCGAGGCTGGCGAGCACTTCGTCCGCCGGCTTGAACGAGGTGGCGACGAGCCAGGCCAACGGGTAGAGCAGCACGAGGAGTACGGCCAGGGCGCCTCCGTGGAGCGCGACGCGCCGCCACTCGATCCGGCGGTTCTGCCTCGGTACGGCGGTGGCGGACATCAGTCGGCCTCCTCGTTCGCGTAGAAGACCCAGGACCGGGACGTGCGGAACAGCACCGCCGTGACGATGCCGATGGCGAGCAGCAGCATCCACGCCATCGCGGACGCGTAGCCCATGTGCGAGGCGGTGAAGCCCCGTTCGTAGAGGTAGAGCGTGTAGAAGAGCGTGGAGTCCGCAGGTCCGCCGCGGCCGCCGCTGACCGCGAAGGCCGGGGTGAAGACCTGGAAGGCCTGGATGGTCTGGAGCACCAGGTTGAAGAACAGCACGGGAGAGAGCATCGGCAGGGTGATCGAGGCGAACTGCCGCCACCTGCCTGCCCCGTCGACGGCCGCTGCCTCGTAGAGGTCCTGCGGGATCTGCTGGAGTCCGGCGAGGAAGATGACCATGGGTGCACCGAACTGCCATACGGTCAGCAGCGCGACGCTCACCAGGGCCCAGCCCGGGTGGTTGACCCAGCCGCCGATGTGGAAGCCGAGGCCGCTCATCAGGTTGTCGACGGTGCCGCCGTCGTTGAATATCGCCCGCCATACCAGCGCGATGCTCATGGAGGCGCCGAGCAGCGAGGGTGCGTAGAAGGCGGACCGGTAGAAGTTCCGCCCGCGCCGCATCGACTTCAGGGCGAGGGCGACGGTGAGCGCCAGGGCGAGTTGCAGCGGCACGGCGACGAGCACGTACAGCAGCGTGTTGCCGATCGAGCGGAGCAGCCGCGGGTCCTCGGTGAACATCTGCACGTAGTTGCGCAGGCCGATCCACGACGGCGGATCGAAGAGGTTGTAGTCGGTGAACGACAGATAGAGCGAGACCGCCATCGGGATCAGCGTGAGCACGGACGCGCCCAGCACCCACGGGGAGAGGAACACCCAGGCGGCCCCCTGGCGTTCGCGCCGGGGCGGGCGGCCGGGGCCCTTCGGGCCCGTACCGCGCGTGCTGTCCGCCGCGGGCCCGGCTCCTGCGGGCGCCGCCGTCGAGGTGGCCGGGGCGGTGGAAGTGTTCGCCATCAGGGCCTCAGCTCCGCTCGTGCCTCGGTGAGGAAGTCCTCTGCGGCCTCGCGTGGTGAGAGTTTCTCGAAGGAGACCTGGTCGTAGTCGCGCTGGAAGGTCGACTGAAGTCCGTTGTCGCCGCGCGGCGGGGCGGCCGGGGGAGCCTTGAGCTTGCCCTGCAACGACGTCTGGAGCCGGGCCACCTGCTTCTGGAATCCGGTGACGGTGGAGAGCACCCTGCGGCGCTGCGTGCTGTTGACCGGGGTGCCCCTGTCGACACCCATGATGTCGGCGGCCTTGTCGGAGTTGAGGAAGAAGTCGATGAACTGGGCGGCCTCGCGGGGGTGTTCGCTGCCGGCCGCGATCCCGAGCAGCATGGACGGCTTGTAGTACTGACCGAACGTGCCGTCCTCACCCGTGGGGGTCGGGGCGATGGCGAGCCGGTCGCCGTACATCGCCTCGTAACCCGCCGACGGGGCGTCCCAGTTGAACTCCGCGATGGACCTCTTGCGTCCCATCGGTGTGTCCTCCACCGACCCGGACATCTGCGTGGTGTCCGTGGCCGGACTGACCAGCCCCTCCTTGCGGAGCGCCGAGGTGAAGGACCACCAGCGCGCCAAGTCACCCGCGCTGAAGGCGATCTGCCCGCCCTTGGTGTAGAGCTTCTTCCCCTGGCCGCGCAGCCAGATCTCGAACTGGTCCTCGGCGGCTCCCGGGTCGGTCATGGCGTAGGAGCCGCGGTCGTCCTTGATCTTGCGCAGCGCCCGCACCCAGTCCTGCCAACTCCACCCTGGCTGGGGCTGCTTCACCCCGGCCGCGCGCCATGCCTTCTTGTCGTAGGCGACCGTCTGGGTGCCGATGCCCATGGGCAGGGCGTACTGCCGGCCGCCGACCTGCCCGGTGCGCAGCAGTGCCGGATCCATCTTGTCCGTGGGGAGATGCTTGCGCTGCCGGGACAGGTCGAGCATCACGTCGGAACCCGCGTACTGGCTGATCTGCCGGTAGTCGAGCTGGATGAGGTCGGGCACGTCGCCGCCTGCCGCCTGGGTGGCGAGCTTCTGCTTGTAGGAGTCGTACGTGGAGTAGGAGGTCTGGATGTCGATGGACGGATGGGCCCGTTCGAAGGCGGTCACGGCCTTCTCGGTGCGGGCGGCGCGGTCGGCGTTACCCCACCAGGTGAAGCGGAGCGTGACCTTGCCGTCGGCGGCGGCCGAGGGTCCGCCTCCGCAGCCGGTGAGCGTCGCGCACAGGGCGATGGCGACGGCCGCCGCGCAGGACGCCCTTGTCCTGGGTGCGGGCATGCGATGAACCTTTCCGGTACGTGCGGTCGGTGCAGTCGGTGCTATTCGCCGTAGTACGGCAGCGTGGTGCCGGGCAGTTCGTACTCGTCGCGGCGTCCGCACATCCCGTAGCCACCGCGCCGTGTGGGCTCCGCGGAGCGGGCGCGTGCGGCGGAGAGGTGGGAGGCGTCGCCGTCGGCGAGCGCGGCGAGGTGCTGCCCGGTGAGTTCCGCGGCCGCCAGCGCACCGTCACGCCAACGCGGCTGCCAGGCAGCCACCTTGGGGGCGACGATGCCCGCGGCGGCCCGGTGGAACGCGTGCAGCGGCTCGGTGTCGCCGTCCTTCACCGCGTCTCTCAGGACCAGGAAGCCCTGCACGGCGAGATCGCGCCGCTCACGTGCGGCACGGTCGGCTTCGGGGCCCTCCTTCGCGGGCAGCGCGGCCGCGGCGGCGTACGCCTCGGGGTCGGCCAGCACCTCCTGCGGAAAGGTGAACACCGCGTCGCCGGCCTCCGGGAGACCGCTGTTCTGCATCAGCACGGTCACCCGCAGCCCGGCGCCGTTCACCATCCGGTGCACGGTTCCCGGTGTGAACCATGCGATGACGCCGGGCTCCAGCGGTGTCTCGGTGAATCCGCCCTCGGGGCTCAGCGTCTGGACGGCGCCCTCTCCCCCGGTGACGACGTACGCCTCGGTGCAGGCGAGGTGGATGTGGGGGCTGCCGCCGCACACGCCGTCGGCGGCCTCCCAGTCGTAGGCGGTGATGTGCGACAGGCCTATCCCGCCCGGCAGCGGTGCGTCCAGCACGTGCGGTCTCCTTCAACTCGGCGTTCGGGATGGGTCGTTCAGGGGTCGCGGTTCAGGGACGGTCTCTCCCGGCCGGTCACCATGGGATCGCCTTCAGCTGCCGCTCGATGCCGTCCGCGTCCCAGGCGCCGTCTGCGACGAGCATCCTGTAGCGGTACGAGAAGGAGTCGCCCGGCGGCAGGACGAACTCGTCGAAGAACGCCCAGGAGAAGGCCACGGTCGGGATGGGCTCGGAGCGTACGAACCAGTGCGAGGCGTGCACGGACTCCTCGTTGCCGGGAGCGTGCGCGAACACGATCGTCGAATGGGCGTCCACGTCGTCGTGTTCGCCGACGAAGCCGATCCAGGAGTGCTCGCCGGCGGGCTGCCCCATCATCTCCTCGTCGGTGCTCGGCCCGGCGGGAGAGAGCACCTGGCCACCGGTGAAGTCGCGGGGACCGCGCCACTGCAGCCCCGTGTAGCCGGCCATCTCGCGGCCGTGGGTCGTCGGCGAGCCGAACTCCAGTGGTTCGCCGCGGGTGTTGGTGAGCTCGATGGACCAGTCGATCGCGTATGCGCCGCTCACGGCGTCAACCGAGTGGAGCGCGACACCGCGCCGCTCGCGCGCCCACTCCTCGCCGCCGTTCTCGACCCAGGTGAGCATCTCGGTGAAGTCCAGCCTGTCGTCGGCCACTTCGAAGGCGTCGAAGCCGTCGTGGCGCATGAAGCCGACGAGTTCGGGACGTGGCAGATAACCCTCGCCGTGCACATAGCAGTTGCCGCCCCAGAAGTTCTGGCCCGACAGGTGGCTGGCGGTCATCTGGAGGCCCTTGTGCCAGCGGTGGTCGTTGGGCCGGTAGCCGGTGACCGTGCTGCCGGCGAGGGTGCGCAGCGGGTGCGCGTACGGTTTGCGCGATTCGAAGGCGACGGGATCGGGGGCGTAGACGTAGGCCATCAGTTCCGTACCGCCGGCCTCGACGCCTATGCGCTCGCCGTGGGTGTGCGTGACGGTGACGGGAAGGTGATCACGGGGGGAGGTGGCGCTCATCGTGCTGTCAGTGCTCCTTCGGTGCCCAGTCCGGGTGTTCGCCGTGCATGGCCTTGTAGAAGGGGTCCTGCGGTGTGATGTCACCCTGGTGCACGGGCTGAGCCGTGAACGCCGACTTGTATAGCGCAGCGAGGAATTCGAGCGTGCGACGGGCGTCGGGGCCGCTGCCCGGGGGGCGTTCGCCCTTCTCCATGGCGTCGAGGAAGCCGCCGAGCTGGGCCGCGTGCGAACTGGGCACGTCGGCGGCAGGGGTGCGCCAGTGGGAGGTGCGCTCGGAAAGGCTGCGAGCGTGCGGGGCCGGGGTGTAGGCCCAGTCGTCGTTGCCGTACCCGTACAGGTGCGTCAACTCGACGGTCGCATCTGTGCAGTCGATGCGTATCCGGCTGACCTCGTCGGGGCTGAGCACGCTGTTGACGACTGTCGCCATGGCGCCGCTCTCGAAGCGGACCAGTGCCGTGGAGACGTCCTCGCTCTCCACGTCGTGCACGAGCCGCCCCGCCATGGCACGTATCTCGCTCCACTCGCCGAGCAGATGCAGCAGCAGATCCATCTGGTGGATGCCGTGGCCCATGGTCGGCCCGCCGCCCTCCGTGGCCCAACGTCCGCGCCACGGAACGGAGTAGTACTCCGTGTCCCTGTGCCAGGTGGTCTGGCAGTGGGCCACCAGGGGTGACCCGAGGCCTCCGGAGCGCAGGAGTTCGCGGGCGTGTTCCGCTCCCGAGCCGTAGCGGTGCTGGAAGACGACGGAGGCGTACGGACCGCTGCGGGCGGCCGGGTCGCCGGGCTCTGACGAGGCGTCGGCTCCGCCGTTGCCGCCGGCGCCGTTCTCCGACGGCCCTTCCTCCGCCGCGATGGTGTCGTACTCGGCGAGCGAGAGGCACAGCGGCTTCTCGCACAGGACCCACGCCCCTGCGCGCAGTGCCGCGCGGGCCTGTTCGGCGTGGAGGGAGGGCGGCGTCCCGATCAGCACCAGGTCCGGCTGTTGCGCCGCGAGCATCTCCGTCATGCCCGGATATCCGCTCACGCCGTCCCCCGCCTCGGCGAGGAAGTCAGCGAGACGGCTCTCGTCGACGTCGACCGCGCCAACGAGGCGCACACGTGAGGCGTGTGCCCGCAACGCGGTCAGATGAGCACCGGTGATGATGCCGCCGGTGCCGACGACTGCGGCGCGTACCGGAGTCTTCTCGAACGCCATACAGCAGTGGCCTCCCAAAGAGTGCAAGCGCTTACCGTGGCGAGGACACTAAGGGTGCTTGATATGACAGGACAAGACCCTGTGCACCAGGGGACCGGAATGCCTCGTTCCAAACCGGCCGGGGAACCGGTTGCGGTAACCAAGGGACACACGGAGTGAGAACATGGGCGCGCCCGGCCACCGACGAACACGACTGTGGCGTGTGCGCTGCACTGATGCACATTCGCGTCAACCGCGCCGCCGCGTCGCATCACCAGTGCACGACCGACCGGTGAGGGCGCTCCCCCAAGGCATTTACGTGAACTGTGGACAACGGAGGACTGGATGGCAGTGACTCTGGCCGATGTGGCGACGCGAGCAGGGGTCTCGGCAGCGACCGTCTCGCGCGTGCTGAGCGGCAACTACCCTGTCGCGGGCGCCACCCGCACACGGGTCATGCGCGCGGTCGAGGAGCTGCAGTACGTCGTCAACGGACCCGCCAGCGCACTCGCCGCGGCCACTTCCGACCTGGTCGGCGTCCTGGTCAACGACATCGCCGACCCGTTCTTCGGCATCATCGCCAGCGCCGTGCAGAGCGAGATGGGCGCCGGGGGTCAGGGCGGCGGCGGCCAGAAGCTCGCCGTCGTCTGCAACACGGGCGGCTCGACGGAGAGCGAGCTGAGCTATCTCACACACCTTCAGCGCCAGCGCGCGGCCGCCGTCGTCCTGACGGGCAGTGGCGTGGAGGACGAGAAGCACGGCGCCGCGCTCGCGACCCGGCTGCGCCGCCTCGCCTCCGGAGGCACTCGCATCGTGCTGTGCGGCCGGCCCCCTCTCCCGCCGGAGCAGAAGGACACGCACCAAGGCCCCGAACGGGAGCAGCCACGGCCGCCCCAGGAGAACGGACGGGACGGAGAGGGCAGCGCGGACACCGGGGACGGCATAGTCACCCTCGCCTTCGACAACCGCGGCGGCAGCCGCCGCCTCACCGAACATCTCCTCTCGCTCGGTCACCGCAGCATCGGCTACGTGACCGGCCCGTCCGACCGCACCACCACCCGGGACCGCCTGGAGGGCCACCGGCTCGCCATACGGGCCAGAGCCCCCGAACTCCTTGCCGACGCCGAGCAGTTCACCGTGCACGGCGGCGCCTACGACCGCTCCTCCGGCTACGACGGCGCCCTCGAACTGCTGCGCCGCGTGCCCGACCTGACGGCCGTTCTCGCCGCGAACGACACTGTCGCGCTCGGCGTCTGCGCCGCGCTGCGCGACCAGGGCCTGCGCATCCCCGAAGACGTCTCCGTCGCGGGCTTCGACGACCTTCCCTTCAGCGCCGACGCCTCGCCGACGCTCACCACCGTCCGCATCCCCCTGCACGACGCGGGCGCCCGCGCCGGGCGGCTCGCCCTCGGCCGCGAGACTCCGCCACCCGGCGGTGTCGCCACCGTACGGACCGAGCTCATGGCGCGCGGCTCGACGGCTCCACCGCCCGGGCCCCGCGGCTGAGCTGGGACGCCGCCTCTCTCACCCCGGCGCGGAGGCACGTGCGACCAGTTGACCCCCGGAGCTTGTACGAGCACAGGGGCATCTGGTCCGCTGTGCTCATGCGACTCGCCTTCTCCACCCTCGGCATCCCTTCCCTCCCCGTTCCCGACGTCGTACGTCTCGCGGCCGACTCCGGCTTCGAGGGACTGGAGCTGCGCGCGCATCCGGAGGAGCCCGTCCACCCGGGTCTGACCCTGGCCGAGCGCGTCGACGTGGTCGAGGAGTTCAAGGCGGCGGGCGTGGAGGTCCTGGCGATCGCCGGGTACGCCAAGGTCGCGGCCCCCGGCGACGACGACGCCGTGCTGACGGACGTGCAGGAACTCATGGAGCTCGCACGGGACTTGGGCGCGTCGTTCGTACGGGTCTTCCCTGGCGGCGGCGACTGCAGCCGCGAGGAGGCCGACGCGACGGCCGCACGCCGGCTGGCGGCCCTGGCGCCGCTCGCCGCCGACCTCGGCGTGCGACTGCTGCTGGAGACGCACGACTCCCACAGCACCGGCGAGGACGCCGCCCGCGTCCTCGCCGCCGTGGGGCATGCCTCGGCCGGTGCGCTCTGGGACGTCATGCACACCTGGCGCGCCGGTGAGGACCCGGGCACGAGCCAGCGTCTCCTCGCCCCGTTCCTGGGCTATGTGCAGGTCAAGGACATCGTCTCCGCGGACGACACCACTCCGGTGCCGCCCGGCGAAGGAGTCCTGCCGCTGCGGGAGGTGGTCGGGCTCCTGACGCACGCCGGCAACGCGAAGGACCCCATCGGGGCCGTCGGGACCGGGGGCAGCGTGGCGACCGGGCCGCACTCCGACCCGTCACGCGGCTGGTTGTGCTGGGAGTACGAGAAGCGCTGGTACCCGCAGGTGCCTGAGCTCCCCGGGCTGCTTCCGTCGGTACGGGACCATCTGCGGAGCCTGATGACGGGCGAGGACGCCGGGAAGTGAGCCGGGAGGCGACGCCGCGTCGTTCCGTGCCGTCGTCCTGCCCGATGCCCTGATCCCGTCACGGCTCACCTCCCCCGGCCCGGCGCGCCCGGGCTCGCGGTCGCGGACAGACCGGTGCCCGGCCGGGCCGAACTGGCCCCGGCCGGGCACCGGTTGTGCAGAGTGAACGGCGGTGCCGGCAGCCTTACGGCCGCAGCATCCGGTCCTCCTTGACGGGACGGTCCAGGTCCGCGTCGTACTTCGTCAGGCGCTTCGGCTGCGCACCCTTCGCGGGCTCCACACCGGCCCACTTCAGCAGCGCGGCGGTCGCCTTCTTCTTGTCCTCGTCGCTCAGCCCCGCGATGTTCGCACCGTGGTTGGCTCCGGGCGCCTCGAGCACGTACGCCTCATCGGTGCCCTTGCCGACGCTGAACGGCTCGGCGCTCCACGGGTCGTTCTCGCCGTTGACGAAGAGCATCTGGGACGCGTGGGCGCGCACCCACTTGTCGACGTCCTTCATCGCCTTACGGTCGAACTTCATCGGGATGTCACGCGGCACGTACGTGCGGGGCTTGTTGAGCCCCGGGTACTTGCGCACATCGTCCAGGAGCGGCGACTCGTAGTCGGGTGAACCCATCTGCGTGCCGGCCTGGTAGTAGTACGGCGTGTAGTACTCGATGCCCTGGTCGGAGCCGGCCTCCCAGCCGCCGATCTCGTTGCCCCAGTCCCACAGTTCCTGGGTCTTGGCCTTCGTGGAGGGTACGGCGTCGCACTCCTCCTTCTCGAGGTGGTACTGCCAGAAGCCCCACACGATGTCCTGCGCGACGAGTTCGAAGGCCTTGTCCGCGCTGCCGGCCAGCTTGAAGGTGTAACCCTCCTTCTTGGCCAGCTCCTTCAGCCGCTTCACCATCTCGCCGCGGCGGTCGAAGATCTCGTGCTGAGCGGCGTTGAGCTTGTCGCGGCACTTGTCGGAGCCGACCTTCTCGAAGAAGGTGTAGTAGGCCGAGTCCTCGTCGTTCTTCACGTCGTTGGGCGCGACGTAGGCGACGGTGCCGTCCATGTCCTTGGGGAAGAAGCGGCGGTAGTACGTCGCCGTCATTCCGCCCTTGCTGCCGCCGGTGGAGATCCAGCGCTCGCCGTAGATCTTGTTCAGCGCCTTGAAGATGCGGTGCTGGTCGCTGGCCGCCTGCCAGATGTCGAGCTTCGACCAGTCGGCCGGGTCGGGCCGGGACGGCGTGAAGAACCGGTACTCCATGGAGACCTGGTTGCCGTCGGTCATCTGCGTCGGCTCGCTGCGCCTGGGCTCCTCGTTCAGCCCGTAGCCGGACGTGAAGTAGACAGTGGGCCGGTCCTCGCTCTTGTGCAGCAGTGAGATGCGCTGCTTGAAGGTCCCCTTCTCGGGGTGCCTGTGGTCGACCGGCTGTTCGTAGTTGAGGAGGAAGAAGCGGTAGCCGTCGACCTTCTTCTCCTCGATGAAGCTCATCCCCTTGATAGCGAGGACGCGGTCCTTGATGTCGGTGTCGGCCGCTGTGGCGGACGACATCGACGCTCCGCCGGCGCCGGCAGTGCCTATGAGCACCGCAAGCGACAGCGTCCATCTGAGCGTTCTTCGCATGCGCTCTCCCCTGGATCCGTCAAAGGTCGAGGTGAACTTACCGGCAGGGATGGCGTACCGCCAGATCTGTCGCCCCTGCACGAGATGTCGCATGCGTTACAGCTGCGCCGTGGCCGGCGTCGCGGGCCCGCGGAGATCCGGAGGACAGGGCCTAGGCTGCGCACCATGACCGACTACCGGCATCAGCCGCAGCCCCTGGTCACCGGCCCCCGCAACATGGCCCTGCTCGCCTTCCACGACGCGCGCGACCAGCCGGAGGACTCCGCCTTCGACGACGCGCCCATGGGATACGCGCTGGTCGTGCTCTGGCACGAGGGGAAGGTGCTGATGGTCTACGAGCGGGAGCGCGAGTGCTGGGAGCTGCCGGGTGGCGGGATCGAGCCCGGGGAGTCCCCGCGGGCGGCGGCCGTACGGGAGCTGTGGGAGGAGACGGCTCAGCTGCTGGAGCCGGGCGAGCTCCGCTTCGTCGGGCACACGCGCACGGCGCTGGGTACGAGCGGACGCGTCCTGTACGGCGGGGTGTTCACCGCGCACACCGACCGGCCGCGCGCCTTCGCGCCCAACAACGAGGTGTCGGCGGTCCACTGGCGCGCGAACGGTGAACCGCTGCCGGGCGGCGGCATGGTGCAGACGGTGGACGAATACATCGTGGATCTGTGCAGGGACTGAGCGGCCTGCCGGACCCGGCTGCCCCCGTCCCCGGATGACTCCCGGCGGGACGGCTCCGGGTGGTGCTCCCTGAGGAGCGCACCGCCCGGAGGCCCGCGTGGCGACGGCCGAGGTGGTCAGCCGCGGCCGGGCCTCACCGGGTCACCCGCAACTCCTTGATGCCGGCGGGCTTCTTCGCGTCCTTCGAGGTGACCGAGACCCGTACGTAGCGGAAGGACCCGCCCTCACCGGCGGCGTGCCACTTCTTGCCGTCGGCCGACACCTCGGTGCGGTGGCTCGCGGGCTTGCCGGCCCACTGCGGCTCGATGCTGCCGCCGGCGCCGACCGTGCGTGCGAGCCGCACGGTGAGCGAGCCCTTCTTGCCGTCGGGCAGCCAGGACGTGGCCGAGTTGCCGTCGACGGCGGAACCCGCGTACATGCCGGACTCCTCCGAGGAGGCAGCGGCCTTCTGGCAGCGGGCGACGTTCGGCGTCGGCTCCTGGTCGGGCCTGCGGGTCTTCAGCACCACCGGTTGGTCCCGGCTGACGACCTGCTCGCCCTGCGGCGTCTCCAGCGTGACGGGCTGACCCCTCGTGAGCCGGACGGTGGTCCGGTGCGCCCCGAGCTCGACGTCGTACGTACGGCCCTGCCAGCGCTGCCCCTTGAGCGTGACCCCTTCGGAGAGCTGCGGCGGCAGCATCGGGTCCAGCTTCAGCTTCCCCTCGCGCAGCCGCTGCCCCGTCAGCCCGTGCGTGAAGACCTGGAGGAAGCCGCCCTTGCCGGTGACGAAGTCCTGCGCGGGCTGTCCCGCGTGCGGGTCGGCCGCGCCGGCCTTCTCACCGCGCGCCTCGGAGAAGAGCGCGAACGGGCTGCGCACGAACGGCTCGATGGAGCGCTTGAGATAGGTGTACGTCGAGCAGCCGGGCTCGTCGTTCTGCGCGGCGTCCACGGCGTGCACGGAGTCCGTCATCGCGGGACCGTCCGGGTCGGTGCGGGCGGCGTAGTAGTCCAGGGTCCGCCGCGCGGTCGCCTTGGACATCGGCCACTCCAGCGGGTACTGGAGCAGCACCGTGTCGGCCTGCTTGATGGTGGAACCGTCGTAGCCGTCGTACTGCTCGAAGACCTTGTTCTTCTTGTCGTAGGGGATGCGCAGCTTGCCGGCGATCTTCGTCCACTGCGGCGGCGCCTTCTCGCCCAGCAGGCCGGCGGCACGGGTGGCGTGGCGAAGGGCGGTGGCGGCACCGGCGTTGGTGAACACGCCGTCGTCGACGCCGTTGCTGTACTCGTCGGGACCGGCGACGTTCTTGACGGAGTAGCTGCCGTCCCCGTTCTTCTCGGCGCGGCCTGCCCAGAATTCGGCGATGCCCTTCAGCAGGGGCCAGCCGCGCTCGCGCAGCCAATCCCTGTCACCCGTGGCGAGGTAGTACTGCCAGGCCGCGAGCGCGATGTCGCTCTGCAGGTGGTTCTGGGTGCGGCAGTGGGGCGGGTCCCAGCTGTGGCACTCCTTCCACAGGTCGCCGTCCCTGCCGGTGGTCCAGCCGTAGAAGAGGCCGTCGTGGCCGAGCTTCCGCGCGTTGGTCCGTGCGCCCTCGCGGGTGCGGTAGCGGTAGTCGAGGACGGACCTTGCCAGGTCCGGGTGGCTTGCGAGCAGACCCGGGAACATCCACGTCTCGGCGTCCCAGAAGATCGCGCCCGCGTAGTTGTCGCTGCTGAGACCGGCCGGGGCGATGCTGTCGTCGCCGCCGCGCCGGCTGCCGGTGAACAGCCCGTACTGGGCGGAGCGGAGCCACTTCTGCAGCTCGGGGCGGCCGTCGACCTGGATGTCGCTGCGCCACAGCCGCTTCCAGGCGGCGCTGTGTGCCGCGTACGTGCGCTCCCAGCCGCGCACGGCGGCACTGCGGGAGGCGGCCAGGGCGCTGCGCTCCGGTGCGTCGGAGGTGTGCGCGGTGTCCACGCCGACGTACTTGGTGAACTCGTACGACGTGCCGCGCTGCGCACGGAAGGAGACGCCCTGCTTGGCCGTCAGCTTCCTCGCGGGCGCGGCCTTATGTTCACTTGTCACACGTACGCCGGGTCCCGGTCGCAGCGTCGAGGCGACGGCTCCCTCGGTCTTCGTGCCGTGCGTGTGGAAGGCGACGTCCATGGTCCGCTCCCCGGGACGCGACGCCTTGCCGGTACGGTCGCCGCCACCCGTCTGCGAGACGCGGCGCGCACCACGGCCGTCGATCACGTCGGTGACGCGGGCCGCGCCGCTCCAATGGGGACGCATCCGGACGCGCACGGCGCCCGAATGCTGGTGGTTGCGGTCGGCGAGGACCTCGTAGGTCAGGTCCGTCGCGCGTCCGTCGCGGGCGGTCCAGGTGAGCGAGGTGCGCACCAGGCCGCGACGCATGTCGAGGGACTGCTTGTAGTGCGAGATGCGCCCGGCCGGGGTGTCGGAGGAGAAGGTCTCGCCGGAGTCCCCGCCGGTGGCCACATTCAGCGTGGACCACGTCGGGAGAGCGGCGAGCGCCTGCTTGTTCTTGGCGGTCTTCTGGTTGTTCGCGTACAGCCCGGCGACGAACGAGCCGTCGTACCGCGGCGTGAACAGGGGCCAGCCGGACTTCTCGCCGCTCGCGCTGTAGCCCGAACCTGACGGAGCGACGCGCTGGCCGAGATAGCCGTTGCCGACGTACGCCCGGTAGCTGTCGTCCGGATCCCGTTCGCGCGAGGTGAGCACCCATCCGCCGTGCCGGGCGTCCGGCGACGTGGCGGAGGCAACGGCGCCCGGCGGCGCTGTGGTTGACGCCTGAGGCACCGCTGCCACGAGGGTGCAGGCCAGCAGGGGCAGCGTCAGACGGTGAAGGTTCCCCCTGGGGGCACTCCCCCTGGCCGCGCCGGGGGGAGAAGTCAGGGGGAGGCGCGAGGGGTAATGACGACGAAGGGGTCCGAGCATGGATCGAAACTAAAGTTATGAACACATCCAGTCAACAGACCGCGCTTTTTCGTCAAACCTTTGAACGCTAACTCTTGACCGTCGATACGCCGACCGGTTCAGTGCCGCCCACGAAGGTGCGCCACAGCTTCGCGTACTTGCCGTCCTGCTCCAGCAGTTCGCCGTGCGTGCCGTCCTCCACGATCCTCCCGTGGTCCAGGACCACGACCCTGTCGGCGCGCGCGGCTGTCGTCAGACGGTGTGCGACGACGAGAGTGGTGCGCCGTCCGGACAGACGGTCCGTCGCCTGGTTGACCAGCGACTCCGTCGCCAAGTCCAGCGCCGCGGTCGCCTCGTCGAGCAGCAGGATGTCGGGGTCGACCAGCTCGGCGCGCGCCAGCGCGATCAGCTGCCGCTGTCCGGCCGAGAGGTTGCGGCCGCGCTCCGAGACGGGGTGCAGATAGCCGCCGGTCAGGGTGGCGATCATGTCGTGGGCGCCCACCGCCCTTGCCGCCGCCTCGACTTGTGCGTCGTCGGCGTCGCTGCGTCCGTAGGCGATCGCGTCGCGCACCGTCCCGGGAAACAGGTACGGCTCCTGCGGTACGACGCCGAGCCGGTGCCGGTAGGCGGGCAGATCGAGCGTGCGCAGATCCGAACCGTCGACGAGCACGGCACCCGTTGTCGGGTCGTAGAAGCGGGCGACCAGCTTGACGAGGGTCGACTTGCCGGCGCCCGTCTCGCCGACGAACGCGACGGTCTGCCCCGCCGGAACGTCCAGTTCGATGCCGGAGAGCGCCTCTTCCTCGTGCGTGCCGCCCTCCGCGGTGGCGTAACGGAAGTGCACGTTCTCGAAGGTGATCTGGCCGCGCAGCGAGCCGGGATCGACCGGGTTCCGCGGCGCCGGAGTTGTGGTCTCCTCACGCAGCAGCTGCTGGATGCGGCCGAGCGCGACCGACGCCTGCTGATAGCCGTCGAAGACCTGGGAGAGCTGCTGGACCGGCGAGAAGAAGAGCTCGATGTAGAGCAGGTACGCGACGAGGGCCCCCGCGGTGAGCGACCCCTCGTCGATGCGTCCGGCGCCGACGACGAGGACACCGGCCGTGGCGAACGAGGCCAGCAGCTGCACGAAGGGGAAGTAGACCGAGATCAGCCACTGCCCGCGCACCCGCGCCTGCCGGTAGCCGTCGCTGCGCTCGGTGAACCGCGCCGTGCCGCGACGCTCGCGCCGGAACGCCTGCACCATGCGCAGGCCCGCGACGGACTCCTGCAGATCGGCGTTGACGACGCTGACGCGCTCGCGTGCCAATTCGTACGCCTTGACGCTGTGGCGGCGGAAGTACACCGTCCCGACGATCAGGACCGGCAGCGTCGCGAAGACGACCAGCGCCAGCTGCAGATCGAGCAGCAACAGCGCGATGAGGATGCCTAGGAAGGTGAAGACGGAGACGACCGCGGTGACGAGGCCGGTCTGCAGGAACGTCGACAGCGCGTCCACGTCGGTGGTCATCCGGGTCATGACCGCACCGGCCAGATGGCGCTCGTAGTAGTCGAGCCCGAGGCGCTGAAGCTGCGCGAAGATCTTCACCCGCAGCGCGTACAGCACGCGTTCGCCGGTGCGGCCCGTCAGCCGCATCGCGGCGTACTGCGCGACCCACTGCCCTGCCACGACGGCCAGCGCCACCGCGGAGGCCGTCCAGACCGCGCCGAGAGCCGCCTTCTGCACGCCGTCGTCGATGCCGTTGCGGATCAGCACCGGCAGAGCGAGTCCGAACCCGGCGTCGAGGGCGGCGAAGAGCAGCGCCACGGCGAGCGCCGCGCCGAAGCCACGCAGAAGCCGGCGCAGCCCATAGGACTCCTCGGCTCGCTCGGCCTGCGCCTCGTCGACCTCCGGTACGTCGTCGGCGGGCGGCAACGCGGCCACCCGGGCGAGGAGTTCGGGGCTGCCCGGCGAGGCGGCCAGCTCGGAGGCGAAGCCGCCGGGACGCCCGGCCTGCGCTCCGCTCACGTCGGTGCGCGCCGTGACGGTGGCCCCGTCGGGCGCCGAACCCTCGCGGCGCACCCACAGCTCCGGGGTGATGCCGCCCTCAGCGGGGACGGCGTCCGCACCGGCTGAGGCCGTCCCGGAACACGCCAGGCCCGCGGGGTCCCGCTCGACCTCGCCCAGCTCGTCGGGATCGGTCAGCAGTCTGCGGTAGAGCGCACAGCGCTCCGTCAGCTCCTCGTGCGTGCCGACGTCGGCGAGGCGCCCGCGGTCCAGTACGGCGATCCTGTCCGCGAGGGCGAGCGTCGACTGGCGGTGCGCGATGAGCAGCGTCGTGCGGCCCGCCATCACGCTCCGGAGCGCTTCGTGGATCTCGTACTCCACGTGCGCGTCGACGGCGGACGTCGCGTCGTCGAGAAGCAGCAGCCGGGGGTCGGTCAACACGGCGCGGGCGAGCGCGATGCGCTGGCGCTGGCCGCCGGAGAGCGTCAGGCCCTGCTCGCCGACGGTGGTGTCGTAGCCTTCGGGCAGTTCGGCGATGAAGCCGTCGGCCTGCGCGATGCGGGCGGCGGCGTGGATCTCCTCGTCGGTCGCGTCGGGTGCGCCGTAGGCGATGTTCTCCCGGATGGAGTCGGAGAAGAGAAAGCTGTTCTCCGGCACGAGGCCGATCGCGGAGCGCAGCGAACCGATCGTCAGGTCGCGCACGTCGTGCCCGCCGACCCGTACGGCGCCGCTCGTCACGTCGTAGTAGCGCGGCAGCAGCATCGCGAGGGTGGACTTGCCGCTGCCGCTGGAGCCCACGACGGCGACGGTCTCGCCGGGCTCCACGCGCAGCCGGAAGCCGTCCAGAACCCTTCCGCGCGCGGCGGGCCCGGCCCCTTCCGCCTGGTCTGCGTGTTCGCCGTCGCGGCTTTCGCCGCCGGTCCCGGTGGCGTCCTCCGGGCCGTCCTGCCGCTCGTATCCGAAGCCGACGTCGTCGAACTCCACGGACGCCTCGGCGTCGGCGGGCAGTTCGTGCGCGTCGGGCCGCTCGGTCATCTGCGGCTCTGTGTCGATGAGTTCGTAGACCCGCTCGACGCCAGCGCGTGCCTGCTGCCCCACGGTCAGCATCATCGCGAGCATCCGTACGGGCCCGACGAGCTGCGCGAGATAGGTGGAGAAGGCGACGAACGTGCCGAGCGTGATCTCCCCGCGCGTGGCCATCCAGCCGCCCAGCGCCAGCATGCCGACCTGCCCCAGCGAGGGCACGCTCTGCAGGGCGGGGGTGTAGCGGGAGTTGAGGCGCACCGTGCGCAGCCGCGCGGCGAACAGTTCGCGGCTGATGTCGCGCAGCTTGCCCTTCTCCTGCTCCTCCTGGCCGAAGCCCTTCACCACGCGCACGCCGGTGACAGCCCCTTCGACGACGGAGGCGACGGCGCCGGCCTGCTGCTGCGCGTACCAGGTGGCCGGGAAGAGACGTGTGCGGCTGAGGTTGGCGATCCACCACAGCGCCGGGAAGACGGCGAGCGAGACGAGCGTGAGCACCGGTGAGAGCACGATCATCACCACGAGCGCGACCGCGAAGAGCAGCACGTTCCCGATCATCATCGGCAGCATGAACAGCAGGCTCTGCACCAGCTGCAGATCGCTCGTGCCACGTCCGACGACCTGCCCGGTCGACAGCTCGTCCTGGCTGCGCCCGTCGAGGCGGATGATCGCGCGGTACATCTCGGTCCGCAGATCGTGCTGGACGTCGAGGGCGAGCCGCCCGCCGTAGTAGCGGCGCGCATAAGTGAGGACGTAGATGGCGGCGGCGGCGAGCAGCAGCAGGCCGATCCACAGGGCGAGGCCGCCCTCGTTGCCGACGACCACATCATCGATGATCACCTTGGTGAGCAGTGGGACGAGCGCCATGACGCCCATGCCGGCGAGCGAGGCACCGACGGACAGCACGACGGCACGCCGGTAGCGCCAGCAGTACGCCGTGAGCCGCTTCGCCCAGCCCTGCCGGGCCGAGGGCCCGCCGTCCGCCGCCTTCTCCGCCGGCCCGGCTTCCAGGTCCGGCCCGTGGGGCAGGACCCGCGGGCCCTGCCCCTCCTGCTTCTCGTCAGCCGGTTCCGTCCCCGTCGTCACCAGTGCCCTCGCTTCCCGATCCCCAAGATGTGCCTGGCGCGCGGGGAGAGGCCCCGCGCGCCGCCGCCGAAGGCTGCAACGTCCCAGGGCAGGGGATTCATCCCGCCGTGACGAACGCCGGCGAAGTCACGACTTTCGGCCTAGGACCCGAGCACCAGAGAGGACCGGCGGGACGGAGGGAGAAATCCGGCCGAACGACAACCGGGGCGGTCCGGAGAGCGGGGGGCTCTCCGGACCGCCCCGGCGGGGACGTCCATGGAATGCTGACAGGCGGCACCCCCCACAGGGCCGACGCTGTCGCCGTCATGTTTCGTCCCCATCCCGCGGGACCGCAGTGGGAAGTCTGTCGGGAACTTTCCTGAGATGCACCACCGACCGACCAGATTCAGTAACGTTTTGTGTTAAACCACGTTCGCACAGTTACCGCTTACTGTGTGTGAGCGTGATCACACGCACCGCTTCCACCAGCCATGTTCCCCCGGCGTCCGATGCCCCGGGCAAGCACGTTGTGCGAGCAAGCGCATACACTCCGTTCGCAATACGGCTGGAAACCGCCCCATGTGCGTCTCTCGAACCACTTGTCGAACCGGATTCGCACGGAACCCGGCGAGCACTCGCGTCACCTACTGCCCCGTGCGTCCCTCGGCGATCTGCCGTGCCATGAGCGTCGTCAGTTCATAGGCCGTGTGCGAGGCGGCGACCGAGGTGATCTCCGCCTGGTCGTAGGCGGGGGCGACCTCCACCAGGTCCGCGGAGACCACACGGCAGTCCGCGAGGCCGCGGATGATCTCCAGCAGTTCGCGTGAGGTGAGCCCGCCGGCCTCGGGGGTGCCCGTGCCCGGCGCGTGTGCCGGGTCCAGCACGTCGATGTCCACCGAGATGTAGAGGGGCCGATCGCCGATGCGCTGCCTCAGCTGGTCCGTCACCTCGTCGACGCCGCGGCGCATCACATCCGCCGAGGTGACGATGCCGAAGCCCATCCTCGCGTCCTCGTCCAGGTCCTTGCGGCCGTAGAGCGGACCGCGCGTGCCGACGTGCGAGACGGCCGAGGTGTCCAGCAGCCCCTCCTCGAAGGCCCGGCGGAACGGCGTGCCGTGCGTGTAGGCGGCCCCGAAGTAGGTGTCCCAGGTGTCCAGATGGGCGTCGAAGTGGAGGAGGGCGACCGGGCCGTGCTTCCGCACGACCGAGCGCAGCAGCGGCAGAGCGATGGTGTGGTCGCCGCCGAGCGTCATCAGCCGGGCACCACTGTCGAGCAGACCGTCGGCGGCCTCCTGCACGGTCTCCACGGCCTCGCCGATGTCGAACGGGTTCGCCGGGATGTCACCGGCGTCCGCCACCTGCGCGAGAGCGAAGGGCGCGGCCTCCTGCGCCGGGTTGTACGGGCGCAGCAGCCGGGATGCCTCGCGGATGGCGTTGCCGCCGAAGCGTGCGCCCGGCCGGTAGGAGACACCGGTGTCGAAGGGGACGCCGACGACGGCGACATCCGCGGTGCCGCCCACCTCGTCCAGACGTGGCAGCCGCGCGAACGTCGCGGGCCCGGCGTAGCGAGGTACGCGGGAGCTGTCCACCGGCCCGACGGGCTCCGGCCGGTGGGCACGTTCGGGCTGCTCGGCGGGTTGCTGGGACTCTCCGTGCTGCTCAGCGTTGCTCATGGGCGCGAGCGTAGACGCCCGGGAAGCGGCCGCTCGTTGGCCGTAACCGGGAGCGCGGGCCGCCGACTTGTCCGCCGCGTACAGGTGTGGCGGGGCCGGGTGGCGCGCGGCGGATGCCGGGCGCGCCTGACGGGGCCCGCACCCCAGGGGTGACAATGGCCGCATGCCCATATTCGCGCCCGCCGCCGCACCGACCAGGTCCGAGCTGATCGACCACCTCGTACGCACCCGCATCGCCGGCGACGTGGCCACCCCCCGCGAGAACAACCTGTCCCACTACCGCAAGCTCGCCAACGGCGACCGGCACTACTGGCTCGGCCTCGAACTCGGCGACCGCTGGACGGACGAACAGGACGTTCTCGCGGTGATGGCCGAGCGCTGCGGCGTCATCGACGACCCGGACCACCGCACCGGCCAGGACACCATCGACCCGGAGATGACCGTGGGCGCCCTCGACCGGTCGGCGGCGGAGCTGCGCAAGGCCGCGGAGGGCCGTCTGCGGGTGCTGTTCGCGACGGGACACCCCGGCGCGCTGCTCGACATGCACGGGGCACTCGCGCGGTCGCTGCACGACGCGGGCTGCGACATCGTCCGCGTACCGCTGGGCACGTACACGGACGACGGTGTCGTGGTGCAGTTCGGCGGCGTCGCGGTGCACGAGCGCGGCGCGTCCCTGTGGCACACCCACTCCCCCGCTCCGATGGCCGCCGTGCTGGACCAGCTCAGCCGGGCCGGGGAACGGCTGCCGGACCTGGTCGTCGCCGATCACGGTTGGGCGGGGTACGCCGGGCAGCAGGGGATCGAGACGGTCGGCTTCGCGGACTGCAACGACCCGGCGCTCTTCCTCGGCGAGGCCGAGAACACCCTCGCGGCCACCGTGCCGCTCGACGACCACGTCACCGACCCGCGCTTCTACGAGCCCCTCACCTCCTACCTGCTGGCGGCGGCACAACCCGGCACGGAGTGACCGCGGGCCGGCGCGGAGAAAACCGTTTGCTCCGCTGCACCGAACCCGCTTAGCGTCCTGACCATGTCCGCAGCCATGCAGGCGATCATCAACGGTGTGCGCGCCGCCGCGCTGGGGGCACTTCCCATGCCCGCAGGGCTATGGGTGAACACCGGCTGGGGCCGCATGCCCCAGCTCGTCATCCGCCCGCGCGGCCGGCGCCCGGCCCTGGCCATCCGCCAGGACGCCTGAGGCGCACCCGGCTTCCCGCTGCCGCCACGCATGCCCGGCCACGTCCGGCCGGCGGCTCCGCCTGACCGCAGCCGTCCGCTGCCGCAACACCGCTTCCGCCACGCGTCCCGGCATGTGCCCAGGGCCTCCGGTGTCCCCATCGACCGGACAGGCCCGGCAGAGCCGTGCCGTACGAGCGCCGTACGGAACGCCTCGCATGCGCGCACAAGGAACGCCTCGCTCGTCGCGACCGCGCACACCTACGCACGCCGGCACGCTGCCGCGCCCGTCCTCACACACCCGAGGACCTCGCCGTGGCACGCCGCCGCAAGACGCTCTCCCAGAACTTCCTCCACGACACCGCCGCCGTACGGCGCGTCATCCGCGCCGGCGCACTGCCCCCGGACGCTCTCGTCGTCGAACCCGGCGCGGGGCAAGGGGTGCTGACGCGCCAACTGGCCACCGGTGACCGCCGCGTCATCGCCTACGAGATCGACCCGCGACTGGCCGCACAGCTCTCCCGCAGCCTCGGCTCCCGGCCCGGACTGCGCCTGGTCCGGGGGGACTTCCTCCGCTCCCGGGCCCCACGTGAGCCGTTCGCCGTGGTGGGCAACATCCCCTACTCCCGTACGACCGACATCGTCCGCTGGTGCCTCGCCGCGTCACATCTGACCTCGGCGACGCTCCTCACGCAGTTCGAGTACGCCGCCAGGTCGACCGGGGGTTACGGGCGCTGGCCGCTGCTGACCGTGAGCACCTGGCCCCAGTTCGGGTGGCGCCGGCTGGGCCGGGTGGGCCGCGAGTCGTTCACGCCTGTGCCGCGTACGGACTCGGCGGTGCTGCGGATCGAACGGCGCGGCACGCCGCTCCTGCCGCACCGACGGATGCCCGCCTACCGGGAGTTCGTCGCACACGGCTTCACCGGTGTCGGCGGCTCGCTCGGGGCGACGCTGTCGCGCCGGCACCGCACCGCCCGTGTCCGCGCGGCCTTCGCACGCGCGGACGCCGACCCCTCCGCACCGGTCGGGCTGGTGACTCCGCAGCAGTGGCTGACACTCTTCACGGAGCTGGAGGATCGCTGAACTCCCTTGCGGCGCACGGCTCGTGCCGTGCGCCGCGCGCCCTCAGTCCTGGCCGCGCGGCACCCGCACGACACCCTCCTGGATGACCGAGACGGCGAGGCGCCCGTCGCGGGTGTAGATCCGCCCGCTGCCGAGGCCGCGTCCGCCCTGGGAGGTCGGGCTGACCTGGTCGTACAGCAGCCACTCGTCCGCACGGAAGGGACGGTGGAACCACATCGCGTGGTCCAGGCTCGCCCCGACGACGTCGCCGACCGCCCAGCCTCCGCGGCCGTGCGCCAGCAGCACCGAGTCCAGCAGCGTCATGTCGGAGACGTACGTGGCGAGGCAGATGTGCAGTGTGGGGTCGTCGAGCGCCCCGTCCAGCTTCCCGTTCGTGCGGAACCAGACCTGCGAACGGGGCTCACGCGGCTGCCCCGCACTGGCGAACGGGGGCTCCCGCACGTACCGCAGATCGACGGCGGCACGTGCCTTCATCAGCCGCTGCGGAACGTCCGAGCCGCGGAAGAGCTCCGCGTACCGGGGCAGCATGTCCGCGGCCGTCGGCAGCGTCTCGGGATCGGGCGCCTCCGGCATCGGCTCCTGGTGCTCGAGCCCCTCCTCGTACGTCTGGAAGGAACTCGACAGGTGGAAGATCGGCTGCCCGTGCTGGACGGCCACGACCCGGCGGGTGGTGAAGGAGCGTCCGTCGCGGATGCGGTCGACGGTGTAGACGATCGGCGCGCCCGGGTCGCCGGGGCGGAGGAAGTAGGAGTGCAGGGAGTGCGGGAGACGCCCTTCGGGCACGGTCCGGCACGCGGCGACGAGTGCCTGCGCGGCGACCTGCCCCCCGAACACCCGCGGGACGACGGCCTCCCGGCTGTCGCCCCGGTAGATGTCCTGCTCGACCCGCTCCAGATCGAGCAGGTCGACCAGTGACGTCAGTTCGTTGCTCATGCCTGCGATTGTGCCCGTGGTGAACTACCTGCGGTTACGGCGCAGATCACAATCCGGAGTGAAGCGTTCCGGATCACATCCGCAGGACGTGCTCCCGGGCGCACCGTCACAGCCCCATCGACTTGGCCACGATCGAGCGCATGACCTCGCTGGTGCCGCCGTAGATGCGTGAGACGCGGGTGTCGGCGTACAGATTGGCGATCGGGTACTCGAGCATGTAGCCGTAACCGCCGTGCAGCTGCAGGCACTTGTCGATGACCCGGGCAGCCAGCTCCGTGGTGAACAGCTTCGCCGATGCGGCGTCGGCCGCCGTCAACTCGTCCGCGTCCAGCGCTTCCAGGGCGCGGTCGCACACCGCCTGCATGGCATCGACGTCGGCCTTGCAGTCGGCCAGCACGAACTTGGTGTTCTGGAACGAGGCCACCTCGCGGCCGAAGACGGTCCGCTCGTTCACGTACTCGTGCGCGAACCGCACGGCGGCCGACGACATGGCGTACGCGCCGATGGCTATGCCCAGCCGCTCCTGCGGCAGGTTGTGCGTGAGGTACGTGAACGCCTTGCCAGGCTCCCCGAGCATGTCCTCGACGGGCACCTTGACGTCGGTGAAGGAGAGTTCGGCGGTGTCGGACGAGCGCAGACCGAGCTTGTCGAGTTTCCTGCCGACGGCGTAGCCCTCGCTCTTGGCGTCGACGACGAGGATGGAGATGCCGCCGCGCCGGTCCTCGGGGTCGGCGGGCGAGGTACGGCAGCACACCAGGACGCGGTCGGCCTGGACCCCGCCGGTGATGAAGGTCTTGGCGCCGTTGAGCACATAGTGCTTGCCGTCCGACGACAGCCTGGCCGTGGTCTTCATGCCCGCGAGGTCGGAGCCTGTGCCGGGCTCCGTCATGGCGATGGCGGTCATCATGTCGCCGGACACGAAGGAGGGCAGCCAGCGCTGCTTCTGCTCCTCGGAGCCGTACTTGAGTATGTAGGGCAGGCACAGCGCGGTGTGCACGCTGGAGCCGCCGAAGCTGACGCCGGCCCGCGCGCACTCCTCGGTGACCACCGCGTTGAACTTGAAGCTCTTTTCGCCCGCGCCGCCGTACTCCTCCGGGACCTCGATGCCGAAGACGCCCAGCTCACCGAGCTTCTTGTAGAAGCTCCGCGGGACGTAGCCCTGTTCGGCCCATTCCGGATAGTGGGGTACGACCTCGGCCTGGATGAAATCCCGGATGGTCTGACGGAACGCCTCGTGGTCCTCGCCGAATACCGTGCGTCGCACTGGCACGCCTCCTCATGTCCCGCTCTCTCGCGCACCGGGCCGAAACAGAGCCCGTACGGGCGGCCAGGCACCGGGCAGGATGCATGCGCGTACGGACGTGACTCAGCTTGGGCTAAGCGCTTGCTCAGTCAAAGCTACCCACGGGTCAGCTGCGCTGTCCAGAGGTGGTACCAGCGGTGGTGCCCACTGATCCGGCACGCATGCGCCCCGGTTCCGCTTCGGCGGGAGCCGCGGCAAGGGCGCCCCGCGCGAGCCGGTGCAGCAGCGCGGCCGTGGTCTCGCGGTCGGGCAGGGCGGACGAACCGCTCAGATGGGGCGTGGAGTTGAGCAGACCGAAGACGGTGTGCACCGCGACGCGTGCCTCGAGCGACGTCAGCTCCGGGTAGATGGCCCGCACGGCGTCCACCCACAGCTCGACGTACTGCCGCTGGAGCTTGCGCACCTGCTTGCGGTCGCTCTCACGCAGCCTGTCCAGCTCGCGGTCGTGGAGCGTGATCAGCGAACGGTCGTCGAGCGCGAAGTCGATGTGCCCGGCGATCAGCGCGTCCAGGGCCGCCTCCGGGGCGAGCCCCGCAGCGGCCGACTCCTCCACCCGCATGCGGCCGCCCTCGTGCAGCCGCTCGCTGATGCCGACGAGGAGTTCGGCGAGCATCGCGTCCTTGCCCGCGAAGTGGCGGTAGAGACCGGGGCCGCTGATCCCGACCGCTGCTCCTATCTCGTCGACGCCGACGCCGTGGAAGCCGCGCTCGGCGAAGAGACGGGCGGCCTCGCGCAGGATCTGCTCGCGGCGGGTGGGGGTGGGCCCCGTCTGCGTGCTCATGAATCCATTCTAGACAGGAGGGTTAGCGAGCGTTAACCTTGAGGACGGTGGTTAATGGACGTTAACCGCTGATGAGCAGTCGTGGATCACAGTCGCCGAGCGCGACACCGGGCACAGATCGGCCACCGCTTCGACCACCGCCGCCGGCACCCGTGGCGGGCGGACGGTCGTGATGAACCGGGGTGCTCCGCGAAACGGGCCGGAGTCATGGGCAGCCGCAGCAGTCATGAGCAGAGGGCGAGGGGGCGCGAGGTGAGGCACGAGCAGCCGCAGTCGGCACCGGGGCGGGCAGCTGTCCCGCAGGCCGGGGGGATTCCCCCGAGCCAGGCCGGAGGGCCGGGGCCGGCGCTGGTCAGCAGCATCGACCCGGCGTCCGACGCCTGCCGCACGAACGAGGCCGCGCACCGGGAGCTGGCCTCACAGCTGCGGGAGAGGCTGGCCGCCGCCAGGCTGGGCGGCGGCGAGCGCGCCCGCGCGCGTCACACGGAGCGGGGCAAGCTCCTTCCGCGCGACCGGGTGGACGCGCTGCTCGACCCGGGCTCCCCCTTCCTCGAGATCGCCCCCCTCGCGGCCGAGGGGATGTACGGCGGTGCGGCACCGGCGGCGGGCGTGATCGCGGGCATCGGAAGGGTCTCGGGGCGCGAGGTGGTCGTCGTCGCCAACGACGCCACGGTCAAGGGCGGCACCTATTACCCGATGACGGTGAAGAAGCATCTGCGCGCCCAGGAGATCGCCCTGGAGAACGGGCTTCCGTGCGTCTATCTGGTCGACTCGGGCGGCGCGTTCCTCCCTATGCAGGACGACGTCTTCCCCGACCGCGAGCACTTCGGGCGGATCTTCTACAACCAGGCGCGCATGTCGGGTGCGGGCATCCCGCAGATCGCGGCGGTGCTCGGCTCGTGCACGGCGGGCGGCGCCTACGTACCCGCGATGAGCGACGAAGCGGTGATCGTGCGCGGTCAGGGCACGATCTTCCTCGGCGGTCCGCCGCTGGTGAAGGCGGCCACGGGCGAGGTCGTCACCGCCGAGGAGCTGGGCGGCGGCGAGGTCCACAGCCGGGTCTCCGGTGTCACGGACCATCTCGCCGAGGACGACGCGCATGCGCTGCGCATCGTGCGGCGCATCGCGGACACCCTGCCCGAGCGAGGCCCGCTGCCCTGGTCCGTGCGGGCGTCGGAGCCGCCTTCCGTCGACCCTTCGGGGCTCTACAGCGCGGTGCCCGTCGACTCACGCACGCCCTACGACGTGCGCGAGGTGATCGCCCGTGTGGTCGACGGCTCCCGGTTCCAGGAGTTCAAGGCCGAGTTCGGCACGACGCTGGTCACGGGGTTCGCGCGGATCCACGGCCATCCGGTCGGCATCGTCGCCAACAACGGCATCCTCTTCTCCGAATCGGCCCAGAAGGGCGCCCACTTCATCGAGCTGTGCGACCAGCGCGGCATCCCCCTCCTCTTCCTGCAGAACATCTCCGGCTTCATGGTCGGGCGCGACTACGAGGCGGGCGGTATCGCCAAGCACGGCGCGAAGATGGTGACGGCCGTGGCGTGCACGAGGGTGCCGAAGCTGACGGTGGTCGTGGGCGGTTCGTACGGCGCGGGGAACTACTCGATGTGCGGCCGTGCCTACAGCCCCCGCTTCCTGTGGATGTGGCCGAACGCGAAGATCTCCGTGATGGGCGGCGAGCAGGCCGCCGCCGTCCTGGCGACCGTCAAGCGCGACCAGATGGAGGCGCGCGGCGAGGAGTGGAGCGCCGAGGAGGAGGCGGAGTTCCGCGACCCTGTGCGTGCCCAGTACGAGGAGCAGGGCAACGCCTACTACGCGACGGCGCGGCTCTGGGACGACGGCGTGATCGACCCGCTGGAGACACGGACCGTGCTGGGCCTCGCGCTCACCGCGTGCGCCAACGCACCGCTGCCGGCGAAGGATTCCGGGGAGCCGGGCTTCGGCGTCTTCCGTATGTGAGGGGCTGCATCGTGAGGATGGGGACTGTGACGATGTTCGACAGCGTGCTGGTTGCCAACCGCGGCGAGATCGCGGTGCGGGTGATCCGCACCCTGCGGCAGCTGGGCATCACTTCCGTCGCCGTATACAGCGACGGAGACGCCGCAGCACGCCATGTCCGGGAGGCGGACAAGGCGGTGCGTATCGGCCCGGCGCAGGCCGCCGCCAGCTATCTGTCTCCGGAGCGGCTGCTGGAGGCCGCGGAGCGCAGCGGCGCCCAGGCGGTCCACCCGGGCTACGGCTTCCTTGCGGAGAACGCGCCGTTCGCGCAGGCCTGTTCGGAGGCCGGGCTTGTCTTCGTGGGCCCGCCCGCGACGGCAATCGATCTGATGGGCGACAAGATCCGCGCCAAGGAGACGGTGCGGGCTGCGGGCGTCCCCGTCGTGCCGGGCTCGTCCGGATCGGGTCTCGACGACTCCGAACTGGCCGCCGCTGCACGGGAGATCGGCATGCCTGTGCTGCTGAAGCCGTCCGCCGGGGGCGGCGGCAAGGGCATGCGGCTGGTGCGGGACGAGGCGGCGCTGGCGGAGGAGATCGCGGCGGCGAGGCGTGAGGCCCTCGGGTCCTTCGGCGACGACACGCTGCTGGTGGAGCGCTGGATCGACTCGCCGCGCCACATCGAGATCCAGGTCCTCGCGGACGGGCACGGCAACGTGGTGCACCTGGGCGAGCGCGAATGCTCCCTCCAGCGGCGCCACCAGAAGATCATCGAAGAGGCGCCGAGCCCGCTGCTCGACGAGGCGACGCGCACGGCGATGGGCAAAGCCGCCGTGGAGGCCGCCCGCTCCTGCGGGTACCGGGGCGCCGGCACGGTGGAGTTCATCGTTCCGGGCGGCGAGCAGGCGCCGCGGGACGGCGGCACCCCGCGTCCGTACTACTTCATGGAGATGAACACCCGTCTCCAGGTCGAGCATCCCGTGACGGAAATGATCACGGGCGTGGACCTGGTCGAGTGGCAGCTGCGGGTCGCGGCAGGAGAGCAACTGCCCTTCGGCCAGGCCGGCATCGGCCTCAGTGGCCACGCGGTCGAGGCGCGCATCTGCGCCGAGACGGCCCTCGTCCAGGCCGCCCCGGGCGGAGCCGGCAGCGCCTCCGGTCCGGACGGCGGCAGGGTGGATTTCCTGCCCTCGGCGGGCACGGTGCTGCTGCTCCGGGAGGCGGAAGGCCTGGGCGTACGCACGGACTCGGGGCTGCTGCCCGGCACCGAGGTGGGCACGACGTACGACCCGATGCTGGCCAAGGTCATCGCCCACGGTCCGGACCGGCCCACCGCGCTGCGCAGGCTGCGCGCCGCGCTCGCCGAGACGACGGTGCTCGGCGTGGAGACCAACACGGGCTTCCTTCGACGGCTGCTGGGGCACCCCGACGTGGCCGCGGGCGCTCTCGACACCGGTCTGGTGGACCGCGCCGCGGCCTCGCTGGTGCCGCGGCACATTCCCGAAGAGGTCTACGCAGCGGCCGCGTTGCTGCGCCAGGCGGCGCTCGAGCCACGAGAAGCAGCGTCGGGATGGACCGACCCGTTCTCGATGCCCTCGGGGTGGCGCCTCGGCGGTGAACCGGCCTGGACCGTGCACCACTTGAAGGTGCCCGGGCACGACCCGGTTGTCGTCCGCGTCGGGGGCCACTCCCCCGCGAGCAGTCCCGACGACGTGCAGGTCCGTGTCGGTGACGGCGAGGCCCGCGCGGCCCGGCTGCGCGAAGGCGCCGGAACACACGGGCTGCTCGTCGAGTGGGGCGGGATCACCTTCCAACTGGCCCACGTCCCCTCCGGGTCGGGCCACTGGCTGGGCCGGGACGGAGACAGCTGGCACGTACAGGACCACGACCCGGTGGCGGCCGCCCTCCGCGGCGGTGCGGGAGCTCACGGCGCCGACGCCCTGACGGCACCCATGCCCGGCACGGTCACGGTGGTCAAGGCCGCCGCCGGCGACAAGGTCACCGCGGGACAGAGCCTGCTCGTCGTGGAGGCGATGAAGATGGAGCACGTCATCACCGCCCCCTACGACGGCACGGTCACCGAGCTGGACGTCACGGCGGGAAGCACCGTGGCCATGGATCAGGTGCTCGCCGTCGTGGAGCCGCATCCCGCGGCGGACGGCGCCGAGGAGAAGGAGGCAGAGGCGTGATCGAGGGCCTTCCCATGCGTTTCGGCGACGACGGGCTTCCACCGCGGGTGCGGATCCACGAGGTGGGACCGCGGGACGGCTTGCAGAACGAGCAGGCGACGGTCCCCGTCGAGGTGAAGTCCGAGTTCATCCACCGGCTGCGCGAGGCCGGACTGGAGACCATCGAGGCGACGAGCTTCGTGCACCCCAAGTGGGTCCCCCAACTCGCCGACGCCGAAGAGCTGATGCCGCTGCTCGCGGACCTCCCGGGGGACGTCCGGCTGCCGGTCCTGGTACCCAACGCACGCGGCCTGGACCGCGCCGTCGCCCACGGCTGCCGGCACATCGCCGTGTTCGCGAGCGCCACCGAGTCCTTCGCCAGGGCCAACCTCAACCGGTCCCTGGACGAATCCCTGGCGATGTTCGAGCCGGTGGTCACGCGGGCCAAGGCAGAGGATCAGTGGGTCCGCGGCTATGTCTCCATGTGCTTCGGCGACCCGTGGGAGGGCCCCGTCCCGCCCGCTCAGGTGGTCAAGGTCTGCCGTGCGCTCCTCGACATGGGCTGTGACGAGCTGAGCCTGGGCGACACCATCGGCGTCGCCACACCGGGTCATGTCACAGCGCTGGTCGGCGAGTTGACCGCCGCCGGAGTGCCCGCGGCCCGGATCGCGGTCCACTTCCACGACACCTACGGCCAGGCGCTGTCCAACACGCTCACCGCGCTGCGGCACGGGGTGACCACCGTCGACGCCTCCGCGGGCGGCCTCGGCGGCTGCCCCTACGCCAAGAGCGCCACCGGCAATCTCGCCACCGAGGATCTCGTCTGGATGCTGCAGGGCCTGGGCATCGAGACCGGGGTCGATCTCGCCCGTCTGACGGCCACGAGCGGCTGGATGGCGGACCGGCTGGGCCGCCCCAGCCCCTCACGCACCGTGCGAGCGCTCACCGGCGCGGACACCGGTGCCGGCTCCCACCCGAACTCCCACAAGGAGCAGTGACCATGTCTCTCGACCACCGCCTCTCCTCCGAGCACGAGGAACTCCGCCGCACCGTCGAGGAGTTCGCGCAGAAGGTTGTCGCCCCGAAGATCGGTGAGTTCTACGAGCGGCACGAGTTCCCGTACGAGATCGTGCGCCAGATGGGCGAGATGGGCCTGTTCGGGCTGCCCTTCCCCGAGGAGTACGGCGGCATGGGCGGCGACTATCTCGCGCTCTGCCTTGCCCTGGAGGAGCTGGCCAGAGTCGACTCCTCGGTGGCCATCACCCTGGAGGCAGCCGTCTCCCTCGGCGCGATGCCCATCTTCCGCTTCGGCACCGAGGAGCAGAAGCGCGAGTGGCTGCCGCGTCTGTGCTCCGGCGAGATCATGGGCGCCTTCGGCCTGACCGAACCGGACTTCGGCTCCGACGCGGGCGGTACGCGCACCACCGCCGAGCGCGACGGGGACGAGTGGGTGATCAACGGCACGAAGAGCTTCATCACCAACTCCGGTACGGACATCACCGGTCTGGTCACCGTCACCGCCGTCACCGGCCGCAAGGACGACGGCGCTCCCCTCATTTCGAGCTTCATCGTGCCCTCCGGCACCCCCGGTTTCACGGTCGCCGCCCCGTACTCGAAGGTCGGCTGGAACGCGTCGGACACCCGCGAACTCTCCTTCTCCGACGTGCGCGTCCCGGCAGCGAACCTGGTCGGTGAAGAGGGCCGCGGCTACGCCCAGTTCCTGCGGATCCTCGACGAGGGCCGCATCGCGATCTCCGCACTGGCCACGGGCCTCGCGCAGGGCTGCGTCGACGAATCCGTCGCGTACGCCAACAGCCGGCACGCCTTCGGCAAGCCGATCGGCGCCAACCAGGCCATCCAGTTCAAGCTGGCCGACATGGAGATGCGGGCGCACACGGCGCGGATCTCCTGGCGCGACGCCGCGTCCCGCCTGATTCTCGGCGAGCCGTTCAAGAAGCAGGCGGCGCTGGCGAAGCTGTACTCCTCCGAGATCGCCGTCACCAACGCCCGCGAGGCCACGCAGATCCACGGCGGCTACGGCTTCATGAACGAGTACCCGGTGGCCCGGATGTGGCGCGACTCGAAGATCCTGGAGATCGGCGAGGGCACCAGCGAGGTCCAGCGCATGCTGGTGGCCAGGGAGCTCGGCGTCGGATAGTCGCGGCACGGCGCCGACTGCCTGATGGTGTGGGGCAGTCGGCCGGCCCGGCGGGACGGCCGGCCGGAGCCGCCGGCCACAGGCGGGTGAGGCCGGATGCCCGAACCGCAGGGCACGCCGCGAGCGGACGTACAGACGAGGCCCGTCCCCTCTCGCACCAGGGAGAGGGGACGGGCCTCTGTCAGCAAACCGGTAAGGGGCCAGGGGCACCCGCCCCCGGTCAGTCCCCCTCGGCGGGCCAGGGCACCTGCGGCGAACGCCAGTACTCCATGCCCAACTGCTCCCAGCGCGGCCCTTGTTGTGCGAGCCGCATTCGGTAGTCGTCCCAGTCGAGCGCCGAGGCGGGCGACCAGCCCAGCTCCGCGATCCCCGGAAGACGCGGGAAGGCCATGAACTCGATGTGCTCGCTCTTCTCCAGCGTCTCCGACCACAGCGGCGCTTCGACTCCCATCACGGCGTCTGCGGGCGCGCCCTGGATGTAGCTGCCGGGCTCCCAGTCGTAGGACTGCTCCGCCTCCACGTAGCCGGCCCAGTGCAGCCCCAGCGGAGTGTCCTTGTTGTACTGCATGTCGAGGTAGGCGCGGTTGGCCGGGGAGAGGATCAGCTGCGTCCCCTTCTTCGCGGCCTCCACCACCTCGGGCTCGTCGGCCGCGCCGCTCGTCCCCCAGTACTGCGCCACAGCACCCTTGGCGGGCTTCGCACCGGTGAGCTGGTGCCAGCCGATCACGGTCTTCCCGTACTTCGCGACGATCTTCTGCGCCCGCTCCATGAAGGCGACGTAGTCCTCGTGGCTGGTCGAGTGCGCCTCGTCCCCGCCGATGTGGAGATACCGGCCGGGAGTCATCGCGGCCAGCTCACGCACCACGTCGTCGACGAAGTCGTACGTCACATCGAGCGGCACGCACAGCGAGCTGAAGCCGACCTCGGTGCCGGTGTAGCGGGGCGGCGCGACGCCGTCGCAGTTGAGTTCGGCATACGAGGCGAGCGCCGCGTTGGTGTGCCCGGGCATGTCGATCTCGGGCACGACGGTCATCTCGTGCTCGCCGGCGTACCGCAGGATCTCCCGGTAGTCGGCCTTGGTGTAGAAGCCGCCGGGGCCGCCGCCCACCTCGGTCCCGCCGCCGTAGGTCGCCAGCCGCGGCCAGGAGTCGATGGCGATGCGCCACCCCTGGTCGTCGGAGAGATGCAGATGCAGCTTGTTGATCTTGTACATGGCCAGCTGGTCGACGTAGCGCTTGACCTCGTCGACACTGAAGAAGTGCCGGGAGACGTCGAGCATCGCGCCGCGGTAGGCGTAGCGCGGCTTGTCGGTGACGGTCCCGCCGGCCACCTGCCACGGGCCGGGCTGCTCTGTGCGCGACTCGATCTGCGGGGGCAGCAGTTGACGCAGTGTCTGCATGCCGTGGAAGAGGCCCGCACCGGTGGGCGCTGACATCACGGCCGCCCGCGGTGAGACCTGAAGCCGGTAACCCTCCGCGCCCAGTTCGGACTTGCCCGACTTCCCGCCGCCGAGGCGCAGTTGGATGCCGTCGCTGCCGGGCCGCGCCGTGACGGGCAGTCGGTATCCGGTGGACGGCCGCAGCAGCGCGGCGAGTTGCTCCCCGACGCGGCGGGCCTCGCCGGAGGAGCCGGTCACGCGGATCACGGTCCGCTCCGTGACGGTGAAGGGCCCGCCGCCCTCCTGTACCGATTCCGGCGCCGGCACCACCTGGTTCAGCGGTGTGGGCTGCCGCGCCTGACGTCCTGAGTCGTCGTCGGCGGCCGCGGCGGGGGTGGTGAGGGATGCGGGAAGGACGGTTGCGAGGAGAGCGGCGCACAGCAGCAGCGGCCGGATTCGTCTCACGAGCGGTCCCTTCGGTGGGCGTCGTGCATGGGGGCGCACGCAGCGTCACTGCGTGGCCATGGCTTGAGCGTGGAGCAGACGAACGGACACACGTGTATCGCGCCGCTCACGCCGGGTCAAGGTGTAGACCACTCGCCGTCAGCCGCTCGCGGCCCTTCCGCACCCCCTCAGCTGCGGCGCTTCGTGACGCGCTCCGTGACACCGGGCAGGCTCCGCGAGGTGTGGGGTGTGCATCACACACAGTTATTCAGAGCGACACGTGCCCGATATCGGGCAGGTTTCTTGCGTTCATCGCGCCGAGCCCGCAATATCAAAGGGTGCTGGAAGTGCGTACGCCGGTCCACGACGACCTCATCGACCATCTGGTCCGCACGACACCGCTCCACCGCGGTGAGGCGGCCCGGATCGTCATGGACGTCCTTGCGTACTTCGACGAGTCGACCGAGGAGTTCGTACGCCGACGCCACCGCGAGCTGCAGTCCCGAGGACAGAACAACACGCAGATCTTCGCCCGCATCTCGTCCGAGCTGCCGCACCGCGCGGTGGCACCCCCGGATCTCTCGCTGCGGCAACTGCGCCGCATCGTCTACGGATGACGCACGACGGCGGCTGTCGCCGCACACGGATGACGGCCCGCGACTGACGGACGCGACCGGCGACCGAAGCCCGGCACACGACAACACGACGACCAGCCCACCACCAAGTGGAAACCGACGAGGGAGAGGCAACAGCCAATATGTGCGGAATCGTGGGATATATCGGCCAACGCGAAGTTGCCCCGCTCCTGCTGGAGGGCCTGCAGCGGCTGGAGTACCGGGGATACGACTCCGCCGGCATCGCCATCCACAGCAGCGGCACGGGCAAGAACTCGGGCCTGAAGACGGCCAAGACCAAGGGCCGCGTCCGGGACCTGGAGGAGCGCGTACCGACCCGCTTCGCAGGCACCACCGGCATCGCACACACCCGCTGGGCCACGCACGGCGCCCCCAACGACGTCAACGCCCACCCGCACCTCGACGCGGACGAGAAGGTCGCCGTCGTCCACAACGGCATCATCGACAACGCCTCTGAACTGCGCGCCAAACTCACCGCCGACGGCATCACGTTCGTCTCCGAGACCGACACCGAGGTCCTCTGCCACCTCATCGCCCGCGCACAGGCCGAACGCCTCGAGGCCAAGGTCCAGGAAGCACTGCGCATGGTCGAGGGCACCTACGGGATCGCCGTGCTGCACGCCGACTTCCCCGACCGCATCGTGGTGGCACGCAACGGCTCGCCCGTCGTGCTGGGCATCGGCGAGCACGAGATGTTCGTCGCCTCCGACGTCGCCGCGCTCGTCTCCCACACCCGCCAGGTCGTCACCCTGGACGACGGCGAGATGGCCACGATCAAGGCCGACGACTACCGCACGTACACCACCGAGGGCTCCCGCACCTCGACCTCGCCCGAGACGGTGGAGTGGGCCGCCGAGTCCTACGACATGGGCGGCCACGACACCTACATGCACAAGGAGATCGCCGAGCAGGCCGACGCGGTCGACCGGGTGCTGCGCGGCCGCATCGACGAGCGCTTCGCGACGGTCCACCTCGGGGGCCTCAATCTCGACGCCCGCGAGGCCCGGAGCATGCGCCGCGTGAAGATCCTCGGCTGCGGCTCCGCCTACCACGCGGGCATGATCGGCGCCCAGATGATCGAGGAGCTGGCGCGCGTACCCGCCGACGCGGAGCCCGCCAGCGAGTTCCGCTACCGCAACGCGGTCGTCGACCCGGACACCCTCTACATCGCGGTCAGCCAGTCCGGCGAGACCTACGACACCCTCGCCGCCGTGCAGGAGCTCAAGCGCAAGGGCGCACGCGTGCTGGGCGTGGTCAACGTCGTCGGCTCCGCGATCGCGCGCGAGACGGACGGCGGGGTGTACGTGCACGCGGGGCCCGAGGTCTGCGTCGTGTCCACCAAGTGCTTCACCAACACCGCGGTCGCGTTCGCGCTGCTCGCCCTGCACCTCGGCCGCATCCGCGACCTGTCGGTGGCCGACGGGAAGCGGATCATCGCCGGACTGCGGCGCCTCCCCGGGCAGATCGACGAGATCATGCGCACGGAGGACGACATCAAGAAGCTCGCGGAGGACTACGCACATGCGAAGAGCATGATGTTCGTCGGCCGCGTGCGGGGCTACCCCGTCGCCCGCGAGGCGTCCCTGAAGCTGAAGGAGGTCTCGTACATCCACGCCGAGGCCTACCCGGCCTCCGAGCTCAAGCACGGGCCGCTCGCGCTGATCGAACCCGCCGTGCCGACGGTGGCGATCCTCCCGAACGACGAACTGCTCGACAAGAACCGGGCGACGCTGGAGGAGATCAAGGCCCGCAGCGGCAAGATCCTCGCGGTGGCGCACCAGGAGCAGGAGAAGGCGGACCACACGATCGTCGTGCCGCGCAACGAGGTCGAGCTGGACCCGGTGCTGATGGGTATTCCGCTGCAACTGCTCGCCTACCACACGGCATTGGCGCTCGGCCGTGACATCGACAAGCCCCGCAACCTGGCGAAGTCCGTCACCGTCGAGTAGCGGCGGCGCACACACACGACAGCGGTGGGCGGAATCCCGCGCGGGCCACCAACCACGCGGGATTCCGCCTCCCCTTGCCGGCGTCGCCCATAACGCCGGCAGGTTGCCGTCCCACGGGACCGTCACCTCCCGTGCGACAGCACGCTGTTCATGTGTGCAGTGACTCGTGCCCCCTATATGCCCCTCACAAGCGCACAATCCACATCCCGAGTTGAGAAGATTCAGCGCCGGACAAAAAATGAACTCGCGCCGCACAGGGGACGATTGGGCACCCACAGGCAGAGAAGCCGTTACGGAATCACCACGACGGGACGTTCGGCCCGCCGAGCCAGCCGCCCGGCCACCGAGCCGAAGATCCGCCCCGCGAGACCGTGCGTCGAACCGACGACGATGGCGTCGGCCTCGTACTCGTGCCCGACCTCTTCGAGTTCGTGGCAGATGTCGCCGCCCCGCTCGACGAGGATCCACGGAACCTCCGACAGGTGCTCCGCACAAGCGAGTTCGAGGCCGAGCACCTCCGTGCGATGGTCCGGCACATCCACGAAGACGGGCGGCTCGCACCCCGCCCAGACCGTCGTCGGCAGCCTGTTGGCCACGTGGACGATGATCAGGCCCGAGCCGGACCTGTAGGCCATCCCGATCGCATAAGCCAGGGCACGTTCACTGGACATGGACCCGTCGAAGCCCACCACGACGCCGTGCTGGAAGGCGGGGTCGCACGAGTGGCGTGCTTCTTCCACCGCTTCATCGGTCGCACTGTGATCTGCGACCTGCTTGCGGTCCGCTGGTTCGGGGATCTCGTGTCCGGCCATCTGTGTCTCGGCGAAAGGAGTCCTCTGTGCGGAGGGAGCGGCGGTTGACTGTGAGCTTCCGTACGGGGACGGGGATGCCGAGGGGCGCTGAGCACCCGGAAAGATCCGGCCAAAGGTTCGCCCCAAGGCCCCTCTCCAGCCTCTTACCCGTAAGGGTACGACCAGACTCCCCCCTTGCCCAGGGGCGCTGGGAGGCACCGGCCGCGACTGGCTGACCCCGGAGCATGCCTGAGGGAGCAGCGTCACGCAACGCCCCGTCCCGCCCCTTACGCACAACAAGCATCCGGACACGTTGAGTTACACCCCGGCGCACTCCGCGTTATCCCTGCGTGCCCACTCAGACTCACCGACAAGGCGGAAACCGCCGACTTCCGTCCACAGCGCTCCGATTCGATTTCCGCGCGTACCAGAACGACGACGAGCACGACCCCGAGGCGGAGTCCGCGGCCCGCGCCTCCGCCGCTGCCGCCGGGCTCGTCCGCTGGGGCGCGTTCAGCTGTGCGCTGGTCCCGCTGACGCTGCTGACCTGCGACGTTCCGCTCCCCACGGCCCTGGGCGTGGCCGCCGGGCTCACCGTCGTCACGGTCGCGTGCGGGGTGCTTCTGCGCCTCTCCGGGTACGCGCACGCGCAGCGGGGCCCCGGCCGTTTCACCAGCGGCGGACCGGGCCCTCACCGTGGCCGTCACAGCCGCACCGGTACGGGACTGCACAGGGGCGGACGGTACTGGGGAACCCCGGGTCAGCCGTAGCGGCCGAATTCACACCGGCGTACGCCGGTTCACGGGGGCGTAGGTTTGAGGTGTGTCCGAATCCCACGTGCGTCCCCCGTGTTTTTCGGCCAAATTTGTTCCTGGTCACGGCAGTTGAGACGGCAACTTCACCACCCCTCGCCACCTGCGAGGAAAGGACCGACGGGCACGTGTGGCTCATACGGCGGCGGGGCAGGGACGGCATGCGCACTTCCCAGTGGCGTCACCGAATGGAACGCTTCGTGATCGAATGCTTCACGCCAAGTTGCCATGTCGACATAGCGTCGAGTGTCGAACTTGTCCCACCGGCCACGTCCGACACAGTAGATTCGATCTTGGCTTTCGCCGCGGGGGAAACGTGCAGGACCGAGAGGACGCGACGATTGAGGGGGGCTGACTTCCGGTGAGCGTTCCAAAGAGCCATCAGGACTCGACGAACGGCCCGGCGACGACCCGCAAGCTGGCCGCACGGCGGCGCCGAGAGATCGTGTCGGTACTGCTGTTCAGCGGAGGTCCCATCTTCGAGAGCTCCATACCGCTCTCCGTCTTCGGCATCGACCGCCAGGACGCCGGGGTCCCCCGCTATCGGCTTCTGGTGTGTGCGGGGGAGGACGGGCCGCTGCGTACGACCGGCGGGCTCCAACTGAGCGCTCCCTACGGGCTGGACGCACTGTCCCGAGCGGGCACCGTCGTCGTCCCGGCCTGGCGGTCGATCACCCAGCCGCCGCCGGCCGCGGCTCTGGACGCCCTGCGCAGGGCGCACGAGGAAGGTGCGCGCCTGGTCGGGCTGTGCACCGGGGCCTTCGTGCTCGCCGCCGCGGGGCTGCTGGACGGGCGCCCCGCCACGACGCACTGGATGTACGCGCCGACGCTCGCCAAGCGCTACCCGTCCGTCCACGTCGACCCGCGCGAGCTGTTCGTCGACGACGGCGACATCCTCACCTCCGCCGGCACCGCAGCCGGTATCGACCTGTGCCTGCACGTCGTACGCACCGACCACGGGACCGAAGCGGCCGGCGCCCTCGCCCGCCGCCTCGTGGTGCCTCCCCGACGCGGCAGCGGCACCGAGGGCGGAGCCCATTCACGCCATCTGGACAGGTCTTTACCCGAGGAAATGGGCGCGGACCCGCTCGCCGAGGTCGTCGCGTGGGCGCTGGAGCACCTTCACGAGCAGTTCGACGTGGAGACGCTGGCCGCCCGTGCGTACATGTCGCGGAGGACCTTCGACCGGCGCTTCCGCTCCCTGACGGGCAGCGCACCGCTGCAGTGGCTGATCACCCAGCGCGTACTCCAGGCGCAGCGGCTGCTGGAGACCTCCGACTACTCGGTCGACGAGGTCGCCGGGCGCTGCGGCTTCCGCTCCCCCGTCGCGCTGCGCGGCCACTTCCGGCGGCAGCTCGGCTCGTCGCCGGCCGCCTACCGGGCGGCCTACCGCATCCGGCGGCCGGAGGGCGCCAACGGGGGCAATGGTCACGGGGACGACGACGGGGGCACGGGCGGCGCTGAGGGAGGCGGACGCGGCTCCGCGATGCACCATAGCGACGCGACGGTTTCCGGCGGCGTGGGCAACGGCGGCCATCACGGAATGCTGCACTCGGCCGGCCCTTACGCCTCACGCGACCTGCGTGACGCCTCCCGCGTCCACCGCGAGTCCCGCCAGGAGGGCTCGGAGCCCGGCAAACCCGAATCGGATGCCTGGGCCCCCAGAGTGCCGGGACAGCGGGGCCGCGGCTGACAGTGTGGACGTAGGGTGAAGCGCATGAATGACCGCATGGTGTGGATCGACTGCGAGATGACGGGCCTCTCGCTGTCCGACGACGCGCTCGTGGAGGTGGCCGCTCTGGTCACCGACTCCGAGCTGAACGTACTCGGGGAGGGCGTGGACGTCGTGATCCGTCCTCCGGCACGGGCACTGGCCTCGATGCCGGAGATCGTGCGTGAGATGCACACCGCGTCGGGCCTGCTCGACGAACTCGACGACGGCACGACCCTGGCCGACGCCGAGGCGCAGGTCCTGGAGTACGTGCGGAAGTACGCGCCCGACGCGGGCAGGGCGCCGCTGTGCGGCAACTCGGTGGCCACCGACCGCGGCTTCCTCGCGCGCGACATGGCCGAACTGGAGGCCCACCTCCACTACCGCATCGTGGACGTGTCCTCGATAAAGGAGCTGGCACGCCGCTGGTACCCGCGCGCGTACTTCAACAGCCCGCCGAAGAACGGCAACCACCGCGCCCTCGCGGACATCCGCGAGTCCATCGCGGAGCTGCGCTACTACCGGGAGGCGGTCTTCGTACCCGCGCCCGGACCCGACGCGGACGGCGCGAAGAAGATCGCGGCCAAGCACGTGGTGCCGCCCGCCGCCTGAGGCCGGCGGCACGTCGGCGGCAGGGGCGGCTCGAGGCCGCGCAGGCCCGTCGGCCCCGCAGGAACCCGTGCGCGTGCACCCCGGCCGACCCTGTACACTCTTTCTCGGCCGGTCGGAAGCGCGCCGGTCGTGGTGGATGTAGCTCAGGTGGTAGAGCACCTGGTTGTGGTCCAGGATGTCGCGGGTTCAAGTCCCGTCATTCACCCTCTTTGATCAAGGCCCTCACCTGGGAAACCGGGTGGGGGTCTTTTTCGTGCGCCGTGGGAAGCCTTGTGCTTCGCCGTCGGCGCCGACGGCCCTGCGCCGGGCGGTCGTTCGGGACGGCCGGACCGGCGCCGTACGGCCGCGTGGGTGAGCCGTGCGACCGCTGGGGATGCGGCGGCCGCGGGGCGGACCGAGCCTGGTGGGAACGGACGGCGGTCCGGGGTGGCCCAGGGAGAGGACTCGATACCTATGGCAGGTCCACAAGACCCGAACGGCCCTCAGGACCCTCACAGCCCGCACGGTCGGCGCCGTGGGGACGGGGAATCAGGGCAGTCCGGCCGTGGAGGCCAGGACCCGGGGGCCGACCCGCAGGGTTCCCACGACCAGGACGGCCCGTTCGAGACCTTCGACCCGACCAGGGGCTACTACACCCCTGCCGCCCGCTACCCCGACCCGTACCGCAGTTCCGGGACGTACGTGCCCGAGAAGGGGACGAACGGCTTCGACCACGACCGTCCGCCCGGCGGCCGGGGGCACGTCAGCTTCGCGCGCCTGTGGGCGGGCGGTGTCGTCGTGGCGCTGGTGGCCGCACTCGCGGCGGCGGTCGCGCTGCTGCTCGTACGTGGCGTCCTGGACATCCCCGTCTTCGCGCCCGAGCAGGAAGGCACGATGGAGCTGACCTCCACGGGGCAGCTCGCGCTGGGCTCCGCACTCGCCGCGCTGGCGGCCACCGCCGTGCTGCATCTGCTGGTGCTCGCGACGCCGCAGCCGGGGCGCTTCCTCGGCTGGATCATCGCGCTGGGGACCGCGGCCGTGATGCTGCTGCCGTTCACCTCCGACGCGAGCTGGGAGGCGAAGGCAGGCACGGCCGGCGTCTATCTCGTGATCGGTGTCGTCATCGGCACCCTGCTGTCCACGGTCGCGCGGACCGCCACGGCCAACGGCGGCCGCCGCTGACGCCTGTGTGCGGTCGAGGCATGGCAAGGCCCTCACCGGGACGCCTCTCCGGTGAGGGCCTCATGCTGGCCCGGCGGGATGCCTCGCGGTCTACGCGATGCGGACTCCGTGCCGGGCCAGGTAGGTGACGGGGTCGACTTCGGTGCCGTAACCCCGTTCCTTGCGTACTTCGAAGTGCAGATGGGGGCCGGTCGAGCGGCCGGTGTTGCCCGATTCACCGACCACGGAGTTCGCGCGGACGACGCGCCCCGACCGGACGGTGGTCTTCGAGAGGTGTGCGTAGAGGACGTGCTTCCCGTCCTTCATATGAACGATCACGGCTGTGCCGTACGCGCCTGCCTCCCCGGCGAGTTCCACCCTGCCGGTGCCGACGGACCGCACGGGGGTGCCTATGGGGGCGGCGAAGTCGATGCCTGTGTGATGGCCGGCCGCCCACCCTCCGGGAACTCCCCACCGTTCGGATATACGGGCGGCCTTCGTTATGGGACGTGAGTAGGAGAACGCCGGCGTGCTGTGCGCATGTCGCTCGTGTCCCGGGGCCTGTCCGTGCCCGGCGCCGTCGGACGCCGGTGCCAGATTGTGGGGCCGGCTGTTCACCGACGCCGAACCGGCGAAGCCGCATATGGATACGGCTGCTGCGAGCCCGCCGGTCAATATCCTCCTGACGATGCCTGACTCTCGCCGCGTCTCAGGTGTCATACCTGGCAGCAAAAGTCACCCGCTGGGCGCCCGCACGCGGGAGTTGTCCGGAGGGGTGACGATCTCGACTCTCCGTCACCCTCTGGGGTGAGGTCAGGTGTGACAGCGGGGACGTGCCTCTGGCCCGGCCGGGGCCGCCTGGCCGTCTGGCCGGCTCGCTGACGGAGCCGGGAGAAAGAAAGAGTGGGGCGCAACGGGGTGTGGGGGGGGGAAGGCGCTGCGCCCCACTCTGATCCGGGGGCCGGCCGCCGGGCGGCCGGCGCGTGTCGGACGTCAGCCGGTGAAGGCCTCGGCGAAGGCGTCAGGGCCCTGCTCGATGCTCGAACAGGTCGGGTCCGCCTGGTCCTTGGGGCCTCCGGGGCACTCCTTGTCCCTGGTGGCCGACCACATCGACAGCCAGCCCAGGTTCTTCTTGTCGGCGAACTTCTTCACCTCGGCCGCGTCGTCCGTCTTGAAGATCTCGACGGTGACGTCGTTGACGCCGATCATCGGCGTGACGGCGACGGTCTTCCACGCCTTGGCGTCGTCATCGATGCCCAGCGCCGACTTGACCTGCTTCTGCGTGGCCGTCGCGGCGTCGATGGCGTACTTGCCCATGTCTCCGTCGTAGGCCGGCCCGTAGTCCATGGCCATGATGTTGACGGCCGAGACCTTCACGCCGTTCTTCTTGGCGTTCTCGAGCAGTCCGGTGCCGTCCTGCGTCAGCCCCTCGGGAAGCACCGGCAGGGTGAAGGAGACGTCCAAGTCCTTGTGCTTCTTCTGGAGTTGGGCGATCGCCTGGGCACGGCGCGTGTTGGCCTCGGTGTTGGGGAGGGCAGATCCCTCGATGTCGAAATCGGCCTTCTTCAGGGCGAACGCCTCGATGACCTTGCCGTACGCTTCGGCCAGTTCACCGGCGGAGTTGCAGGCGAGGCCCAGTTCGGAACCGGCAGCGCCGCCGAAGGAGACCCGCACGTCTCCGCCCTTGGCACGGAACTCCTCGATCTGCTTCGCCACGGCGTTGGAACCGAGGTCCTCGGTTCCGCCCCACTTGGGGGTGCAGCCGCCGCCGGACGTGATGAAGGCCAGGTTGAACTCCTTCACGCCGGTCTTTTCGGAGCTCTTGAGGAGGTCGAAGGAGGGCTGGAGCGAGGTGTCGACGTACGGCGCGAAACCGCCGGCCGCCGCGGGCTTCGCCTTGCTCCCGCCGTCCTGGTCCTCCTCACCGGCGCTCGCGTTCCCGGCGAACGCGAAGGCCGATCCGGCGACGGCCGCCGCGGCGGCGACGGCCACGCCGAGCTTCACTTTCCGGCTGCTCCGAGAGGGCTGTGCCGCAGGGTTGTTCGTCATCGTGGGGATGCCTCATCAGGGTGGGGGTGATGGTGCGGACCAGTAGCAAACTAGCGGGGCCGAGTCGGACAATTCCCTTGTTACGGACGGGAGTTGAAATACTTAGGCCGCGCTTAAGGGAGGGCAATGGTCCGGTTATGGAAGGGCCGAAGCCCCTCACGGGGGCGGGAATCCCTGCGTACGGAGCGCCCTCCGGGCGGGTCCGCCCGGGTGCGGACGAGGTGGGTGCGAGTCGCGCGAACGTGCAGGTTCAGGTGGGTGCGCGCGGGTCGCGTCGCCGCCTCGGGCCGGCGGGGCGACCGTCTCCCCCGGTGCACACCGTTCCGGGTCCCTCACGCGGATCGGCGTCGTGCAGCGATCGGCGCGTCCCGCGTACCGACGCCGACAGGGACCAGGGGCGGGTAGCGAGGCGCGTACGGCACAGCGATGCACATGGCGGCGACGCACAATGGCGCCGAGCCCGTCGCACGGGCCGAACCGCCCGTCCGCCCAGGCCGGTTGGGCAACCAACCGCGCCAGCGGGAACCCCCGTCCGCCGGAGCCGTCAGCCACGCAGGGCCGCATCGGTACCGGACATACGCACGCAGCGCGCGTCAGGCGCGGCGCAGCGGCAGACGGGAGCGGCGCACACGGTCCGAACGGCGGCGACCGCGCCGGCGGTGCTCCGCCTCGCCGCCGTCCAGCGTCAGCCAGACCCGTATCTCGGTGCCGCCGAGCACGGACGGGCCGATGCGCACGTCGCCGCCCGTGGACTCCGCGACCCTCCGCACGATGTCCAGCCCGAGCCCGGTGGAGCCGGGCCTGCCGTCGCCGTGGCCACGCCGGAGCGCCGCGTCCGGGTCGGCTATGCCGGGACCGGCGTCGGAGACGAGCACGATCACCGAGTTGCTCGCGGTCCCGCCGTGGTGGACGTCCACGGAGAACGCCGTGCCCTCGGGCGTGTGCCGGAAGACGTTGCCGAGCATCGCGTCGAGCGCCGCGGCGAGTTCACCCCGGGCGACGGGCACACGGACAGGACGGTCGACGCCGGCCAGCCGCGCCTCGCGGCCCTCGTCCTCGGCGAGTGCCGACCAGAACGACATACGCTCGCGTATCACTTCCGCCGCGTCGCAGGCCGAAGCCTCCATGGTGCCGGTCGTCTGGGCCCGCTGCTCGCGCTGTTCGCGTGCGGTGCTGATGATGTGGTCGACCTCGCTCTCCAGCTTGGCGACGGCCTCACGGGTGTGTTCGGCCGCGTCACCGTCGCCGAGCGAGGCCGCGTTGAGGCGCAGCACCGTCAGCGGTGTGCGCAGCCGGTGGGAGAGGTCGGCCGCCAATTCCCGTTCGTTGGCGAGGAGTTGTACGACCTGGTCCGCCATGGCGTTGAACGCGACGGCGGCGGAACGCAGTTCGCTCGGCCCGTCCTCCGGCACCCGCACGCCCAGCTTGCCTTCGCCCAGGGAGTGCGCCGCGGCGGCCAGGCGCCCCGCCGGCCGGACCATCAGCGTCCCGAGCCGGTCGGCGACCGCCACCGAACCGAGGATCAGTGCGATGCCGACACCCGCGAGGATGAGCCAGGACGTCGTGACGTTGTGAGTCACCTCGTCGTTCGGGATGAAGACCTCGACGACGGCGAACTCGCCGCTGGCCACGGCCGTGGGCCGCAGCAGCGTGTAGCCGCCCTCCACCCTGACCGTGGAGGCGCGGCCCTGGCGCCGGGCGGTCTCCAGCTGCTCCTTCGTCGCGCGCTGCCGGCCCACCTCGACGGCGCCCTGCGAACCGGCCCTGGCCGAGGCCTCCGCGGACCCCGCCTTCCTGGAGGACGAGGACTCCGGGGCCTGCGGCACATGCACGGCGAGGCGGCCTTCACCACCGGCCTCCGTGCTGACCACGGCCTTCTCCAGTTGCTGCCGGTCCGTCGTGATCGCCAGGACGGGACCGACCGTTGCCGCCTGCCGCTCCGCGTTGGAGAACGCCCGGTCCCGCGCGGTCTCCTTCACCACGAGCCCCAAGGGCACAGCGAAGGCGATCACCACCATGACTGTCACGGCGAGACACACCTTCACCAGTGCCCATCTCATGCCCGTATGTCCTTTCTCACGGCCGCGCCTGCTGCGGCGCCTCCAGCTTCACGCCGACGCCGCGGATGGTGTGCAGATAGCGGGGCCGGGCGGCCGTCTCGCCCAACTTGCGGCGCAGCCACGAGAGATGGACGTCGATGGTCTGGTCGTCCCCGTATGCCTGCTGCCACACCTCGGCCAGCAGTTCCTTGCGCGGCACGACCACGCCCGGTCTGCCGGCGAGGAAGGTCAGCAGGTCGAACTCCCGCCGGGTCAGGTCCAGCAGCGCCCCGTCGAGCTCCGCCTGCCGCCGCAGGGGGTCTATGGCGAGGCCGCCCACCTTCAGCACCCGCTCCCTGACCGTGCCCTGGCCTCCTCCCCCGTTCGTGCCGCCTCGCGAGCGGCGCAGCACAGCGGCCATGCGGGCCGAGAGGTGCTCCACGGAGAAGGGTTTGACCAGGTAGTCGTCCGCTCCGTCGTTGAGCAGCCTGACGATCTCGTTCTCGTTGTCGCGCGCGGTGGCGATGATCACCGGTACGTCCGTGATGCCGCGCAGCATCTTCAGCGCCTCTGCGCCGTCCAGGTCCGGGAGGCCCAAGTCCAGGATCACGACGTCGAATCCGTACTGGGCGACTTCGCGAAGTGCCTCCAGCGCCGTGCCGACGCTGCGCACCACGTGCGAGGCGTCCTTGAGGTGTCGGATGAGGGCGGAACGTACGAACTGGTCGTCCTCGACCACGAGCACACGGGCCATGCGCGCACATTAGTCCATACCGAAACGGCAGTGAGCAGGTTGCGGCTAAGGTGACAGGGATGGGACGACGAGCACTTGTGCACGCCGCAGCGTGGGCACTGGCCACGAGCGCTGCAGTGACTCTGTCCTGGTTCGGGGTACACACGGTCCTGGCCGGAACGGAGTACGAGCCGCCGCGGTCGCTGCCCATCGCGGACGGTTCGTCGTCGACGACCGGTCCCGGATCGCCTTCCCCGCAGCAGCCCGAGCCGACGCCGTCCCCTTCGAAGTCCAGGCCGCAACCACCGGAGACGCAGCGGCCGAGCCCGTCCGAGTCCGCGCCGGGCGGCGGGCGCACGACCAGGCCGCCGTCCGAATCGTCCGAGCCGGCCCCCGCGTACTCGGGAAGGGTGGAGGGCGCCAGCGTCGCGGGCGGCCGGGCCGTATTCGACATGCGTGAGGACTACGCGACGTTCGTCTCGGCGACCCCCAACGACGGCTGGGACACGCAGGTTTGGAAGGACACCACCTGGATCCGGGTGACCTTCACCAAGGACGGGCAGTCCTCCTCGATCTTCTGCCGCTGGGACGGCGGGCCACCGCGCATCGAGTCCTACGACAACGGCTGAGCCCGCGCGCGGCCGAGGGACGACCGCTTCGGCCCGTCAGCGATCGGCAGTCTGCGTATGTACGTCAGCGGAAGACGTCGTCCGGCGGTACGGGCGAGGGCGTCGCCGTGGCGTCCGTGACCGGTGCGGCGCCGCCGGCGAACAGGGCCAGGGCGTCTCCTGACTGCACACGTCCGGCATGCGGGTCACCCGCTGAGCGCCGCGTCAGCGCCGCGACGGGCAACTCCCGGTCGGCGGCGAGGAGTACGGCGTTGCCGAAGCGCCTCCCGCGCAGCACCGAGGGATCGGCTGCGAGAGCCGCGCAGGTGAACACCTCGCGCACGGTGGCGATCTGGGAACGCAAGTGCTCCAGCGGGCGGCGCGTGCGCCCCGGCACCGCACCATCGCCATCACCCCCTCCCGGCCCGTCCGCGATGTTCGCGGCGTACATCCCGTCCGCACGCAGTACGCGCCGCGCCTCGTGCAGGAATTCGGTGCTCGTGAGATGCGCGGGGGTGCGTGCGCCGGCGAAGACGTCGGCGATGACGAGGTCCGCCCAGCGCTGAGGGAGCTTGGTCAGTACCTCGCGGGCGTCCCCGCCACGTATCCGTATGCGCCATCCTCGCTCCAGAGGCAGCTCGGTGCGAACCCACTCGATCAGTGCGGTGTCGCTCTCGACGACCTGCTGCGTGGACCGCGGCCGGGTGGCCGCGACGTAGCGGGCGAGGGTGAGGGCGCCCCCTCCGAGGTGCAGCACCTGCAGCGGGCGTCCGGGCGGCGCGGCGAGGTCGATGACGTGGCCCAGCCGGCGCTGGTACTCGAAGTCGAGGTGGGTGGGGTCACCGAGGTCGACGTAGGACTGCGGTGCGCCCTCCAGCAACAGCGACCAGCCATGCGCACGTTCGGGGTCCGGAACGAGTTCGGCGGCGCCGCCCCCGACCCGCGCGGTCAGGGTCTCCCGCGCCCGGCGGCCTCTGCCGCGGGTGCCACCGGCACCCGCGCCGCTTCCGGCGCTGCCGCCACCTCTTCCGCGGTCGCTCTTCGCGCCGCCGCTCCGCCGCTGTCCGCCCTTGGCCACACGTCCAGTATCGCCGCAGAGCGTCAGCGCAGCTCAGTACGGTCGCAGCTCAGTACGGGCAGCGGCTCAGCACGGGCCGCGGCTCAGCACGGGCCGCCGCTCACTGACAGCGGTCGGCGGCCTCGATGGTGCGGGCGGCCTCCCCCAGCGCCGCCCGCAGCAGCGACGCGTCGGTGGCCACTCCGAACGCGTACTCCGGGGGAACCAGCCAGCCGGTTCCGGCAAGTGGAGGTTCCTGTGCGACCGTTCGGGGCCGCCCCGGCGTCTGGGTGCAGGCGCTGCCCGGCAGATCCCAGCAGGCGGCGGTGCCCGGCGGTACGAGGAAGCCGAGGGCGTCCCCGTCGCAGAGCAGAACCGGGCCCAGTCCGTCCCGCAGCCGCAGAATGTCCACGGCCTCCAGGCCCTGACGGGCGGGGACGGTCACCAGGTCGCAGGGCACACCACCGGAGACGGTGCGGACTCCCAAACCGGTGTCCATAGCGACGCCTCCTCCGAGCTCCTCGGCAATGGTCATGCAGAGTTCAACGCCCGGGACCGTCAACGGCTACGGCAGACCACGCCACAAAGGATGGCACTTCATGGCAGATGATGGGTGAGATATCCGTTTTGTAGCGGAACTCAGCGTGCCGAACCTGTCACAGCCGGTACCGTCCGGCCATGGCGTCGTCCTCTTCCGCGTCGCAGGGTCCGCACCGCGCGCCCAACACCGCTTTCCGGCAGCTGCGCGGCGCGCGGTCGCCTGCCGAGTTCGCCGCCGCCGTGCGCCGCGCCGCACGCGAGATCGGTGAGCATGTCGCCTGCGACGCGCGCTACATCGGACGGGTGGAGGCCGGCGAGATCCGCTGCCCCAACTACGCCTACGAGCGGGTCTTCCTGCACATGTTCCCAGGTCGCACGCTCACCGACATGGGCTTCTCCGCCCGTGAGGCCGTACGGGGCCGCACGGCCCGCTCCCCGCAACAGGCTTACGGAGGTGACAAATCGCCGACATACCTGACGCCGCGTCACCCGGAATCCCGTACGCTCATCGGTCATCACAGCGGCCCCAGCATTCTCAGTAATCACATAAACCTCATTGACCCCAACAGCCCCAGCAGTGCCACCGGTTCGCCCGGGGACGACCCGGCCGCCTTGACGGCACCCGGCCTCAACTCGCTGACCTGCACCATCTGTTCAGACTGTTCCGAGATTCACGAGGAGAGCGACGTGCTACGTCGCGCGTTCATGATCGGCGGCCCGGCAGCCGCCCTGACCGCCATGCCGCCGCTGGGCGCCGTGGCCACGACAGCGGACGGCCGCACCGCGTCCGCACACGCCCACCGGCGCGTCGGCGAGGCCGAGGCGGAGGCGCTGGAACACGCGGTACGGCGGATCCGTCTGCTGGACGACCGGCACGGCGCCGATGCCCTCTACCAGCGCGCCGGCGACTCGCTGCGCAGTGCGTACGAACTCCTCGACTCAGGGACCCCCAGCCGCCAGTCCGTCACGGACCGCCTGCACAACGGTGCGGGTGAACTCGCCATCTCCGTGGGCTGGCTGGCCCACGACTCCGAGCGCTTCGGCGACGCCCGCTCGCACTACGCCGAGGCGCTCGCCACCGCCCGCGTCGCCGGCGACCCGGCGCTGGAGGCCCACGCCTTCTGCAACACGGCCTTCCTCGCCCGCGACGCCGGACGCCCACGCGAGGCCGTACGGGCGGCGCAGGCCGGGCAGCAGGCGGCCAAACACCTGGGGTCGGCACGGCTGTTGTCGCTGCTCAACATGCGCGAGGCGGGCGGCTGGGCCGGGCTCGGCGACCGCACCGCCTGCCAGGAGGCGCTGAGCAGGGCGCAGACACTCTTCGAGTGCGGCCCTTCCGACCCCGACCCGGCATGGATGAGCTTCTTCGGCGAGGCCGAACTGGCGGGCCTGGAGGCGCAGTGCTGGTCGGCGCTGCACGACTGGGAGCGTGCGGCCGCGCACGCCCGACGCGCCGTGGCTCTGCAGGACCCGCACTTCCTGCGCAACAGGGCCCTGTTCACGGCCGAACTGGCGGGCGACCTGGCCGCGTTGAACCGACCGGAGGAGGCCGCCGACGCGGGCACGAAGGCGCTCGCGCTGCTGGGGCCCGTGCAGTCCTCACGCATCCGCGCGATGCTCGGCACGGCGGCCCACAGGCTGAGCCCGTACGCGGGGGACAGCACCGTCGACGCGTTCCTCACGCAGCAGCGCCGCGCCGTGCCCCGGCCGCGAACGGCCTGACAGCCCCGGACAGAGCCTGACGGCAGGGCCCGGCAGAGCCTGACAGGGACTCTGACCGGGCCTGTCAGCAGCGGCAGGTCACGGAAAGAACCGGCGCGCGTGCTCCCTCAAGGGGCCGGGCACCGCTCAGTCCAGATGTCCGGTGTCGTTCCAGCGGCTGATCGCCGGCTTCCCGTAGGCCCAGCCGAGTACCGAGAAGGAGGCCGGCGAGAGGGACAGGCATCCCCCGAACGGGGTCTCCTGCCCGAGCCAGCGCGCCCCCAGCACACGCAGGATGTGGCCGTGCGCGAAGACGAGCACATCGCGGTCCGCCGACCGGGCCCACTCGACGATGCCGTCGACACGTGCGGCGACCTCACGCATGGTCTCGCCGTCGACGACGCCGTCGCGCCAGATGTACCAGTCGGTGCCCGTGTCCTCGCGGATCTGCTTCGTCGTGAGTCCTTCGTACGCGCCATAGTCCCACTCCCGCAGTGCGTCCCACTCGGTGGCACGGTCGCCGAAGCCGGCGATGTCGCACGTCTCGCGGGCGCGGGAGAGGGGGCTGGTGCGCACCTCGGCTCCGGGGAGGCCGTTCCACGGCTCGCTCTTGAGCCGTTCGCCCAGGAGCCGGGCGTCGTCGCGGCCCGATTCGAGCAGCGGGACGTCGGTGCGGCTGGTGTGCTGTCCGGTCGTGGACCACTCTGTCCGGCCGTGCCGTACGAGCAGGATGCGCGCTGCCATGGAGAACCTCTTCAGCCGTCGGAGGGGTGGCAGACCATGACCGTGGCACGCGGCTGCCGTCGTCCGGCAGCTGTCTGCCTGCTGACTGCCACTGCCCCGCATCCGGTCATCTCTGCCGTTCTCGCCCCATGTTCGCCCCTACCGTCTCCGCGGAGCGGGACAGGCGCGCGGGCGCCGCTGCGGCGTCTGTCGGTTCCGGATGCCACACTTCCGCAGGTGATGCAGTCTTCCGCGAGGGTACGCCGATGACCGACTCAGCCGGCAGCGCCGGCGCGCTGCGACGGCGTCTCGCCGAGCTGCGCGGCGGCCCCGACGTCCCGCCGCGTCCGATGGACGCCCGCGCCCTGGCCGCCCTCGCCGCGAACCCCGGCTGCCGACGGCGCGCACTGCTGGACGGTGCGGGCGTCGACAAGGCCGCTGTGGCCCGCGCGTTGGGGGCGCCCGCGCCCTTCGGCCAGTCCCAGTTCGCCTTCGCCCGCGGCAACTCCTTCGAGGCGAGGGTCACGTCGGACGGTGGCGCGGAGCTCATACGGCTGCTGTGTGAAAGTACTGGCGAGACGCCGCCCGAGCCGGGCGCGGTCGCCCTCCCCGACCTGTCCGCGGACGGCCCGGCGGGCCGTACTGCCCGTACCCGCCTGGCACTTGAGCGGCCGCGGGCAGGGGAGACCGGCGAGGCCATGGACGACGCCGACGGTGGTTGGGCCGTGCTCTTCCACCCGATGCTGGCGCTCGAGGTCGCAGGTTCGACGGCCTATCTGGAACCGGACGCGATCGCCGTCCACCCGGACGGCAGCCGCACGGTCGTCGAGATCAAGTCCTTCCCGATCCTGGACGGTTCGGCGGATGCCGCGAAGGTCGGAGCCGCCGCCCGCCAGGCCGCGGTCTACGCACTCGCCCTCGGGGAGCCCGGCGTGGCGGGAGCGGTTCGCGAGCACGCCTTGCTGGTGTGCCCGAAGGATTTCTCCAACCTCCCCACGGCGCACGGCGTGGACATCCGCAAGCAGGTCGCCAGCACGCGGCGCCAACTGACCCGTCTCACCCGGCTCGAGGAGATCGCCGTCGCGCTTCCCGACGGCACGGTCTTCGACCCTTCCCGGCCCGTGCCCGAACTGACCGCCGCCGTCGAATCGGTGGCCGCGGCATACGCCCCCGAATGCCTCTCCACGTGCGAGCTGGCGTTCCACTGCCGTGACCGCGCGCGTGCGGCCGGTGCGGTGGAGTCGCTGGGCCGGTCGGTGCGAGGTGAGCTGGGCGGGTTCACGACGATCGACGCCGTACTCGCGGCAGCCGGCGAACAGCCGCCCGAGGGAGGCGATCTCGGCGGAGCCGATGCCGGAATCGGCCCTGGCTCCGCCCCCGGAGCCCGCGCCGAAGGCGGTACGTTCGCGGAGGAGCCCGCGGCGGCCGCGTTGCGCCGTGCGGCGCGGCTGCGCGCCGAGGCACTGGGAGGCGCACCGTGCTGAACGCCGCCTTGACCAGCGCTGCCGGACGCCGCAACTGAGGGGAGCCACCGTGTCGTTGATGTCCGCGCTCGCCCGCATGGAGGCCGCCGCGGCCGGACGGGCACAGCCCAGGACGACCGTGCGCCACCGGCACCTGGCGGAACGGCCCCTGGTCCTGGTTCCGTTGACCACGGCGGGCGAGGCGGGAGCGCCATTGGGAGCCATGGTCGGCACCGACCGCGAGGCCCCGGAACTGCTCGTCGTACCGCAGCCCCGCGACCGCGATCTCCGCTTCGCCTTCCTGGCCGGCCTCGCCGGCGCCGTGCTGCCGCACGTGGAGTCGGCGCAGGACGACATCGAGTGGGAGGAACGCAAGGAGACGGACCCGGAGACGGGCAAGAAGGTGCCGGTCCAGGTGGAACTGTGTGCGGACGCACCGCAGTTGGTCGTACCCAACGGCCCCGGCGCCGACTTCGTGCGGCTGCTGGGCCGCTCCATGCGCTTCCGGCGCACCGCCGAGGAGGACGCGGAGGCAGGGCACGCCGGCCTCCCGCCCGACTCGCAGCAGGACCAGCATCAGCAGGCCCAGGCTCAGTACCTCGTTCCTCCGCGTGTGCCGCTGCTCGGCCGCTGGCTCACTCTGTACGGCGAACGCGCCCGCGTCCCCGGCTCCTCACTGCTGGTGTCCATGACCGAGCTGCTGGCGCGCCACTGGGCCACCGGCCAGAGCGCGTTGGAGGACCAGCACCTGGGTGCGCTGCTGGCGTGGATCGACCCGCCGGACGGTCTGAAGGGCGGCGAGGCGGCGCTCCGGGCGGAGGTTCAGCGGGACGCGTCGGGGCAGTTGCTGTGTCCGCCCGCCGGACCGGCCACCGACCCCGCGTTCGACAACAGGCTGCTGTCACCCGCGATCGACCGCTTCGACGCGGGCGTCCCCGGCGCGGAGGGCGAGGTGCGTGAGCTGATCGCCTCCCAGCTGCGTCCCGCGTGGGACGCGGTCTGGCGTGGCATCGATCTGCTGCGGACGCTGCCGGAGGGCGAGCACGTGGCGGAGCGCTTCAAGCGCGACCGCTGGTCCTACACCGCACACCGCGACCGCGTGCGCGGCGGGGAACCACCGCAGCCGCGGCGCGACGACGCCGTGACCGCCGCCGCCAAGCTCGCACAGCGCGAACGCGAACAGGCCCGGCTGGAGGCGCAGGAGGCGCTCGACGACCCTCTCGTCATGGCCGAACGGCGGTTCTCCGGCGAGGCGTTCGCGGGCGAGGTCATCTCGGTGGAGATGGCGTACTCGGAAGGCAAGCGGGCCATGCCGCGTCCCCTGGTCACGCTGCGAACGCAGGACCGTCCGCATCTCGGCGACGGCGTCAAGGCACACCGCGCGCTGGACGAAGGCGCGCAGCAGAGCGCCGAGTTCGTACGGCACGACGACCACGAGCCCGGGCTGGTGACGCTGCGGCTGACCGGAGGCATGGGGCGCAGCAAGGAGCCTGCTCCCGGCACCGTGCCGGAGAAGGGCGAGCAGCTGTGCTGGACGCTCTTCGAGCACGCGCCGCGCGGCGGCCCCGGGCTGCCCGAGGTGGAGGACACACCGTGGACGCACGGCGGGCCGCCCGCCGAACCCGTCTCGGCGGGGCCGGCCGGTGCTGCGGCATCGACCGGCGCCGCAGCACCGCAGCCGCAGCTCCCCGAACCCGACCCCGTCACCAGTGAGGACCTGCTGTGAGCGCGCCCCCTCACCCGTCGGCACCAGGGGCGACGGCCTCCGGTGGGACGGCGCCCGGCGAAGCCGCGTCCCTCGCCACCGCGGCGATCCTCCACGACACCCTGCGCGGCTCCCACCGGGGCGTCGTCGTTGACTCGCCGCCCGGTGCCGGGAAGTCGACGCTCGTCGTACGTGCCGCGCGTGAACTCGCCGCGGCCGGGCGGCCGTTGATCGTGATCGCGCAGACCAACGCCCAGGTCGACGACCTCACCGGCCGGCTGGCCACCGCCGACCCGGAGCTCCCCGTGGGACGGCTGCACAGCAGCGAGGCCCGCCCGTACGATCCCGCGCTGGACGAGCATCCGAACGTCGTCACCTCGGCGAAGATCGCCGATCTCGCCGCGCTGCCCGTCGTCCTGTCCACCGCCGCGAAGTGGGCCTGGGTGAAGCGGGGCGAGGGCGAAGAGCCGTGGGCCCACGCGATCGTGGACGAGGCGTACCAGATGCGCTCCGACGCCCTGCTGGCCGTGGCCGGGCTCTTCGAGAGGGCTCTGTTCGTCGGCGATCCGGGTCAGCTCGACCCGTTCAGCCAGGTCGGCGCCGAGCAGTGGGCGGGCCTAACGCACGATCCGTCGGCCAGCGCGGTGACCACCCTGCTGTCCCACAATCCCGACCTGCCGCAGCACCGGCTGCCGGTCTCGTGGCGGCTGCCCGCCTCGGCCGCGCCGCTGGTCTCGGGCGCCTTCTATCCGTACACGCCCTTCCGCAGCGGCAGCGGGCCCGGCGACAGGCGTCTCGTCTTCGGGACGCCGGCGGGCGGCAGCGCGGCGGACAGGGTGATCGACGAGGCGGCCGGATCGGGCTGGGGCCTGTTGGAACTGCCCGCACGGCTGACGCCGCGCACGGACCCGGAGGCCGTCGCCGCGGTGGCCCAGGTCGTCGGCCGCCTGCTCACCCGCGACGGCAGCAGCTCCGACGAACGCTCACCGGGGCCGGTCCCGCTCACCGCCGACCGGATCGCGGTCGGTACGGCGCATCGCGACCAGGCCGCGGCGGTGCGGTCCGCGCTGGCCGGGCTCGGGCTGCCGGCAGAGCTGCGCGCCAAGGACGTCACCGTCGACACGGCGAACCGGCTGCAGGGACGGGAGTTCGACGTGACGGTGGTGCTCCATCCGCTCTCCGGCCGCCCCGACGCCACGGCGTTCCACCTGGAGACCGGCCGGCTGTGCGTGCTGACCTCACGGCACCGGCACGCGTGCGTCGTCGTCTGCCGGGCAGGCGTCCCGGAACTGCTCGACGATCACCCCGGCACCGAGCCCGTCCAGCTCGGGGTCTCCGTGAAGTTTCCCGACGGCTGGGAGGCCAACCACGCCGTGCTCGCGCATCTGTCGGCCCACACCGTGCCCTGGCGGGAGTGAGCCCCGGCGAGCCGCGCGTGCGCCGGAGCCCGCGCGGCGCCCGTGCTCCGGAGCCGTGCGGCCGCCGACCTGCACAGCGGGCCGCCGACGCGGGACAATGGTCGCGGCCACGACACATGGAGGTAGGCACATGCCCGAGCCGCATTCGGCTCCGGACCCGCGCGGCGGCACTCCGCGCTTCCGCCGACCCGCACCGCTGCTCTTCGAGCCCTCGGACAGCAAGGAGGACTCCGAGCAGTTCTTCGACCTGGACACGATCACGGACCCGCGTGAGCTGCTGGAGCGCTCGACCGAGCTGGCCCTGGCGTTCCGTGCCGCGGCCGACCGCGCCGTGGAGTTCCAGGCGATGGCGGCGGCGCAGCTCGCCGACCCCAAACGCTTCGACCGTCTCTCCGACGCCGCCGTGGCGGAACGCGGCGACTGGTCGGAGGACTACGCGCGGAAGATGATCGAGTTCGGCCGGGAGCTCCTCGAGGACCGCGGACCCCAGTAGTGCGCGGACGCCGCGACAGGTTTCCGGCGGGGCGCGGGGGCGCGAGGACGTCCGGAAAGCGGCTTGCATTCCGCAGCGGTGACAGCGCCAAGTCATCGGGCATATGCAGGGCGTGCACGATACTGCACACCGCCCCCACTTGTCCGATTTCTATTCAAAGTTCAAAAACAGAACCTCATGTCCGGTACATCTGTTCCTCATGAGTGACTGGCAGCGGGGAACCACCGCTCCCCCGCACCCCCACCCCGTCGGCATCCCCGACATCTTCGAGCTCGCCTCCGACCCGGCGCCGCACAGCACGACGCGAGGAACCTGCACCGCCACGCCGGGCACTTCCCGCGTCACACAGGCCGGGGCCGAGTGGCTCGCCTCCGCCTGCACGCTTCCCGCCAGCGTCCACGCCCTGTGGCTGCACCGGCCCGACTCCCCGAGCGTCCTCCCGAGCGGCACGGCCTTCGACGTGGTGAGCACGGCGCCGCTGACCGGGCGGCTGATCCTCGAGCGGCTGTGGTCCAGCGGCCCCGGAAGCGGACCGGTGGCCGTCCACCGTGGCCGCCTCCTCCTCTTCGCCGCCCCGGGTACGGCTCAGCGGCTGCCGGCCCTGCTCAGCTGGGGAGAGTGGCGCACGGCGGGCCGATGGGCGGGCGGATCCCCTGCGGAAACGTTCCCCTCGCTGCTCTGCCTGGGCTCCGGCGACTCCGTGACCATCCCCGCCCTGTTCCCCCAGCTACCGCTGGGCGGTGCCCCCAGCACACATCAGCCCGAGCATGAGGACGGGCACACACCTCTGGGTGCTCACGAGTGGAAGGCCGGCCAGTCCCGCTGGCTGGTCGCACCCGACGTCCGCCACCCCTGGCTGCCCGGCCCGGAAGTCCTGCTGCGCGCCTGCGTCCGCCCCCGCCCGGACCGCACCGCCACGCGCCTCCAGAGGCCCGTACGCGCAGGTCGGAGCCTCGCGAGCGTCGAAGAACCGATTTCCGGAACAGCGGACCGTGATGCTAGGGTCTACGACGTCACCAGGCGCCGCTAGCTCAGTTGGTTAGAGCAGCTGACTCTTAATCAGCGGGTCCGGGGTTCGAGTCCCTGGCGGCGCACGACGACGAGGGCGAAGGCGTTCGCGGAAAGCGCGAACGGCTTCGCCCTCGTCGTTTTTGCTCGTCCGCGCCTCGCGGAGCGGGGGCTTCGCCACCCGCACCCCCGTTGCCAGGGCGAGGACAAAGAGTATTCGGCGAGGACGAAGAACATTCCCGCCTCATCGCCCTTCAGAGCCGGCGGTTCCCGGCGTGGCTCACACTCCCCTACGCCCCGTCCTTGCGGGTCACCTTCACCCGCCAGCCGCCGTCCGCCGTGCGTCCGGCGACCTCCACCCGCACCCCGCCGCCGCGCTCGGTCGTGTAGCTCTCGCCCTTGCCCAGCGGCGCGTCCGCGAGGGACGGATAGACCGAGCCGTCGGAGCAACCATGGGTGCCGGGGTGCCCGTCCACGACCTTCACGGGTCCGTACGTCGAGGCGCGGTCGCTGCGCACCCAGTACAGGAGCACGCCCTCGGCGCACAGCCCCCGGTCGTTGCCCTCGGAGTCGCGGGCCTCTATCGCCAGCGCCTCGTACCGGCCCGTGCGTACGACGGCCAGCCTCCGGTCCCCGCGACTGCCCAGCGGGGTGGCGCCGAGAGAGCGCAGGTTGTGCGTGCTGGCTCCGGCCCCGGACGGTACGCAGCTGACGTTGCGCCGGGCGAGCCAGCCGAGCTTCCACTTCTCCCAGGCGAAGAGGTCGGGGGCGAGCCCGAACTGGCTTCCCATGAGGTCCCAGTCCCCCACGTAGGTGTCCCAGTCGGCCAGGTTGGAGGCCGGACGCTGGTAGAGATCCGGCAGGTCGAAGGCATGGCCGGTCTCGTGTGCCAGGACGTGACGGTCGGGGGGGCTCTGCTCGAAGACGGTGACGAGCCGTCGCAGCTCGGTGCCGTCGGCCTCGATGGGGGTCTCGAAGTTCACGACCTTCGTCGCGTCCGAGTCGACACCCTGCGCATCCGGGTCGGCCACGAGGTAGACCAGGTCGTACCGGCTGAAGTCGACGCTCGGGTCCGCCGCGGCGACGGCGTCCCGCAGGTAGTCCGTGCGCTGCCGCTCGTTCCAGTCACGCCTTATCCCGTACGAGCGGGAGCTGGAGGGCATCCGGATCCAGCGCTTGCCGGGGGTGGTGTGGAGCCGGAACTTGCCGTAGGAGGCGCGTCTGTAGAAGTCGGACGTGGCGGGGAAGTGGTCGGCGGTCAGCTCCCGCGGCGTGGTCTGCGGCCGGGAGTCGGGGAAGGACAGGAAGAGCATGGCGGCGTCTATGCGGTGCCGGGGCCGCGGATAGGCCGGGTCCCAGCTGTCCACCCCCAGGGAGTGGTGGGCGCCGGTCCGCGGCAGGGCGCAGGGTGCGGCGACGGCGACGGCGGTGATCGGCCCGGCGAAGAGGCCCATGCCGACGAAGGCGGTGAGTGCCACGAGGACCGCTGCTGCGCGGCGCCATCCGGACATCACGGAGGAAGGTCTCCGGGAGCCGTGCTTGGTCGAACGCGCCACGTGTGGACCTCACTGGGACGGGAGTAAGGACCCTTCAACCGTTGCCCGTAATGCCCGCTAAGTCCTGTTCCGTTAGACCATGCGCGTGAGCGGCAATATGACTACTGTGTGTGATGCGCTGCCTTACGCGGACGACCCCGTTCTCGCACTCCTGCCGGAACGGTCACCCTCGCGTTCACACTTACGTCCCACGCGCACCAACGCCCCGGTGGGACGCCGTGGTTGCTGGCTCCGCTCACGCCCGAACCCCTATGATCGGCACATTTCCAGCGCGGATCGCCACACAGCATCTCGGGCCGACCGCCCGGCTGATTCGCACGCGACGAGCCCCCCGGCGGGAGCGATTGGTGAACGGACCCATCGAAGGACCGGGCAGGAACTCCGGCGAGAGCACCGGGACTTCACCGCAGAAAATCACGCAGCGTGGCCGCACCCGGGGTGGATGGCACGGCCGGGCGGAGTGGCGGGCCCGGAAACGGGAGAGCGACTTCCGGGCCGCGTTCAACGCCGCGCGCCTCGCGATGGCCATCGTCGACAGCGACGGCAGGGTGGTCAGTGCCAACGACGCCCTCGGCACACTGCTGGGCGCCGCGCCGGATTCGCTCGTCTCCACCTCCCTCACCGACCTCCCCTCGCTCGGGCTGGACGGAAGCATGATCCGCAACGGGCTCGGCGTGGCCGCACGGCCGCATCCGGTCGCTCCGGGCACGGCCCCCGGCGACGCCGTCCCGCGCCGGGCCACCACCTGGGAGACGTCCGGTGTGAACTGCACGCGGCGCCTGAAGAACCCGGACGGGCACACCTTCTGGGCGGAGATCTCGCTCATGCCCACCGAGCACGACGGCGAGACGCTGCTGTCGGTGGCCGACGTCACCGAACAGCGCGAGCTGCGCGACCGGCTCCGCCATCTCCAGATGCACGATCCGGTCACGCGCCTTCCCAACCGCACCCTCTTCTTCGAGCGTCTGGCGACGGCTCTCTCCGACACGGCGACCGGCCGCGTCGGCATCTGCTATCTCGACCTCGACGGGTTCAAGGCCGTCAACGACACCATGGGGCACCGGGTCGGGGACGAACTGCTCGACGCGGTCGCCCGGCGCCTCATCCAGTGCGCGGAGGACGGCGGTCAGCGGCACCTCGCGGCACGGCTGGGCGGCGACGAGTTCGCGCTGCTCGTGGACGGCTCGACCGGCACGGAACAGCTGACCACCCTGGCCAAGGCCACCCTGAAGGCCCTTCAGCAGCCCTTCGACCTGGGCGGCCAGCGGCTCACCGTCTCCGCCAGCATCGGCGTCGTGGAACGCGAGGCGGAAGGCACCGACCCGACGCAGCTCATGCAGGACGCCGACACGACGCTGTACTGGGCGAAGGCCGACGGAAAGGCGCGCTGGACGCTCTTCGACCCCGAGCGCAACGCCCACCGGATGACCCGTCAGGCACTCTCGTCCGCGCTGCGCGGCGCGGTCGAGCGGCGCGAATTCGTACTGGACTACCAGCCGATCGTCGGCCTCGACGACGACCGGCTGGTGGGCGTCGAGGCGCTGGTGCGCTGGCAGCATCCGCAGTTCGGCAAGCTCGGACCGAACCGTTTCATCGGTCTCGCCGAGGAGAACGGCGCCGTCGTACCGCTGGGCCGCTGGGTCCTTGAGGAATCGTGCCGCCAGGCGAGAAAGTGGATGCTCGCCCACCCGGGCCCGCCGGCATACGTCAGCGTGAACGTGGCCGTGCGGCAGGTGTGGGACTCCGACCTCGTCGCGGACGTGCGCCGCGTGCTGGAGGAGACCGGACTGCCTTCGGGCCTGCTCCAGTTGGAACTGACGGAGTCCGCGGTGATGGGCTCCGCGGGACGTCCCCTGCAGGCCCTCCACGCCCTGAGCGAGATGGGCGTACGCATCGCGATCGACGACTTCGGCACCGGCTATTCGAACCTGGCGTACCTCAGCCGGCTCCCGGTGCGTGTGCTGAAGCTGGACGGCAGCTTCGTACGGGGCTTCCGCGCGGCACGGCATCCCAATCCGGCGGACGAGACGATCGTCACGGCGCTGGTACGGCTCGCGCACCAGCTCGGCCTGACGGTGACCGCCGAGTGCGTCGAGAACCCCTCACAGTCGGACCGGCTCCGCCGCATCGGCTGCGACACGGGCCAGGGCTGGCACTACGCCAAGCCCATGCCGGCCCACTGCATCTCGGCACTGCTCCGCTGAGCGCCGCAGGCTCGGCGCACGGCGGGCTGTTTTGCCCGGCTCTGGTCCTTGCGTCCCGTCGCGGCGACGGTGACTCCGAGGCCGCCCGGAGCGGCGCCGGATGTCAGGGCAATTCGTAGGCGTCAGCGACGAGTTCGTAGGAGCGGACCCGTGCCGAGGGCGTGTGCACGTTGGCCGTGAGCATCAACTCGTCGGCACCGGTGCGCTTGACGAGGGCGTCGAGCCCTTCGCGTACGGCGTCGGGCGTGCCGTACGTGACGTTGGCCAGCCAGCTCTCCACGAAGTCACGCTCCGCCGCACCGAAGTCGTACGCCTCGGCCTCCTCCGGTGACGGTACGAGGCCGGGCCTGCCCGTCCGCAGCCGCAACATGGCAAGGGCGCCGGTGAGCACCTGCCGGCGGGCTTCGGCTTCGTCGTCCGCCGCCAGGGCGGCGGCGCCGATGAGCGCGTACGGCTCGTCCAGCACGGCCGAAGGTGTGAAGGTCTCGTGGTAGAGGTCCAGCGCGGGCAGGGTGTTGCGGGCCGAGAAGTGGTGCGCGAAAGCGAACGGCAGCCCCAGCCGGCCGGCCAGTTCGGCGCTGAATCCGGACGACCCCAGGAGCCAGACCGGCGGACGCGTCACCTCGCCCTGCACCGGCCCGGGCACGGCGTGGATGCGTGAGTAGCGGTGTCCCTCGGGGAAGCCGTCGTCGAGGAAGCGGATCAACTCCGCGAGCTGCTGCGGGAATTCGTCCGCGCCCTCCTGTAGGGCGTCCGTGCGGCGCAGCGCCGCGGCCGTCGCACCGTCGGTGCCGGGGGCACGTCCGAGGCCGAGGTCGATGCGGCCCGGGGCGAGCGCCTCCAGCGTGCCGAACTGCTCGGCGATGACGAGCGGCGCGTGGTTGGGCAGCATCACGCCGCCCGAACCGAGCCGGATGCGGTCGGTGCGGGCTGCGAGATGGGAGAGGATCACGGCCGGCGAGGAGCTGGCGACACCGGGCATGGAGTGATGCTCGGCGACCCAGTACCGCGTGAAGCCGCGCCGTTCGGCGAGACGCGCGGTCTCGACGGTGGCTCGCAGCGCGTCGCCGGAGGTGAATCCTGTTCCGACGTTCACGAGGTCCAGGACCGACAGCGGTACGGGGGCCGTGCCCCTCGCCTCGCCGCGTATGCCGTCGCCGCTGCCGGACCCGGTGCCGGTGCCTGCCGCGCTGCCTGTGGCGTTGCCCTCGTGCACGGGTGCCGCCCTCCGCTCGCTGGTGATACGTACGTCCAGCTGTGGTCAACGGCGGGCGGCACTCATCTCTTCCCCGGGCCTCCGGCTCCTGCGCCGCGACCCGGGTCGTGCGCCTCAGGACGTGAAGAGCGTGCCCAGCGCCGGGCAGCGCACCGAGAGGTCCAGCAGCCGCAGGCCCTCCCAGGCCGTGACCTGGTTCGCGGTGAGGACCGGCTTGCCCAGCGCGTCCTCGATGTCCTCGATCCACGCCGCGGTGTGCAGCGCGGTGTCGGGGAGCAGCACGGCCTGTGCCTCCGGGTGGTCGCCGCCGCGGGCGAGCGCCAGCACCTCTTCCTGGCCCCAGGTGCCGACCTCCGCGGCGGTGATGATGCCGCTGCCGCGCATGGCGACGACCTCGGTGCCCGCCGCCTTCAGGAACGCGGTGAAGAGCTCGCCGACGTCCTCCGGGTAGGTCGCGGCGATGGCGACGCGCTCCGCGCCCAGGGCCCGTACGGCGTGGGCGAACGCGAAGGAGGTGCTGGAGGCGGGCAGCCCGGCGGTGGCGGACAGCTCGCGCACCTGGTCGTGCGCGCCGTCCCAGCCGAAGACGAAGCTGGCGCTGGTGCACGCCCAGACGACGGCCTCGATGTCGTGCTGCTTGACCTCTTCGATCTTCGCGGCGAGCCGCTTCGCCGAGCCCATCTCCAGCAGGGCGTCGGCGCGGTGCGCGTCCTCGCCGATGTCGGTGTGGACAAGCGGCAGCCGGACGTCGGTGCCGGCGTCCGAGAGGATTCGCTCGAGCCGCGGGTAGTCGTCCTCGGCCGAGAAGCCCGGGTAGAGGAATCCCACCGCCTGCGACTGCGCTGCCGCGTTCGCCATCTGCTCCTCCTGAAGCGTCGCTGGATGATCGGATGCCCGGCACCGGTGATGTGCGTGGCCGGTCCGGGGGTTCTGGTGGCTGATCCGCATACGGACTCCCGCGTACGGACTGCCTCGTCCCGCATGTCGGGGCACCTCCCAGCGTTAGCCGGGCGGGGGCACCTCCCAGCGTTAGCTGGGGGAGTGCTGCCGAGTGTGACGCACCTTCCCGGTCGTACGGACGCGTGCGAGCTCGTACACGGACGTACGACCGGGGACCGCGGGCACGGATGGGCGCCGGACTCCTTGTCCGGCGCCCGTTCTTCTTGGGTGCACCCCGCCCTGCGGCGGGGTGTCTCATCTCACACGGCCGGAGGTCACACCGGCGGCTGGTTGCCGCCGCCCCATTCGTCCGTGTAGCCGGAGGCGAGGCCGGGGTCGTATCCCTCGAGGGGATCGCCGCTGTCGGTGCCCGCGCTCGCCAGCGCCGCCTCCGGCTCGACCGGGAGGACCGTCGGCTCGGCGGCCGGCTCGACGAACTCGACGAACTCGACGACCGACTCTGCCGGCGCCTCAGGCCTGCTGACCGGCAGCGTCGGCGAAGGTGTCATCGCCGCGGGGCCGCGCCTCGCCACCGGGTCGAGCAGCGCCTGGTACGGGCCCACCGCTTCCTTTCCGATGCGGCGGAGCGCGTCCCAGACCGTGACCTGGTTCGCGGAGAGCACCGGCATGCGCAGCTCCGCCTCGAGCTGCGGGATGACGTCGTACGTCGGCAGGTTGGTACAGCTGATGAAGAGGGCGTCGGGAGCGTCACCGGCGACGGCGTCGCGCGCCATGTCCACGACGTCGCGGTAGGGCACGCGCCAGATCTCCCCGGTCAGCCCGAGATAGCTGCGGCCGGTGACCGCGATGCCGGCCTCGCCGAGGAAGTCCTCCAGCGAGTCGGTGACCGACTTCGTGTACGGGGTGACGACGGCCACACGCATCGCCCCGATCTCCCGGAGCGCGGCGAGCAGCGCACCGGAAGTGGTCAGCGAGGGGATCTCGCCGGCCTCTTCCATGGCCGCGGTCATGGACAGCTCACCGGCGGCTCCGCCGACGAAGCTGCCGGATGTGCACGCGTAGGCCACCACTTCGGGAGCCACCGCGCACAGGGCCTGAACGCCCCCGCGCAGCGTCTCGTGCTCACTGACGAGGCGAGCCTGATCGAGGCTCACCTCGACGGGCACAAAAGGGGTGCGTGTGAGGTGCAATGACACATCGTCCGGCACCCAACGCCACAGCTCCCGATCGAGTGCGAAGTCGAAGGGAGCGACGATTCCGACACCGCGCTGTGGCTGCGGTCCGCCGAGGAAGGAGACATCCATGGGTAAGCCCCAAAGAACGGAGGGGTGGCCTATGGCCAGAAAGGGAAGAAATGAAAGCCGGTCATTAGCCGGAACGCCGGGACAGATGCCTTCATTGACGACGGTAGTTCGCGCTACCTACCGTGGTCAATCCTCGCATGTGCGCCGACTTCCCGCGGCCGAGTTGAGCCGTCCCGCCCAGTCAACCGCCCCCTCGTTTCGAAGTGGTTTCCTGCCGATGACCGAGCCTGTCCTCCTTGTCCTCGATGATGATCCGTTGCCCCGGCTAGACCGCCTCGCCGGGCGTGCCCGCGTCGAGCACGCGGACGAGAAAAGCCTGGTGGAGAAGCTGCCGACGGCCGACGTGCTGCTCGTGTGGGACTTCCTGTCGGACGCGGTCCGGCACGCGTGGCCGGGGTCCGGCCGGCGCCCCCGCTGGGTGCACACACCGAGCGCCGGAGTCGACCGTCTGCTGCCGGAGCTGGCGGCCTCACCTGAGACGCTCGTCACGAACGCCAGAGGAGTCTTTGACCAACCCATTGCCGAATACGTGGCAGGGCTGGTTCTAGCCATGGCCAAAGATTTCCGCGGCAGCTGGGAATTGCAACGGCAACGTCGGTGGAAGCACCGGGAGACGAAAAGGGTCGGCGGGTCCCGGGCCGTTGTGGTCGGCTCCGGACCAATTGGCAGAACTATCGGCCGGACGCTGAAGGGACTCGGGGTCTCCGTGGACCTCGTCGGCCGCACCGAACGGGCCGACGACCCCGATTTCGGACGTGTCCACGGCAACGCGGCGCTCGGCGAACTGCTCGGCCAGGCCGACTGGGTCGTGTGCGTCGCACCGCTGACGGAGGGCACGCGCGGCCTCTTCGACGCGAGCGCCTTCGCCCGGATGAAGCCCGACGCGCACTTCATCAACGTCGGCCGCGGTCAGCACGTGATCGAGGACGACCTGGTGGAGGCGCTCGGCAGCAACCGGCTCGCCGGCGCCGCCCTCGACGTCTTCGCCGAGGAGCCGCTTCCCGAGGACAGCGCACTCTGGGAGGTCCCCGGGCTGCTGATCTCGCCGCACATGAGCGGCGACACGATCGGATGGCGGGACGACCTCGCCGACCAGTTCCTCGACAACTTCGACCGCTGGGAGGCCGGGGAGCCCCTGCTGAACGTCGTCGACAAGAACCTCGGTTACGTTCCCTCGACCTGAGCCCGCCCGGCGCGGTCCCGGTCTGCCAGGCCGGGGCCACGCCCGGTGGCGCTTCTTCCCCATCCGTCCGACGGTCTCGGCTGCCGCCCGCGTGCGACAGCCGCCGCCGGTCTCCCGACCCCTCGGCCATGGCCGGACTCGCTCGACTCGAAAGGCTCCCATGTCGGATCTCAGCAGCCTCACCGCCGGACGGCTCGTCGCCGGGTACAGCAACGGAGACTTCTCCCCCGTCGAGGCGACGCGCGCCGTGCTCGAACAGGCCGAGAAGGTGCAGCCCCATGTGAACGCCTTCGTCCGGATCGACGTCGACGACGCCCTCGCGCAGGCACGCGAGTCGGCCGAGCGCTGGAGCCGCGGCGAACCGCAGGGCCCGCTCGACGGTGTCCCGGTGACGGTGAAGGACATCCTGCTGCTGCGCGGGAAGCCGACCCTCCGCGGCTCCTGGTCCTCCTCCACCGACGGCCCCTGGGAGGAGGACGCGCCGTCCGTGGCGCGCATGCGCGACGCCGGTGCGGTGTTCATCGGCAAGACGACCACGCCCGAGTTCGGCTGGAAGGGCGTGACGGACAGCCCGCGGCACGGCATCACCCGGAATCCGTACGACACCTCCCGTACGGCCGGCGGCTCCAGCGGCGGCGGCTCCGCGGCCGTGGCACTCGGCGCCGGGCCGCTGACCCTGGGCACCGACGCGGGCGGATCGGTGCGCATCCCGGCCGCCTTCTGCGGGATCTTCGCCCTCAAGCCGACCTACGGCAGGGTGCCGATCTATCCCGCCAGCGCCTTCGGCACGCTCGCGCACGTCGGCCCGATGACCCGGGACGCGGCGGACACCGCGCTGCTGATGGACGTGATCTCGCAGCCGGACGCCCGCGACTGGTCCCAGCTGGCACCGCCGCACGGCAGCTTCCGCGAAGCGGTGAAGAGCGGCGTGCGCGGGATGCGCGTCGCGTACTCGCCGGACTTCGGCGGACGGGTCGAGGTCGATCCCGCTGTCGCCGCCGGGGTGCGCCGCTCCGTCGAGCGGCTGGAGGAGCTGGGCGCCCACGTCGAGGAGACCGACCCCGGATTCGAGGACCCGATCGAGGCCTTCCACTCCCTGTGGTTCGCAGGTGCGGCCCGCGTGACCCAGTACTTCACCGGCGAACAGCGCGAGAGGATGGACCCCGCGCTGCGGGAGATCGCCGAGGACGGCGCCTCGCGAAGCGCCCTCGACTACCTGGCCGCCGTCGATGTCCGCATGGCGCTCGGCAAGCGGATGGGCGTGTTCCACGAGAAGTACGACGTGCTGGTCACGCCGACGACGCCCGGCACCGCGTTCGGGGCCGGACTGGAGGTGCCGGAGGGATCCGGCTACCGGCGGTGGACGGAGTGGACGCCGTTCACCTACCCCTTCAACATGACGCAGCAGCCCGCCGCTTCGCTGCCCTGCGGGCTGGACGGCGACGGGCTGCCGATGGGCGTTCAGATCGTGGCCGCACGCCACCGGGACGATCTGGTGCTGCGGGCCTCGCACGCGCTGTACGAGGCGGGGGCCGCGGATGTGCCGGCCCCCGCCCTGGCCGGCAGCGCCTGACCGCTCAGACCCGGCGGAAGTTGAGGGTCTCGCCGAGAGCGCCGGCCCGCCACAGGTCCTGGCAGGCCTCGGCCATCGCGTCGAGGCCCTCGACGACCGCACCCCAGACGATGCCGGGCACCCAGCCGGCGTCGCCGTTGATGAGGAGATTGTTGCGCTCGTAGAAGAGCGCGAGGTCGATGACGGTGGACCGGGTGGCGTGGGCGGCCTGGCCTCCCTGCTTCTCGGCCGCCGCCTCGTAGCCGTACGACGCGGTGCTCAACTGCGTGTTGGTGAAGGTGAAATAGCAGAGATCGCCCGGAATGGGCGTGATCGTCGGGTTCTCCAGCGGCGGTTCCTCCGGAGCGAACGGCGGGATCAGTGCGTAGATCTCGTTGCGGGCGTACTTCGCGTGGTAGACGTCGCCCCCCAGGGGCAGCGCGTTCCACACGGCTTCGCAGGTGATCGGGGCGCGGTCGTCGAGCAGCTTCGCTGTGCAGCTCACTCCCCGCTTGTCCAACGACACTTCAATGAACCGCTCGGCCATCGTGCCTCCGCGTCGCGCAGTGGTGATTCGTACGTGTCAATGGTGGCGCAGCGGTCAAGCCCACAACGAGCAGGTCAAGGGCTGAAAACGATCCGCATATCTTCCAGGGGCCTGGGTAGCTGCGCGCCCATGGCTCCACCACCAGGCAAAAACACCGGAAATGCCGGGAAAGCCGGCAGAAGTCTGGGACGCCGCTCGATGCTCGCAGGCGCGGCATCGCTGACGGCGCTCGGAACGCTGGGTGCCACCACGGCCTGCAGCCGTGTGTCCAGCGCCCAAACCGGGGACGGGGGCGATCTGCTGGAGAGACTGAAGGCGCAGGGCACGGTCAGGCTGGGCATCGCGGGCGAGCAGCCCTACAGCTACATCGACACCAACGGTGAGCTGACCGGTTCCTCCCCTGCCATCGCGCGGGTCATCTTCGGACGGCTCGGCATCGACAACGTGCAGCCGCTGCCGACCGAGTTCAACTCGCTCATCCCGGGTCTCAACTCCCAGCAGTTCGACGTGGTCGCTGCCGGTATGTACATCAACCCGGAGCGGTGCCAGCAAGTCATCTTCGCCGACCCCGAGTACGAGATGCGGGACGCGTTCATCGTTCGCAAGGGCAACCCCAAGGGCCTGCACAGCTACAAGGACATCGCCGACAAGGGCGCCAAGATGGCCACCGGCGTGGGCTACGCGGAGATCGACTACGCGAAGGACGCAGGGGTCAAGGAGGGCGAGATCAAGCTGCTCCCGGACCAGCTCGCGGGACTGCTGGAGGTCCAGGGCGGTCGCGCGGACGTCTTCGCGGGCACCGCGATCACGGTGCGCAATGTCGTGAAGCAGTCCAAGAGCGGCAAGACGGAGTTCACCGATGACTTCGTGCCCACGCTGGACGGCAAGCCCGACCTGGGCACCGGCGCCTTCGCCTTCCGCAAGAGCGAGAGCAATCTCCGCGACGCCTTCAACGAGGAGCTCCACAAGATGAAGAAGAGCGGCGAGCTCTTCCGCATCATGAAGCCCTTCGGGTTCGTCGAGCGGGAGATGACGACCAAGACCGCGAAGGAGCGGTGCAAATGACGGACCTTACCGCGGGTCTGTGGGAGCTGCTGCTGAAGGGCGTCTGGCTGACGGTTCAGCTGACGGTCTTCAGCGCCCTGCTCGGCGCCACCGTGGCCTTCGTGGTCGGTGTGGGCCGAACCCACCGGCTGCGCTTCGTGCGCTTCCTCTCCGGTGCGTACATGGAGATCTTCCGCGGAACCTCGGCGCTCGTGCTGATGTTCTGGATCTTCTTCGTGCTCCCGGTCGCCTTCGGCTGGCAGCTCGTCCCCATGTGGGCGGCGGTCCTGGCACTCGGCCTGTCCTACGGCGCGTACGGATCGGAGATCGTGCGCGGCGCGCTCGCGGCCGTGGCCCCGGCGCAGCAGGAGGCGGGCATCGCGCTCAGCTTCAGCCCCTGGCAGCGGCTCACCAAGATCGTGCTGCCGCAGGCGTGGCCCGAGATGATCCCGCCCGCCAACAACCTGCTGATCGAACTGCTCAAGGGCACCGCCCTGGTGTCGATCATGGGTGTCGCGGACATCACCTTCGGTGCCTCGCTGGTGCGCAACGCGACCGGCCAGAGCGCGCCCGTCTACACGATCATCCTGGTGATGTACTTCGTACTCGCCTTCGTCCTCACCCGTGGCATGCGCGTGCTGGAGCGCCATGCCAAGGCGGGTATCGGCCAGGCTCCGCCCGAGAAGAACCTGGGCGCACGCCGCCGGGCCAGCGTGCCGCGTCAGGCCGACGCCTCCCGTGACCTTCCCACCGCCGGAGGTGCCTCATGAGCTGGGACTGGTCCGCAGTCGGCGATTTCATGCCGCGCCTGTGGGACGGCGTGCTGCTCACGCTCCAAGCGCTGGTGCTGGGATCCCTCATCGCCTTCGCGCTGGGTCTTGTCTGGGCACTCGCCCAGCGGTCGACCCTGAAGATCGTGAGCTGGCCCGTCACGGCCGTCACGGAGTTCATCCGCAACACCCCGCTGCTGGTGCAGCTGTTCTTCCTCTACTTCGTACTGCCCGAGTGGAACATCACCTTCTCCGCACTGGTGACGGGCGTGATCGGCCTCGGGCTGCACTACTCGACGTACACGGCGGAGGTCTACCGCGCCGGCATCGACGGCGTGCCCGTCGGGCAGTGGGAAGCGTGCACGGCACTCAGCCTGCCGCGCACCCGCACCTGGAGTGCGGTGATCCTCCCGCAGGCGATCCGACGCGTGGTGCCCGCACTGGGCAACTACGTCATCGCGATGCTGAAGGACTCACCGATGATCGCGACCATCGGCGCACTCGAAATGCTGGGCCAGGCCCGTCAGTTCAGTGCCGAGACCTTCCAGCCGACCGAGCCGATCACGGTCATCGGCATCGTCTTCATTCTGATCGCATACCCGGCATCCCTGCTGATGAGAGTCCTGGAGCGTCGACTTGTCCACTGAGAGCAGCACTTCGAAGGAAACCAAGAATCCGGCCGTCGACGGCAGTGAACTGATCCAGTTCAAGGACGTCACCAAGCGGTTCGGCAGCAACGTCGTACTCGACAACCTGTGTTTCGACGTCGCCTCCGGCAAGCACGTCACTCTCATCGGCCCGTCCGGATCCGGGAAGACCACGATCCTGCGGCTGCTGATGACCCTGGTGAAGCCGGAGGAAGGCACGATCAAGGTTGCCGGCGAGTACCTGACGCACGAGCAGAAGGACGGGAAGCTGGTGCCCGCCGGCGAGCGCCACTCCCGTGAGGTGCGCAAGAACATCGGCATGGTGTTCCAGCAGTTCAACCTCTTCCCCAACATGAAGGTGCTGCGGAACATCACCGAGGCGCCCGTCCACGTGCTGGGCCTGTCCGGTGACGAGGCGGAGCAGCGCGCCCGCGAGCTGCTCGAACTCGTCGGCCTGACGGACCAGATCGACAAGTACCCGAGCCAGCTCTCGGGTGGTCAGCAGCAGCGCGTGGCCATCGCACGTGCGCTGGCGATGCGTCCGCAGGTCCTGCTGCTGGACGAGGTCACCTCGGCGCTCGACCCGGAGCTGGTGGCGGGTGTGCTCGACGTCCTCCGGGACATCGCGCACACCACGGACATCACCATGCTGTGCGTCACGCACGAGATGAACTTCGCCCGCGACATCTCCGACGACGTGCTGATGTTCGACGCGGGCCGGGTCATCGAGTCGGGTGCGCCGGACAAGATCTTCAGCGAGCCGGAGCACGAGCGCACCAGGGAGTTCCTGAGCGCCGTGCTGTAAGGCGACGGGGCCCTGCCGATCCGACGCGGGGGCCGCACCCGGCATCCGGGTGCGGCCCCCGCGCGTGTGCGCTGCGGCGTCCGGGAGCCGCGTGACGGCGGGCACCGTACAGGGCGCGGGGGCCGCGAGGACGCATATGCCAAATAGGGGCAACGGCCCCCTCCCGCTGCCCTGTTGGCGGCTATCGTGAGAAGTGGGCGTGACCGGACGCGACGGTCACGAAGCAAACGGTCACATCTTCAGGGAGGCCCGTCGTGGGGCTGAAGCCGGAGCACAGCGCGCCGTTCCACTCAGTGCGGTACGCGCTGCGTGTGCTCGAGGCGATCGCCGCGCACCGCGACGGCGTCACGGAGGCGCACCTCTCGCAGGAGACGGGACTGCCTCCGGGCCATCTCGCACACCTGCTGGCGATGCTCTGCCGGGAGAACTACGCGGAACAGCTCTCGGACGGCTCGTACGTCGTCGGTGAGTCGCTGGTGCTGCTCGGCTCCGGCGGCGACCGTGAACGCGCCCTGGACGAACGCCTCCAGCGCACCCTCGCCGATCTGCGGGACACCGTCGGCGCGGCCGTCTATCTCAGCCGCTACAAGGACGGCGAGCTGGAGGTCACCGGGTACGCGGACAGCCCGGCGATGCCGGCGGTGAACGAATGGGTCGACTTCCGCTCGGCGCTGCACGCGACGGCGATCGGCAAGTGCCTCCTCGGTCAGCTCGACCACAACGGCCGCAAGGACCACCTCTCCCGGCACAGGACGGCACGTCTGACCTCCCGGACGATCACGGACGAGATGCTCCTGCTGAACACGCTCGACCGGCAGCCCCCGACCGTTCCGGTGCTGGATCTGCAGGAGTACGCGGTGGGCACGGTGTGCGCGGCGGTGCCCGTGACCGCCGGCTCCTCTGTGGGATGTCTCGCACTGTCCCTGCCGGTGGAGCACGCTCACCGGCTGCGTCGGGCCGCGGAGACGCTCAGCAGCAAGGCGGCTCCCGTCATGCTCTCGCTCGCCATCTGATCATGGTCATGCGCACCCCTCCGAAGGGGGTAGTATTTCCTTCGTCGGTCTGCGAAGGCCGACGGGCGCCGTTAGCTCAGTTGGTTAGAGCAGCTGACTCTTAATCAGCGGGTCCGGGGTTCGAGTCCCTGACGGCGTACCGAGCAAGACCGGAAGCCCTCCGCGTGAGCGGGGGGCTTCCGTCGTTCCCGCGCCTGGTCGGCGCCCTGCCCACTCTGCCTGTCGGCTCCTCTCCACCTCCGCCCGGAAATTGGTCTGGACATGACTGGATGCTCGCGCTACATTCACCGTCTGGTCTAGACCGTTGAACGTCATGTGCGCACTCCGACCCCCCACGATCATCTGGAGAGACATGCGCAAGAGGATCACAGCGGCCGTCGTAGGACTGGGACTTGGCGGCGCTGCCATGTTCTTCACCGGCGGCTCGGCACAAGGGCACGGCTTCAGCACCGACCCCGCCAGCCGCCAGGCGAACTGCGCCGACGGCAAGGTCACCGGCTGCGGAGCCATCGAGAACGAGCCACAGAGCGTCGAGGGCCCCAAGGGCTTCCCCGAGGCCGGTCCCGAGGACGGCTCCATCTGCGCGGGCGGCAACGAGACCTTCAAGGAACTCGACGACCCGCGCGGCGGCGACTGGCCGGCCACCGAACTCCAGGCGGGCGCGGACCACACCTTCAAGTGGTCCATGACGGCGATGCATGCGACGACGGACTTCACGTTCTACGTCACCAAGGACGGGTGGGACCCGGGCAAGAAGCTCACCCGCGCCGACCTGGAGCCGAAGCCGTTCCTGACCGTCGACATGAACGGCGAGAAGCCCCCCGCCGAGTGGACCGGGAAGGGCAAGCTGCCGGAGGGCAAGTCGGGCCGGCACCTGATCCTCGGGGTGTGGACGATCGCCGACACGGCCAACGCCTTCTACTCCTGCTCCGACGTGAAGTTCTGACCCGCCGGGTCCGCGGCCGGAGACGGTCGGCGCCGCGAGACCGTCGATACGACGAGGCCGCCCGCACCGCGAGACCTCCGGCACCGCTGGACCCAGCAGGACCTACCAGGGTCCACGGGACCCGAATTCCCGTACGGCCCCGGAGGAAGGGTTCCGGCCCGCGCGCACCCGCTGCGCACGGGCCGGGCCCCGCCCGGACGGGCAGCACGGCCCCGCCGCGTGGCGTGGCCGCACCCGATCCGCGAGACTCCCCTCATGCACCCCGCCACCCTCACCGCCCGGGCGCTCGGCCGCGCCTACCTCTCGCGTCAACTGCTGGCCGAGCGGGAGGTGATGACGGCCCTGGACGCGGTCGAGCATCTGGTGGGCATGCAGTCGCAGGCGCCGAAGCCGCCCTACTACGGACTCTGGTCGCGGCTGGTGGACTTCCGCGCCGAGGAGCTGTCCGCCCTGCTGCGCGACCGGCACGCGGTACGGGTGAGCGTCATGCGCGGCACCGTGCACCTGGTGAGCGCGGCGGACTGCCTGCAACTGCGGCCGCTGACCCGCGTCCTGTACGAGAACCTCCTGCGCAGCACCTACCGCACGCGGCTGGCGGGCCTGGACCCGTGGGACGTCGCCGCCGCCGGGCTCGAACTCGTGCGGGAGGAGCCGCGCACGGCCCGCGACCTGGCCCGGCTGCTCGGTGAGCGCTGGCCCGGCCACGACCAGAACGCCCTGGCGCAGGCGGCCCGTTATCTGTGCGACGTGGTGCAGATCCCGCCACGCGGACTGTGGGGGCGATCGGGGCAGCCGACGTACTCCACCATCGAGTCCTGGGTGGGCCGCCCCGTCTCCCCCGAGCCGTCCGTCGAGACCGTACTGCTGCGCTACCTGGGCGCCTTCGGCCCGGCATCCGTCATGGACGCGCAGGCCTGGTCCGGGCTGACCCGGCTCGGCGAGGTCATGGAGCGGCTCCGCCCTCAGCTGCGCGTCTTCCGCAGCGAGAGCGGGCGGGAGCTGTTCGACCTGCCCGACGCCCCGCGGCCGAGCCCGGATCTGCCGCTGCCCGCGCGGTTCGTCGCCGAGTACGACAACCTCATCCTCTCCCACGCGGACCGCACCCGCGTGATCAGCGACGCCGCCCGCAAGATCATCGCCAGCCGCAACGGGCAGATCCCCGGCACCGTGCTGCTCGACGGCGAGGTGCGTGCGACGTGGAGGGTGGAGCAGCCGCGGAAGTCGGCGGTCACGCTCACCGTCACGCCGTTCCACCGCAAGCTGACCGGCCGCGAGGAGCGGGAGCTCGCCGCCGAGGGCGAGCGGCTGATGGCATTCACGCTGCACGGCGGCGCGGAGGGCGAAGTGACCCCGGGAACGGAGGAGTTCACCGTCGTCTTCGCCGACCCGACGGGCTGACGGCCAGGCGCTGAGGGGCGAGAACTTACTCACGGATCACACACAACGTGTCCAGTTCGATGACACCTCCGTCACAGAGAACTCGGAAATCACTCCGCATCCGTGACGAAGTGCCCCTTATCGCCCTTGCGTTCGGGCCTGGAGTCGGAGAACCTACCGACGTCTCCGACCGTCGCGAAGCCCAGGTGGACCGGCGGGAGACGAGGGGGCACAGCTCAGCACACGGGCAATGCCCCCGAGCTCCGCCCGGACGGCATTCCGCGGTCCACTCCATGGAACCGGACGTCGCCCACGCGCAGTCTCTGTACGAAGCAGCCGATGCCTGCCGCGCCGGGGGCCGCGGGAGAGGACGCGGGAAGTACGACCACACGCAGCCTGCTGCGCTCAGGGGGATGACTCATGACCTCGACCAGGTCCGGCGACCACCAGCCGGAACACGGGCAGGCCGCCGACGACGACCCGACACGGACGACTCAGCTGCGCATACCCGCGCACATCAGGCAGAGAGCCAGAGGCACGCTCGGCCGCGGGCTGCGCTGGACGCCCAAAGAGCTGCCGCGCTACGACTACGAGCACTACAGCCGCCTCGCCGGCCCGCTCAGACAGCCCGATCCCGGCAAGCCCTACCGCGTCGCCTACAAGAGTCTGCTCTCGGACGAGCCCCACCGAATACGCGCCGCCACACTGCTCTGCCTGGCACCGCTGCTCTCGGCCGGGCTCCTGGTGTGGCTCATGCAGCCCCAGCACTGGACGCAGCGCGACGACGGCGCCGTCTCCGACCTGGTGCTCAAGCTCGACATCGTGATGCTGGTCTCCATCGGCCTCATCGAGCTCTTCCGCACGCTCAACGTCCTCTCCAACGCGCACGCCACGCTCGTCGCGCGGGACCCGATCCCGGTCGTCCCGGAGTCCGGCACCCGCGTCGCCTTCCTCACCTCCTTCGTCCCCGGCAAGGAACCGCTGGAGATGGTGACGAAGACCCTCGAGGCGGCTGTGAAGATACGCCACCGCGGCCTGCTGCACATCTGGCTCCTCGACGAGGGCGACGACCCGGAGGTGAAAGAGGTCTGCCGCCGCCTGGGCGTGCACCACTTCACCCGCAAGGGCGTCCCCCGCTGGAACAAGAAGAAGGGCCCGCACAGGGCGAAGACCAAGCACGGCAACTACAACGCCTGGCTGGCCGCGCACGGCGACAACTACGACTACTTCGCGTCCGTCGACACGGACCACGTGCCGCTGCCCAACTACCTGGAGCGGATGCTCGGTTACTTCCGCGACCCGGACGTCGGATTCGTCATCGGCCCGCAGGTCTACGGCAACTACGACAACTTCGTCACCAAGGCCGCCGAGAGCCAGCAGTTCCTCTTCCACGCCCTCATCCAGCGCGCCGGCAACCGCTACAGCGCCCCCATGTTCGTCGGCACCAGCAACGCCGTGCGCATCAGCGCCATCAAGGGCATCGGCGGGCTCTACGACTCCATCACGGAGGACATGGCCACGGGCTTCGAGATGCACCGGCACCGCAACCCGGAGACCGGACGCAAGTGGCGCTCGGTCTACACCCCGGACGTGCTGGCCGTCGGTGAGGGGCCCAACGCCTGGACGGACTTCTTCACGCAGCAACTGCGCTGGTCACGCGGCACGTACGAGACGATCCTCAAGCAGTACTGGCGCGGCGTGTTCACACTGCCGCCCGGCAAGCTCTTCAACTACACGATGCTGATGATCTTCTACCCGATCTCGGCGCTCAACTGGATCCTGGCGGCGCTGAGTTGTGCGCTCTTCCTGGGCCTGGGCGCCTCGGGTGTGCAGATCGACCCGACCATCTGGATGGCCCTGTACGGCAACGCCACGGCGCTGCAGATCGGCCTGTACGTCTGGAACCGGCGGCACAACGTCTCACCGCACGAGCCGGAGGGCTCCGGCGGCCTCGCCGGGATGCTCATGTCCGCGCTCTCCGCACCGATCTACGCCCGTTCCCTCTTCGACACGGTGCTGCGCCGCAAGAGCAAGTTCGTCGTGACCCCCAAGGGCAACTCGGCCAGCCCGGACACCCTCTTCGGCACCTTCCGCATCCACCTCTTCTTCATCCTCGTCTTCGGCGGCTCGCTGGGCGGCTCCTTCTATCTGGGGCACGACCACCCGGCGATGCTCACGTGGGCCGCGCTGGCGATGCTGATCACGGCCGCCCCCATCGTCGGCTGGCGCGTGACCGTACGCGCGGAGAAGAAGAGGCGGAAGCAGCGGCGCCACCGGCACCGGATGGGCGCCCCGCTGCCACCGCCGCCGGAGAACGCACACGGCGGCGGCCTGCCGCACACGACGCAGCAGCCCGTACCTCTGCAGACCGCCCCTGGGGGACGTGAAAGATGAAGTTCCGACCGAGCCGCCGTACGCGCCGTACCGCGATAGGCGCGACCGTTGTGCTGGTGATCGCGGGGTTCAACGGCCCCGCGCTCTACGGCATCGCCTCGGAGAAGTACCACGACTACAAGATCAACCAGCCCGAGTACAAGGCGGCGAACGGCCACTGGAAAACCGTCGACGTCCCCGAGAAGTACCGGATCAACACGATTCACGCGGCTCTGCTGCACACCGGGAAGGTGCTGCTCGTCGCCGGTTCGGGCAACGACGCCAAACAGTTCAACGCCAAGACCTTCCGCACGGTCCTGTGGGACCCGGTGAAGAACACCTTCAAGAACATCCACACCCCCAACGACCTCTTCTGCGCCGGGCACACCCAACTGCCCGACGGCAAGCTGCTCGTGGCCGGCGGCACCCGGCGCTACGAGAAGCTCGGCGGCGACGTGAAGAAGGCCGGCGGCCTGATGATCGTCCACAACGAGAGCCCGGACCGCGCCAAGACCATCAAGGCCGGTACGCGCTTCACCGGCCGCCAGAACGGCAAGACCTTCGAGGCCAAGGACAGCGTCCTGGTGCCGCGCGCCAAGAAGAAGGCCGACCCGGTCACCGGCAGGGTCGAGGTCAGCCCGAGCGTCGCCCGTGTGTACGTGGAGGCGTCCAGGCGCGGCAAGCAGTACCAGACCGGCACTGAGGACAACTACCGGCTGAGCGGGCTGCGCGGAGCCGAGCGCCGGAACATCTACGGCATCGCCCAGAAGCTCTCCTTCGACAAGAAGGACTTCCAGGGGATCAAGGACACCTACGAGTTCGACCCGGTCGCCGAGCGCTACATCAAGGTCGACCCGATGCACGAGGCCCGCTGGTACCCGACGCTGACCACGCTCGAGGACGGCAAGGTCCTCTCGGTCTCCGGCCTGGACGACATCGGCCAGGTCGTCCCCGGCAAGAACGAGATCTACGACCCGCAGACGAAGAAGTGGGAGTTCCTGCCGCGCAAGCGGTTCTTCCCCACCTACCCGGCGCTGCACCTCACCGACGACAACAAGATCTTCTACTCCGGGGCCAACGCCGGCTACGGCCCCGCCGACCAGGGCCGCACGCCCGGGCTGTGGGACCTGGAGACCAACGGCTTCCGCAAGATCCCCGGCATGAGCGACCCGGACAAGCTGGAGACGGCGATGTCCGTGCCGCTGCCGCCCACACAGAGCCGCAAGTTCATGGTGCTCGGAGGCGGCGGCGTCGGCGAGTCGAAGAAGGCCAGCGAGAAGACGCGCATCGTCGATCTGACGGAACCCGCCCCGCGCTTCCAGAACGGGCCCGACCTGTACGCGAAGGCCCGGTACCCCAGCAGCGTCATCCTGCCGGACGACAAGGTGCTGACCACCAACGGCTCGGGCGACTACCGCGGACGCAGCGACACCAACATCCTCAAGGCGGAGATCTACAACCCCGCCGACAACACCAAGAAACCCGTGGCGGACCCGCTCGTCGGCCGCAACTACCACTCGGGAGCGATGCTGCTGCCCGACGGGCGCGTGATGACGTTCGGCTCCGACTCGCTCTTCTCCGACAAGGCCAACACCAAGCCCGGCAAGTTCGAGCAGCAGATCGACATCTACACGCCGCCGTACCTCCACACGAAGGGCGAGCGGCCGGAGTTGAAGAACGCCGGCCAGGGCGAAAGGACCGTGCGGCTGGGCGGAACCGCCTCGTTCCTCAGCAAGGACGCCGGTTCGATCAAGAAGATGCGGCTGATCCGGCCGAGTTCGTTCACGCACGTCACCAACGTCGAACAGTCCTCCGTCGAGCTGAAGTTCAAGAAGACCGCGGACGGTGTGACGGTGAAGCTGCCCGAGGATCCGTCGCTGGTGCCGCCCGGCTGGTGGATGGCGACGGCCGTCGACGGCAACGGGAAGCCGTCGAAGTCGGTGTGGCTGAAGGTGCCCCGCTCGGCCACCGCGACGTTCCCGACGACGACGCCGCTCTCACCCTGAGCCGCGGGCGGGATCACGAACCTTTCCCGGAAACCCCCCACCCGGCGTCCCGCCGACCGGCAACGGTCCGGCGGGACGCCTGGGGAGTCCCTCGTCAGCCGGCGAGCAGGGGAAGCCCCCAACGAACCGGGGACGGGCGCTCAGCGCTGGTTGCCGGCGAGGCCCAGCGCCTACCCGGGCCACCACTGCCCGGCCTTCGGGCCGCCCTTGCACTCGCCGTCCGACTCACCGGGCCGCGCCCGTCGGCAGCGGTGCGGGTGAAACAGCCCTGCCTTCGCCCGGGCCGGACCCTTCCCCATTACGGACAGTGACCGCTCACGCGCCCGCCGGATGTCCCTGGTGAGGTCCGTCCGGCGGCCGTGAGTCAGTGCACATGTACTCCAGAATCACCGCAAAGAGGTCCTGAGTCGCACCTCAGATGAACCTCAATGGGCGGTAACAGTCACATCAATATCGCCTGGCGCGCGCTCTGGAGTGATCTACGCCACTTGACTCGGTCGCCATGCGTGATACGAACAGGCGATCCTGAATTTGCCCTGCCTTTGCCCTGCACCATGAGAAGGCCCCGAGGCCGAGAACACCCCGTGCTCGGCTTGCCGGAATCACGCGGCGTGTCCACAGCCGTGCTTCCGCCCGATCCGCCGAAGGTGGTCCATGTCGCTCGACTCCATGACGAAATCCATCGACGAGGCCGTAAACCGCCTCTTCGACCCGGTCGCCACCTGGCTGAGCGACCTCGTCTTCTACGCCGTACCCGTGGCCGGTACCGAACTCCCGCTCATCGTGGCGTGGCTCGTCGTCGGCGGGCTGGTCTTCACCGTGTGGTTCGGTGTGGTCCAGTTCCGCAAGTTCAAGCTCGCCATCGACGTGGTGCGCGGAAAGCACGACGACCACGACTCACCGGGAGAGGTCAACCACTTCCAGGCCCTGACAGCCGCCGTCTCCGGCACCGTCGGGCTCGGCAACATCGCCGGTGTCGCGGTCGCCGTGAGCATCGGCGGCGCCGGCGCGACCTTCTGGATGATCCTCTGCGGGCTTCTCGGCATGGCCACGAAGTTCGTCGAGGTCACCCTCGGCGTGAAGTACCGCGAACAACACGCGGACGGCACCGTCTCCGGCGGCCCGATGCACTACCTGCCCAAGGGCCTGGCCGAACGCTTCGGCAGCGGGGGCAAGATCTTCGGCACGGTTCTCGCCGGGCTCTCCTCCGTCATGATCCTCTTCTTCGGTCTCTTCGGCGGCAACCTCTTCCAGATCAACCAGAGTTACGCGCAGCTCGCCGCCACCACCGGCGGCGAGGACGGCCCGCTCGGCTCCTCCGCCGGTGCCCTCTCCTTCGGCGTGCTGATCGCCATCCTGGTCGGCGTCGTCCTGATCGGCGGGATCAAGTCCATCGCCTCGGTCACCAGCCGCCTCGTACCGGCCATGGCCATCATGTACATCCTGGCCTGCCTGACGGTCATCCTGTGGAACGCCGACCAGGTGCCGAGTGCGCTCGTCAGCATCATCGACGGAGCCTTCGACCCCGAAGGCGTCGCGGGCGGTGTCATCGGCGCCCTGATCATCGGCTTCCAGCGCGCCGCCTTCTCCAACGAGGCCGGTCTCGGCTCGGCCCCGATCGCGCACTCCGCGGTGAAGACCAAGCACCCCGCCAGCGAGGGCCTCGTCGCCCTGCTCGAACCGTTCATCGACACGGTCATCGTCTGCACCATGACCGCGCTGACCATCGTCATCGCCAAGCCCGACAGCTGGAAGGTCGGCAAGGAGCCCGAGGGCGTCACCGTGACCTCCGACGCCTTCGGAACCGTACTCCCCTGGTTCCCGGGCCTGCTGACGATCGCGGTGCTGCTGTTCGCCTTCTCCACCGTGCTGACCTGGGGCTACTACGGCCTCAAGTCCTGGTGCTACCTCTTCGGGAAGAGCAGGACCAGCGAGACGATCTTCAAGGTCGTCTACAGCGTCTTCGCCGTGGCGGGTTCGCTGCTCTCCCTGGAGACCCTCATCAGCATGGCCGACGCGTTCCTCTTCATGCTGGCCGTCTTCAACATCATCGGCCTGTACCTGCTCGCCCCCGTCGTCAAGCGCGAACTCGGGTCCTTCGTCGCACACGTCCGCGGCGAGGGTGCCGGGAAGCCGGAGCGGCCTGCCGCGGAGGAGTCGGCGTCCTCCATCAACTGAGGCCTCACGGCGCAGTGTCGGCCCGCACCGGGAACGGTGCGGGCCGACGCCTGTCCGGCGCCGCGCCCCGCGGCTGCGTCCGGGGTGCCGGCGAGCGGCAGGTCGGGGAGACTCCGCCGGTCAGTCCCCGGCGTTGCCGGCGAGCCCCAGGGCGTACTCGGGCCACCACTGCCCGGCCTTCGGGCCGCCCTTGCACTCGCCGTCCGACTCACCGGGACGCTTGATCCACAGATAGCCGTCGACGATCTGGTCGCCCGTCTTCGTCGTCGGGGCCTCACCGAGGGCGCGGCCCTTCGGGTTGCACCACGCTTCCTCGTCGGCGCCCGCGCCCTCGACCGGCCCGTTGCCGTTGCGGCTGGTGTCGATGACGAAAGGCTTGTTGCCGACCATGGGGGAGAACTTCTTGCCGTAGGCCGTGTTCGACGCCGTCGTCTGGTAGTTGGAGACGTTCAGCGAGAAGCCGTCGGCGGTCTCGATGCCCGCACGCTTCATCGGCTCGACGAGCGCGCCCGGGTCGCGCACCCAGTCCGGGTTGCCCGCGTCCAGATACACCCGGACGTCCGGCAGGCTCTGCAGCTTGCCGACCGCCTCGTTGAGCAACTGGTACCGCTCATCGGTGTACTTGGCCGGCGTGCAGCCCTCCATCAGCACGTGCGGAATGGCGTCCGGCTCCACGATCACCGTCGCCGGGCGCTTGCCGATGCCCTTCATCACCGCGGCGAGCCACGCGCGGTACTCCGCGGCGTCCGCGGCGCCACCCTTGGAGTACTGGCCGCAGTCGCGGTGGGGCAGGTTGTACAGGACGAGCAGCGCATCGCGGCCGGACTTCTCGGCGGCTGCCGTGACCTTGCGGGTCTGCCCCTCGGGATCATCGGTGCCGACCCATTCGGCGACCGGCTGCGCCGCGATCTTCCGCATCAGCGACGCCTGCTTCTTCTTGCCGTCCTTGCTGTAACTCTCCGCTTGGCGGGCCGCGTTGCCGTCCGGGTCGACCCAGTACGGCGTGACCGACCTGGGCCGCTGGTCGACGCCGCCCCCTGCGTCCCCGCTGTTGCCCTCGCCCGAGCCGGAGTCGGACGAGCATCCGCCCAGCAGCAGCCCCGCGAGCGCCGGCACGCAGATGGTGGTGACGCCGGAGCGGACGGGTCTGCGGCGTCCGCGTCGCTCGCGGCCACCACTTCCGCGCCGGAGAACGTAACTGCCCCTGCCGTACATCGACTTCCCCCTCGGTGGGCCTGCCCCCTCGGCAGGCGCCCGGAACCGGACGGCCATCGTGTCACAGCGACCACTCCGGCCGCCGGAGTCTCATCCGGCCGTTACGGCGCTGTTCCACGCGCGGACGCGTGCGCCGCGCGCCGCGTGTGCGCCATGTCCGGCCGGGGGCGCGGCACCGCCGGTTCGTAGCCGCCGGGGCCGTCGTACGGCCGGGTGCCGTCAGACCCGGTCTTCACATCCGGTCTTCAGATCCGGTCGACGAGGTCCGCGATGGACTCCACGACGCACGACGCCCGGTAGGGGAAGACGTCGACCTCGTCCGGCTTGGTCAGCCCCGTCAGCACCAGGAACGTCTCCAGACCGGCCTCCATGCCGGCCCGCACGTCCGTGTCCATCCTGTCGCCGATCATCGCGGTCGTCTCCGAGTGCGCCCCGATCGCGTTGAGACCCGCACGCATCATCAGCGGGTTGGGCTTGCCGACGAAGTACGGCTCCCGCCCGGTCGCCCTGGTGATGAGCGCGGCGACCGATCCCGTCGCCGGCAGCGCACCCTCGGCCGACGGACCGGTCTCGTCCGGGTTGGTCGCGATGAAGCGGGCCCCGGCGTTGATCAGCCGGATGGCCTTCGTCAGCGCCTCGAAGCTGTACGTACGGGTCTCGCCGAGCACCACGTAGTCCGGCTCGGCATCGGAAAGCACGTAACCGATATCGTGCAGCGCCGTCGTCAGACCGGCCTCACCGATCGCGTACGCGGTGCCGCCCGGGCGCTGGTCGTCGAGGAACTGGGCCGTGGCCAGGGCCGACGTCCAGATGTTCTCGGTCGGGACGTCCAGCCCGATCCGGGCGAGACGGGCGTGGAGATCGCGCGGCGTGTAGATCGAGTTGTTCGTCAGAACGAGGAAGGGGCGTCCTGACTCCTTCAGACGCTTGATGAAGGCGTCGGCACCCGGGACGGGGACGCCTTCGTGCATCAGCACACCGTCCATGTCGGTGAGCCACGACTCGATCGGCTTTCGCTCTGCCACGTAACGGCTCCTGCCAGGGGTCGGATCGGTCATGACGGCTCGGCGAGCCGACGCCGCCGACCGCCACGTTCAGCCTAACCGCCGTCTGCCGGAGCCCCCGGAGCGCGGCCGAAGAGCGGAGCGAGGACCAGCTGCGCGGCACCGTCCGCGACGGTACGGGTCCCCTCCGAGGCCAGCTCCACACGGACCTCGGGGCCGCCCCCGGCCCCGTTCGGAGCGGCACCGGCGGCACCGCGCAGCTGCGCCGCGACACCGTCGACGTAGGCGTCAGGGGCGGAAAGGATCGTGCGGCCACCGAGCAGCACACGGTCCACACCGAGGAGGCTGACCAGGTTGGCGGCGCCGACACCCAGAACCCGGGCCGCCTCGTCCGTCCTGCCGCGCCGCACCGCGTCCATGCACAGCGCCTCCAGACAGCCGTTCCGGCCGCAGCGGCACCGCGGGCCGTCCAACTGGACCACCTGGTGACCGAACTCCCCCGCCCCGTTCCGCCCTCCGCGGTGGATGCGTCCGTCCAGCACCAGCCCGGCACCCAGGCCCGTACCGAGATGAATGTAGGCCAGCGACTCCTTGCCCCTCAGCGCCAGCCCGAGCGCGGCGGCATCGGTGTCCTTGTCGACGACGACGGGCAGACCCAGGCGCCTGGCCAGGGCGTCCCGCAGCGGAAAGCCCGCGAGCTGCGGCACCCCCGTGACATGGCGCAGCACGCCTCGGACGTGGTCCAGCGGGCCGGGCGCGGCAACACCGACGCCGACGACGCTCCCCCACCGCCCGCCCGCACCCGGCGGCACGGCACCTGACTCCTGTGCCTCTTCCGCCTCCGCCTCTTCCGCCTCCTCCGGGACCGGGGCGGCGTGCCCGGCGCGCTCACCCGGCCGACCCGTCTCCGGCACCCCTTCCTCTTCTTCTGCCGTCTCCTGCCCGGCGGGCTGCTCGGCGGACTGCTCGGCGGACTCGGCGCCGGGTTCGGGCCCGCCGTCCGCGGCGCCGCGACCGGGTTCCCCGTCGCTCCACAGTTCGCCCTCCTCCGCGACGGCCCGCCGGGCGGCGTCGAGAGCTGCGCGCTCGATGACCGGCGGGGTCACGGCGGGAGCCTCCACATGGCGGCCCGTCCACACCGCACGCTCGGGCGCCTCCTGCCACAGCTCCCCGCCCGCGGCTCCCTCCGTGTCCACGCTGCTCGTACCGCCGAGGCCCAGGGCCGGAAGCCCCGAGCGGATCAGCTCGTGGACCGCCGACTCGACTGCCTCCAGCAGCGCTTCCGTACCGGCGCTCAGATCCAGCGAGGCCGTACGGCCCGCCACCACGCCGCCGGAGAGGTCGACGAGCACGGCCGTCAGCCGGTCACGGTCGAGATGTATCCCGACCGCGTGACGCGCGCCCGGCGCCAAGCGCAGCACCGTGCTCGGCTTGCCGCCCGTCGAGACACGGCGGCCGGAATCGGTGACGAGACCGTGTGAACGGAGCCTGGCCGTGATCTTGCTGACCGCCTGGGGGGTGAGACCGGTGCGCCGTGCCAGCTCGCTGCGGTTCGCACCCTCGTGGCCTGCCAGACGCAGCAGGCCGAGGACCCGGGCGGCGTTCCTGCCGTACGGGACGGCGAGTCCACTGTTCCCGTCGAGAGTGGGGCCACTGCCGAGGGCGGTTTCGCTGCTCATATCCCCATTGTCCGTCCGGCTTGCGCTTACGCAACCGCGTTGCGAAAGTATCCTCATGGACCGTACGGAAGAAGCTGCCCCTCCTCGCCTGCGCGTCGGTCTCATCGGATACGGCCTGGCCGGTTCCGTCTTCCACGCGCCGCTCATCTCAGCCACCGAGGGCCTCACCCTGGACACCGTCGTGACGGCCGACCCCGAGCGGCGGGCACAGGTGCACGCGGAACTGGGCAGCGACATGCGTACGCTCGCCACGACCGACGAGTTGTTCGCCCGCGCCGACGAACTCGACCTCGTCGTCGTCGCGTCGCCAAACCGCACCCACGTCGCGCTCGCCCGCCGGGCCCTCGAAGCAGGACTCCCCGTCGTCGTCGACAAGCCGCTCGCCGGCACCGCCGCCGAAGCGCAGCAGCTCGCGTCGCTCGCCGCCGAACGCGGGCTGATGCTCTCCGCGTTCCACAACCGGCGCTGGGACAACGACTTCCTCACCGTACGGTCGCTCCTCGCGGACGGCGCGCTCGGCGACCGCGTCCGCCGCTTCGAGTCCCGCTACGAGCGCTGGCGTCCCGAACTCAAGGGCGGCTGGCGCGAGTCCGGCGATCCTGCCGAAGTCGGCGGACTCCTCTACGACTTGGGCAGCCACCTCGTCGACCAGGCGCTGACGCTCTTCGGGCCGGCCACGTCCGTCTACGCGGAGACCGACGTGCGACGCCCCGGTGCCGAGGCAGACGACGACGCCTTCATCGCCCTCACGCACGCCGACGGCGTTCGCTCACACCTGTGGATGAGCGCCGTCGCCGCCCAACTCGGGCCCCGCTTCCGGGTGCTGGGCAGCGAAGCGGCCTATGTGAAGGACGGGCTCGACCCTCAGGAGGCAGCACTGCGGGAAGGCGCCCGTCCCGCTTCGGGCGAACGGTGGGGCGTGGAGCCCGAGAGCGCCTGGGGCACCATCGGCGACCTCGACGCACGCCGCCCCGTACCGACCAGGGACGGCGACTACCCCGCCTACTACGCGGGGATCGCGGCCGCCCTGCGCGAAGGGACCCGGCCCCCGGTCACCGCGCACGAGGCCGTCGCCACCATCCGCGTGCTGGAGGCCGCCCGCACCTCGGCGCTCGAGTCCTGCGTGATCACGACGGACCTGGCTTAGGGCGTCCGGAACCGAGAATCCGGAACCGACAAGTGGATCACGGCAGTTGGCGCGCTGCTTTCTCCCGGCGGGGCCGGTCAATCAGCCTCCTGGCCAGCTTCCGCGTCCGGCGCGCCGGGGCACCGGGCCCGGTCGAGTCGCACAGGAACACGGCGAGGCCTGCGAGGGTCATGACCGGCCAGAACGAATCGACGACACAGGTGGCCAAGGCGCGAGTGGGTGGACCGCCGTACGCCGAGATCGACGGTCCGTACGACCGGCGGCCTCTCGCGCCTTGGCACGGTGGACCGTGGACGGCGCTCGACGGGCGACGAGCCAGGTGATCATGATGATGCGGACCCGGCATCGGTCGCGGGACGCGGTCGTCGCCCACGCCCGGGGCGGCCCGGATCCGGGCACGGACCTGCCGCCGCACAGCTACGCGTCCTTCAACTCCTGGCGCTGCCTGCCCAGTCCGTCGATCTCCAGCTCCATCACGTCACCGGCACGCAGATACGGCTTCGGCTCCGGGGCGCCCATGGCGACACCCGCGGGCGTGCCCGTGTTGATGACGTCTCCCGGACGCAGCGTCATGAACTGGCTGAGATAGCGCACCACTTCGGCGACCGGGAAGATCTGCTCGGCCGTCGTGCCGTCCTGCTTCAGCTCGCCGTTCACCCACAGCCGCAGACCCAGCGCCTGAGGATCACCGGCCTCGTCCGCCGTCACCAGCCACGGGCCCAGCGGATTGAACGTCTCGCAGTTCTTCCCCTTGTCCCACTGGCCGCCGCGCTCCAGCTGGAAGGCGCGCTCGGAGACGTCGTTGGACACGGCGTAACCGGCGACCGACGCGAGGGCCTCCTCGTCCGAGGAGAGGTAGCGGGCGGTCCTGCCGATCACGATCGCCAGCTCCACCTCCCAGTCCGTCTTCACGCTCCGCCTCGGCACCAGCACAGTGTCGTACGGGCCGACCACCGTGTCCGGAGCCTTCATGAACAGGATCGGCTCCTCCGGTATCGCGCCGCCCGTCTCCCGTGCGTGATCGTGGTAGTTGAGCCCGATGCAGACCACCTTGCCGATACCGGCGAGAGGCGGACCCGTCCGGAGCCCGTCCGCCTCCAGCGCGGGGAGCTCACCGGGCGCGGCAGCGGCGTCGCGTACGCGCGCCAGAGCCCCCTCGTCGGCGAGGAGAGCGCCGTCGATCTCCGGGACGACACCGGTCAGGTCCCGCAGGACACCTGCCTCATCCAGCAGAGCCGGGCGCTCCGCCCCCACCGGTCCGACGCGCAGCAACTTCACGTCCCACTCAACTCCCGAGGTCGTGCTCAGCGGACCCCGCCCCGGGGACCGGCCACCGATATGTCTCGATCGGAATGGCCGATCCTCCAAGAGGCGGTTCAGCTCCACAACCCCGTGTTCATGTAGTGGACCGCCGCCCCCGGGACACCGCTCCCGGAGCGGGCACCTCGGGCCGGCCCGCACGCAGAGCAGCACGCTCCACCGCCGTCCACGTCGTGCTCGTCACCACGTACAAGGCGGCAGCGAGCGGCACGACCGCCACCGTGACCAGCGTCCCGAACGACAGCAGCGGCAGCATCCGGGCCATCGCCGCACCCCCGGGCGCCGCAGAGGCTCCGGGCGCCGCGGGCGCGAGGGCGGGCGCGTCGGCCATGAGCCTGCGCGTACGCACATACGTCCACGTCGCCACCGCACCGACCAGCACGAACAGGCCCGCGTACACCAGCCCCGGACCGCCCACAACGCCACCCGCCTCCAGAGCACCGAACCAGCGCCCCCCGAGCGGAGCCCCCAGCAATGTGTGGCCCAGCAGGGCCTCGTCCGTGGTGAACAGGTGGTACATCGCGAAGAACACCGGCAGTTGCAGGAACATCGGCAGGCATCCCGCCACCGGCGACGCCCCCTCCTGCGAACGCACCCTCTCCAACTCCCGCCGCAGCCGGTCCGGATCCGAGCGGTGCTTGCGGTTCAGCTCCGCCATACGAGGAGCCAGCGCGGCCCGGACACGCTCACCCCGCACAGCCGCTCGCGCCAGCGGATGCAGCACGAGCCGCACACACATGGTGAACACCACGATCGCCGCGGCCGTCGCCGAAGCACCGAAGAGCGGACCGAGAACATCGGACAGCTGCGCCACAAATGCAGCGAAAAAAGACATGGTTGAGCCCTCCAGGGGTCTCGTCGTGCCGGATCGGGAAGCACCGGTGACCCACCGGTGCGAAGAAGATCGGCGCGACGAGCCGCGCGCACGCAGACCCGCGCCCGGACCCGGGACCTCAACGACGCGCCGCCTTCGGCGGGACGCTCAACAGCAGCCCACGGGAGGGAGATCGGAGAAGCCGGAGAACCCGGAGAAGGACGAAGCAGGTGGAGCGGAGCGAGTGCTACACGGCCGTCGCGAGGCGACGGCCCGGTGCTCGCGGACGCGGACGCCCGTCGGCATCCGGATCACGCTGCGGCAGAAACGCCGTACGCAGCTCACGGTCCCTGATCGCCGTACGGACACGGGCCCGGGCCACCTGCGGAACAGCCGCACCGACGGCCACGCCGGCCAGCGCATGGCACAGCAGCAGCACCGCCGCGGAAGTCGCGGCAGCCGTCAGCACTGTGGTCAGCCCCGTCCCGGCCAGGAAGAACGCGACGAGGGAGAACACCAGCCCGGAGAGATGCACACGCAGAGCCCGCCCAGTCGCACCCACACCGGAGTCGATCACGCGCCCTGCCTCCTCCCCGCCGTCATCCGTAACTCGTCCTGCCCGTACGAGAATAGCCCCACCGGAAACCATCGACCGCCCGGCTGCCGAGGAACCCACCGGTGGATAATCGGCCCCATGAGCAGCAGCGCCCAACACCAGCCCGGCCGCCTCGTCCTCGCCACCCTCAACGCACACAAGGTCACCGAGCTCCAGGCCATCCTCACCGACGCGGGCACAGACCTCGAACTCGTCGGCGCCGACGCCTACCCCCACATCCCCGACGTCAAAGAGACCGGCGTGACCTTCGCCGAGAACGCCCTGCTCAAGGCCCACGCACTCGCACAGGGCACAGGGCTCCCCGCCGTCGCCGACGACTCCGGCCTGTGCGTAGACGTCCTCGGCGGCGCCCCCGGCATCTTCTCCGCCCGCTGGGCCGGGCGGCACGGCGACGACAAGGCCAACCTCGACCTGCTGCTCGCCCAGATCTCCGACATCGACGCCGCACACCGCGCCGCCCACTTCGCCTGCGCGGCGGCCCTCGCCCTCCCCGACGGCACCGAACGCGTCGCCGAGGGTCAGCTGCGCGGCACCCTCCGGCACGCACCCTCCGGCACCGGCGGCTTCGGCTACGACCCGATCCTCCAGCCGGACGGCGATTCCCGTACGTGCGCGGAACTCACCCCCGAGGAGAAGAACGCGATCAGCCACCGCGGCCGCGCCTTCCGCGCACTGGCGCCGGAGATCAGGGAACTGGTGCGCTGAGCCGAGCCGTACCGGAAAACGACGGGCCCCACTCGGAATTCCGAGTGGGGCCGGTTGTGCGCGAGGAGGGACTCGAACCCTCACGCCCGCAGGCACCGGGACCTAAACCCGGCCCGTCTACCAATTCCGGCACTCGCGCTGGCCGGGCACATCCTACTTCGATCTCCTGTCTGCCGAAGGCCAGCCCCGTCGCCTGTTGCGGCCGCACCACGTGTCGGTGATCGCGTGGCAGTTCGGGCAGAGATAGCGCAGATTCTGCCGTCTGTTGTCGCGCCAGTCCCCGTTGACGTGGTCGATCTGCAGAGTCATCGCCTGGCCGTTCCAGGAACCCGGGTTGCCGCAACGGGCACACACATACGGCACCCCGGTCGCATCGAGCGCCCTGCGCAGCGGGGCATGGTTGACACGGGGCATGCCGTCGGGCCGGACCCGGAGTACGTCCTGGGCGTTCCGCCTCGCCGGAGCGGACCGCAGTGAGTGCTCCGTACGCCGGCGAAAGTGCGCGGTGTCCAGGCCGAGGCGGACCACCCGCCGCTGGATCTTCATGCGGTTCGACTCGTTCACCGTCATGCCCAGTTCCCGCAGCACTCCGGCATAGGAGACGCTGCGAGCCACCGCTTCACGCAGGGCCGCCTCGGGGACGGCGATGCGGGCGTGGGAGAAGTGCGAGACGTCCGCCCCGGCTTCATGGAGCATCCTTCGCAACGCGGCGCGGGAGCGGCCGTCGTCCGGCAGTCCGAGCTCCCGTGCGAGGGCCCGGAGCCTCCGCACGGAGTTGGCCGTCTCTCGCAGCTCCTCGTCGGAGAAGGGCAGCTCCACCCGTGGCCGGTTCAGGCCCGGGAAGTGGCCCACATCGACACCCGCTGCGGCGATGCGCCGGCGGATGTGCGAGAGCGGCCCAGCGACGGCTTGGCCCCCAGGGCGGCGACCACTTCCCGGAGCCTGGTGGATGAGACCACTGCCCGCGCGATCTGCTCGTCCGAGTACTTGCTCCAGGGACTGCGGCGGGTGAAGTGACCGGTGTCCAGGCCGAGTTCGGCCACGGTCCTCTGCAACGTACGGCGGCGGCCACCGCTGACACGCAACCCCAGCGTGCGCATCAGCTCCGACCAGTTCGAGGAGGTTCCCACCGCCTCCGCGAGCTGCTCCCGCGTGTACTTGGTCCCCCGCAACGCCTCACCCCCGTCCCCGTAGGCACTGCCGCCCCAGCGCCGCACTCCACGAACATTCGTCGTGGTCTCGCACAGATCAACGACGGAGACGGGAAGCGGTCACGCCGTCCCAGCAGCGGGACGGAAGCCGGGCAGGCCAGCCGGCGGCGCACAGCGCACCGGCCCCCACCGGAGGCGATCCGGACCGGGGCCAGGCAGAGGGACGGGGAGGGGACCAGGGCAGGCTCTGGCGTGGTCTACTTCTCCAGTTCGAGGTCCTTGATCAGCTTGGCCACGTGCCCGGTCGCCTTGACGTTGTAGAAGGCGCGCTCCACCTTGCCGTCGGCGTCGACGATCACCGTCGAGCGGATCACGCCGGTGACGGTCTTGCCGTAGAGCTTCTTCTCGCCGAAGGCCCCGTACTCCTGCATGACCTCCTTGGAGGGGTCACCGACGAGGGTGATCTCGAGGTTCTCCTTCTCCCGGAACTTGGCGAGCTTCTCGGGCTTGTCCGGGGAGACGCCGATGACGTCGTAGCCGGCGCCGGTGAGCAGGCTGAGGTTGTCGGTGAAGTCGCAGGCCTGCTTGGTGCAGCCGGGAGTCATCGCCGCGGGGTAGAAGTAGACGATGACCTTGCGGCCCTTGTGGCCGGCGAGCGAGACCTGCTTGCCGTCCGCGTCCGGCAGGGAGAAGGCTGGGGCGGGGTCGCCGGGCTGCAGTCGCTCACTCATCTGTGCTCCTCGGTGTCGCTGTCGTCGGTCCCGAGAGTAGCCGCACGCGTCCGCGCCGGGGGTGCCGCGGGGCACCGCGCGGGGTGAGCTGAGAGACTGTACGTCAGGCCCGCCAATGGCTCGCGGGTCCCGCCCGGTCCGGCGTCGCCGGTCCGTGCGGGGCGAGTTCGCGTGGCCGGTCCGGGGAACGCGGAACGACAGCGGACGCGACGAACGCGACCGTGCCGTACCGGAGGCGGCCGACTGACGGGAACCGGGCCGTGGTTGGCCAGGTGAACGGCGTATGACGACGTATGAGCGACGGATCGATCGACGGAGGCGCGCGGTGCCACAAGGCAGGACTCCCGCGGACATCGAGGCGGACATCATCAGCAGGCGGCGTGAACTGGCCGCGACGCTCGATGAGATCGCCGTGCGCGTGCACCCCAGGACGATCGCGGGGGACGCGAAGGCCAAGGCGGCCGCGGCGGTGGACCGCACCGCGGGCCGCGCGTACGTCGCAGCCAACCGGGCGGTCGGGGACGTACGGTCGAAGTTCGTCGACGAGAAGGGCTCGCCCCGTCTGGAGCGGGTGGTGCCGGTGGCCCTCGTCGCCGTGGTCGTCGTGGGCGGGCTGTTCGCGCTGTCGGCTCGTCGGCGTCACCGCTGAGGCCCTGGGATACGGTCTAGCCGTGAGTTCCGAAACGTCTACCGGCCATGCGGCCCCCGGCTCGAAGTCCGGCGCGGGCGCGGGCATGGCGCACCACGACAAGCTGCCGATCCGGATGCTGCACGACCGTGTGCTGGTCCGTACGGACATCGAGGAGGGCGAGCGGCGTTCGTCGGGCGGGATCGTGATTCCCGCGACGGCGGCGGTGGGCCGCCGGCTGTCGTGGGCCGAGGTCGTGGCGGTCGGCCAGAACGTCCGTACGGTGGAGCCCGGTGACCGTGTGCTTTACGACCCGGAGGACAGGGCCGAGGTCGAGGTGCGGGGCGTGGCGTACGTGCTGATGCGGGAGCGCGATCTGCACGCGGTGGCGTCGGAGCGGCTTCAGGGCTCCGACGATTCGACGGGGCTCTATTTGTAACGGGCTCTGTCTGTGAAGCGGTGAGGCCGGGGTGTGCTCCAGGACCTCCCGCCGTCGGCAGCCCTCGCTCTGAGCCGGCCGACATGGACCCGGGCCGCCCGCACGCACCCAGGCCGTCCGCCCGTCAGCCGCCTTCCCACTCCTCGCCCGATTCCGCGATGCGGGCGGCGGACGCGGGCCGTCCCGTGGTGTTGCCGCCCTGCCAGCCGCCGCCCTGGTCACCGCCGCCCGAGCCGTCATCACCGCCGATCTCACCGCCGATGTCGCCTGTCGGCGGCGGCGTACCCGGGTCCGTGGGCGGCCCGGTGGGCGGGATGCTGGGCGTACCCGGGTCGGTGGGCGGTGTCGTGGGCCCGGTGGTCGGCGGCTCCGATGTGGGGCCGGTGGGCGGTGCGCTGGGGTCTTCGCTGCCCGGGGGCTTCGTACCGGGGATGTCCGCGTCGCCCCCGGTCTTGAGGTCGAAGTTGCGTACGGGCTCTCCCTTGAGGGCGGCCTTGGTGTAGTCGCCCCAGATCTCGGCGGGGAAGCCGCCGCCGTTGACGCGTTCGAGTCCGGCGGCCCCGTAGAGGGACTTCTGGACGCCGGTCTCGGAGTTCTGCCCCATCACGCTGATGACGGTGGCGAGTTCGGGCGTGTAGCCCGCGAACCAGGCCGCCTTGTCCTCCTCCGCGGTGCCGGTCTTGCCGGCCGCGGGGCGTCCCGCGCTCTGGGCGGCGGTGCCGGTGCCGCCCTGAACGACCTTGCGCAGTACGGCGGTTGTCGAGTCGGCGGCGCTGCGCTCGACCTGTTCGGAGACGTCGCGGTCGGGCAGGTCGATGACTTCGCCGCCGTGTGTGGCCTTCTCGACGAGGCTGTAGTGGCCGCGCTTCCCGTGGTTGGCGAGCGTGGCGTAGGCCTCGGCCATGTCGGTGGTGGAGGCGGTGGCGACGCCGAGTGCGATGGAGCCGTCCTCGGGCATGTTGGGGGTCTTCTCGGGAAGGCCGAGGTCGATGGCGGTGCGCTTGACCTTCTTGGGGCCGACGTCGACGCCCATCTGTGCGAAGACGGAGTTGACCGACTTGTTCATGGCCTGGGAGACGGGGATCTGGCCGTAGGACTTCTTGTCCTCGTTCTCGGGCGCGTAGTCGGTGCCGTTGCCGTCGCTGACGACTTCGCGCTTGTTCGTGCCGTCGTAGATGGTGCCGGCGGTGATGCTGCGGCCGTTCTGGGTCTTGGAGTTGTTCTCCAGGGCCGAGGTGAAGATGAACGGCTTGAACGTGGAGCCGACCTGGTAGTCGCGGCGTGTGGCGTTGTTGACGTACTGCTTGGTGTAGTCGATGCCGCCGTACATGGCGACGATCTTCCCGGTCTTGGGGTCGACCGAAGTGCCGCCCGCGCGCACGTACTTGTCGACCTTGCGGTCCTTTTCGAGCTTGGACATCAGCCGTTTCTCGACGGCCTTGCCCATGGCCTTCTGCCGCTTCGGGTCGAGCGTGGTGGTGATGCGGAAGCCGCCGGCCGCCAGGCGGCGCTCGTCGATGATCTCGTTGCTGATCAGGTAGTTCTTGACGGCTTCGACGAGGTAGCCGCGCTGGCCCGACATGCCGGTCGCGGGCTTGTCGCGTCCGGGCTCGGGGAACTTGAACGCGTCCCGTTCGGACCTGCTGATCCAGCTCTTCTTGACCATGCCGTCGAGCACGTAGTGCCAGCGGGCGACGGCCCGTTTGCGGTTCTCGGGGTGTGCCTGGGTGTCGTATGCGTTGGGCGAGTTGACGAGGGCCGCGAGGTAGGCGCCCTCGGCGGTGCTGAGTTCGTCGACGTCCTTGGCGTAGTAGGCCTGGGCGGCCGCCTGTATGCCGTAGGCGTTGCGCCCGAAGTAGCTGGTGTTGAGGTAGCCCTCGAGGATGTCGGCCTTGCTGACCTCGTTGTCCAGCTTCAGCGCGATGAAGAACTCTTTCGCCTTGCGCGTGACGGTCTGGTCCTGGTTGAGGTAGTAGTTCTTGACGTACTGCTGCGTGATCGTCGAGCCGGACTGCTTTCCGCCGCCGGTGACCATGTTCCAGCCGGCGCGGAGCATGGCTTTCGGATCGATCGCGGATTCCTGGTAGAACTCGCGGTCCTCGGCGGCCAGGACGGCCTCCTGCACGCTCTTGGGAACCTGGGCGAGGTCGATGTTCTCCCTGTTGATCTCGCCGTCGCGGGCGATCTGCGAGCCGTCGGAGTAGAGGAAGACGTTGGTCTGGGCGGCGGCGGCCTTGTTCGCCGGGGGGATGCTCACCAGGAGGTAGCCGGCCACGAGCACTCCGCAGGCGAGGACGAGTACGAGCATCGACCCGCCCAGCACCCACCGCCACGTGGGCACGAACCGGCGGAAGCCGGTCCTGCCACTGCGGGCGCTCCCCGTTGCTTTCGGCTCGTCGCTCATCTCTTCTGGGACCCCTCGTCCGAATTCGGGCGATCCGGTCATAACGCCCATCGTCGTAAGCGCGCCTGCTCGATCGTCCAGCTCACCGGGGTCGGTCGTACACGAGCGCGGCCCCGTCACTGTACGTGCCACGGCCCCTCGACCGTGCACGCGAATAATCGTTGGCTGCCCGCTTTCCGCGTGAGCTAGGCTCCTTCGTTTCCCAATCGTGAGAAAGCCACGAGGAAGCCCTACTGGGATAGACGGAGAAAGGCTTCAAAAGGATGCGCCTGCAAGGCGTCTATTTCGCCGTGGCGGCGGGCAGTTTCCGCCGATACTCCACGTACCGGGTCGCGACAGCGGCCGGGGTCTTCACCAACACCGTCTTCGGCTTCATCCTCGCCTTCACCTTCACCGCGCTGTGGAGCGAGCGGCCGCACCTGGGCGGTTACGACGAGTCACAGGCACTGACCTTCGTATGGATGGGCCAGGCGATGCTCGCCGCGGCGGCGCTGATCGGCGGGGGCTTCCAGGAGGAGCTCCAGGAGCGCATCCGCACGGGAGACGTCGCCGTCGATCTCTACCGGCCCGCCGATCTTCAGCTGTGGTGGCTGGCGGCCGATCTCGGCCGGGCGGGCTTCCATCTGCTGGCCCGGGGCGCCGCGCCCGTGGCCTTCGGGGCGTTCTTCTTCGAACTGGCCCTGCCCGTATCGCCGATGGCGTGGCTGGCCTTCCTCGCGTCGGTCACGCTCGGGATCGTCACGGGCTTCGCGCTGCGCTACCTGTTCGCGCTGAGTGCCTTCTGGCTGCTGGACGGTACGGGGCTGAACATGCTGAGCACGCTGATGAGCATGTTCTTCTCGGGGATGCTGCTCCCCCTGACCGTCTTCCCGGGCGTCTTCGGCGAGGTGGCGCGTCTGCTGCCGTGGGCGGCGACCATGCAGGTCCCGGTGGATGTACTGCTGGGCGAGTACGAGGGGGCAGGGGTGCTGTCGGCCTTCGCGTTCCAGGCGATGTGGGCCGCGGTGCTGCTGGCCGCGGGCAGGGCGCTGCAGTCGCTCGCCACACGGAAGGTGGTGGTCCAGGGTGGCTGAGCCGACGCTGAGCGACGGTGCGCGGACGGGCGTCGCGGGCCCACGCGAGGCCGGGGCGTACGCCCCCGGCGGTCCCGCCAAGAGGCCCCCCGGTGACGCGGACGGCGCGGGAGCCGAGGGTCCCCTGGCCCGGCTGGCGTGGGGACTGCGGGCGTACTGCTTCATCGCTGTGATGTGGGTGCGCTCCACGATGGCCTACAGGGTGTCGTTCGTGATGATGGCCGTCGGCAACTTCGCGATGTCAGCGCTCGACTTCGTCGCGATCATGATCATGTTCTCGCACGTGGAGGTCCTCGGCGGGTTCACCCTCCACGAGGTCGCCCTGCTGTACGGCACTTCTGCGGCATCGCTGGGCCTGGCCGACCTGCTGCTGGGGTCCTTCGACCGGATCGGCACGCGGGTGCGCGACGGGACGATGGACACGATCCTGGTGCGGCCCGTGCCCGCGCTGGCGCAGGTCGCCGCGGACCGGTTCGCGCTGCGGCGGCTGGGCCGCATCGGCCAGAGCGTGCTGGTCCTGGGGTGGGCGCTGAGCGGTGTGCAGCTGGAGGGCGGTGCGTGGACGCCGCTGCTGCTGGCGGTGACGGTGCTGAGCGGAACGGCGATCTTCGGCTCGGTCTTCGTCGTGGGCGGCGCCTTCCAGTTCTTCGCGCAGGACGCCGCGGAGGTGCAGAACTCCTTCACCTACGGCGGCGCGACGCTGCTCCAGTACCCGCCGACGGTCTTCGCGAAGGACATGGTGCGCGGGGTGACGTTCGTGATCCCGCTGGCCTTCATCAACTGGCTGCCCGTACTACGCCTGTTGGGCCGCGACGATCCGCTGCGCCTGCCGGGCTGGGTGGACTTCGCGGGACCGGCGGTGGCCGCGGCCTGCTGCGTCCTGGCCGGGCTTGCCTGGCGTGCGGGACTGCGGGCCTACCGCAGCACGGGCAGCTGAGGCATCACGGAACGACCGGACGAGCGGGACGGCAGGACGAGCGGGACCGGGCGGGGGACGGACAGCACCGGGCAGGACGATCGGGAGGGGAACCGGAGGAGATGGACGGCGACTTCATCGTGCTGGAGGACCTGGAGAAGGTCTTCCATGTGCGCAGGAGGACGGGAAAGCTGCGGCGCGAGCGGCAGGAGGTGCGTGCCGTCGACGGGATCTCCTTCAGCGTCGCGCGCGGGGAGATGGTCGGCTACATCGGCCCGAACGGCGCGGGGAAGTCGACGACGATCAAGATGCTCACCGGCATCCTCACGCCCAGCGGCGGGCGGCTGCGCGTCGCCGGCATCGATCCCGCCCGTGAACGCACCAGGCTGGCGCGGCGCATCGGCGTCGTCTTCGGGCAGCGCACGACCCTGTGGTGGGATCTGCCGCTACGCGACTCCTACTCCCTCGTGCGCCGCATGTACCGCATCCCCGAGGCCCGCTACCGCGAGAACCTGGAGCGGTGCGTGGAGCTGCTGGATCTGGGCGATCTGCTCGAAGTCCCGGTGCGGCAGCTGTCGTTGGGGCAGCGGATGCGCGGCGACATCACGGCCGCGCTGCTGCACGACCCGGACGTGCTGTATCTGGACGAGCCGACGATCGGGCTGGACGTCGTCAGCAAGGCGACGGTGCGCCGCTTCCTGAGCGACATCAACGCCGCACAGGGCACGACCGTCCTGCTGACGACGCACGACCTCACCGACATCGAGCAGCTGTGCAAGCGCGTGATGGTCATCGACCACGGTCGTCTGATGTACGACGGTGCGCTGGCGGGGCTGCACGAGGTCGGCGAGAGCGAGCGGACGCTGGTGGTGGATCTGGAGCGCGAACTGCCGCCGATCGAGGGGATCGAGGGGGCCCGCACCGTGCGGACGGAGGGCCCCCGGCAGTGGCTCGCCTTCCCCGCGTCGGCGAGCGCCGCCCCGATCGTCTCGCGGATCGCCGACGGCTATCCGCTGGTGGATCTGTCCGTGCGGGAGCCCGACATCGAGGACGTCATCTCCCGTATGTACGGGGCGGGTTGAGCAGTACTTACGTCCGGGCGGGCGAGGAGCCCTTCAGCAGCTTCAGGTCCAGCGCCTCGGCCATCGCCCGGTATCCGTTGTCGCTGGGGTGCAGGTGGTCGCCGGAGTCGTAGGCCGGGCGCAGGCGGTTGGGGTCGGCCGGGTCGCGCAGGGCTGCGTCGAAGTCGACAACCTCGTCGAAGACCTTGCCCGAACGGATCTCCTCGTTGACCTGCTGCCGGGTCACATCCAGCTGCCGTTCGTAGCCGCGGTGGCCGCCGAAGGGTGTGAGGGTGCCGCCGACGACGCGAAGGCCGCGGGCGTGCGCGTACTTCACCAACTTCCGCAGGCCGTCGACGATCCGGTCAGGGCTGTTCTGCCGGGGCGGCTTGATGATGTCGTTGAGGCCCATCTCGATGACGACGGCCCTGACGCCGGAGCAGGAGAGCACGTCGCGCTGCATGCGGGTCAGGCCGCTGGGTCCGTTGTTGGGCGAGTAGCGGGGCCCGTCGACGAGGACGCGGTTACCGCTGATGCCGCCGTTGACCACGCTGTACCGGGGCGCGTCCCGTTCCGTGCGCAGACGTTCGGCGAGGAAGTCCGTCCAGCGGCGGTTGGCGCCGGGGCTGGAGGTGATGCCGTCGGTGATGGAGTCGCCGAGTACGGCGACCGCGCCCCGCGTCTGATTGGTCCACACATCGACCGCGGTCAGGTGGCGCCAGTACGGGCTCTGCTGGGTGAAGGCCGTGCCCGAGGTCTCCTCGGCCTTGTCTCCCTGCGCCACGTAGCTCGTCTGACGCGCGTAGGGGTGGTACGTCACGGGCCCGGACGGCTTCGGGGAGTAGGTGGTGACGAGCAGGTCCGCGGCGTGCGGGACGTTGAGCCTGACCGCGTCGCTGACGGCCTTGCGTCCCGGAGGGATGGTCACCGTGCGGGAGTTGCCGAAGGTCAGCCGGCGCATCGTGCCCGTGGCCGCGGTGGGGTTGCTGGGTGCGGCGGCGAGGGCGAGCGTCGCATGCGTGATCGTGAGCGGCTTGGCGCCGTAGAGGTTGGAGAGGGTGATACGGGCGCCGGATCCGCCCACCGAGGTGTGGACGACGTTGCGTATCGACATCTTGGCGTAGCCGTCACGGGTGTTGGGCTCGGCCGCCACGGCGGGGGCCGACCAGGTGCCGACCCAGTTGCCCGAGGAGGCGGGCGCCGCGGAGTCACGGGTGCCCTGCGTGATGCCGTCGAGGCTGCCGTCGTCACTGCCCACGCCGATGAAGACGGCGGTGGACACAAGCACGACGATCGCCGCCAGACCGGCGAGCAAGGCATAACCCATGTTTCTGGTCACGCTCGGTGTATCTCCTCGGGCAGGCGGAGCCCGAGGCTCCGAGTGGTCGCGGTGAAATGATCCCACGATCGCGGCATGGCCCTGTCCCCGGGGGGCGGCCAGGCCGGGGACGACCCGGGTGGCCGTCCGCAAAGACAGACGCCGTATGTCCGGGCTTCGTTCCACCTGTCAGGCACCTTGGGACACTGTAGGGGGGACAGGCCGAACGGTGGAGTGGATGGATCAGGCAAAAGCGGGCGACGTCGCCGCCGCAGGCGCGGGCGGAGTGAGGCCGATCACAGGCGGGACGGCGGCACGGTCCGCGGACCCGAGTACGAACGGCCGTACAGGCAGCGGGAGTTCGGGCCCGGGCGGCGCCGCGGGTTCCGGCGGCCGCCAACGGCGCCCCAATCCGGGCCCCCTGGGAACCTTCACTGCCGCGGACGAGGAGCGGCGCCGCGGTGTGCGCCGGATGAAGACCATCGCGACGGCAGCATTGCTGCTGATGGCGGTGGTGTTCGTACTCGCGAAGTGGGCGCAGCACGAGGGCGCGGGCGCCTGGACGGGTTACGTCGCGGCCGCCGCCGAAGCGGGCATGGTGGGCGCGCTGGCGGACTGGTTCGCGGTGACGGCGCTCTTCCGTCACCCACTCGGGCTGCCGATTCCCCACACCGCCATCATTCCCACCAAGAAGGATCAATTCGGCCACACGCTCGGGGAGTTCGTCGGGGAGAACTTCCTCTCCGGCGACGTCGTGCGGTCCCGGCTGAAGGCCGTGGGCATCGCCGGCCGCCTCGGTGCGTGGCTCGCGCAGCCCGAGCACGCGGACCGGGTCACCTCGGAGCTGTCGACGGCGCTGCGCGGCGCCCTCGCCGTCCTGCGCGACTCGGATGTGCAGGCGGTGGTGGGTGAGGCCATCACGCGCCGCGCCGACGCGCAGGAGATCGCACCCGGGCTGGGTTCGATGCTGGAGCGGGTCGTGGCGGACCAGGGGCACCGGCGCGTGGTGGATCTGGTGTGCGGGCGGGCGGCACAGTGGCTGGAGGTGCACAGCGACTCGGTGATCGAGGCAGTCACCGGCGGCGCGCCGGGCTGGACGCCCCGCTTCGTCGACCGCCGCGTGGGCGACCGCGTCTACCGGGAGCTGCTGCGGTTCGTGACGGAGATGCGGGACATGCCGGAACACCCGGCGCGCGGTGCGATCGACCGTTTCCTGACGGACTTCGCGACGGACCTGCGTTCGGATCCGCAGACGCGGGAGCGTGTGGAGCGGCTCAAGAGCGACGTGCTCGGCCGCGGCGAGGTGCAGGACCTCATCTCCTCGGCCTGGAACGCGGTGCGTTCGATGATCGTCGCGGCGGCGGAGGACGAGAGAAGCGAACTGCGCGTGCGGGCACGGGCCTCGCTGCTGTCGCTGGGGCAGCGGATGGCCTCGGACGGCCGCCTGCGGGGCAAGGTCGACGGCTGGATCGAGGACGCCGCGGTGTACGTCGTCACCACGTACCGGGACGAGGTGACGTCCCTGATCACGGAGACGGTCGCGAGCTGGGACGCCGCCCACACGTCGAAGAAGATCGAGGCGCACATCGGACGGGATCTTCAGTTCATCCGTCTCAACGGCACAGTCGTCGGATCCCTGGCGGGACTTGCGATCTACGCGCTGGTGAACCTGGTCACGCGGTAGGCGGTCCCCCGCGCGGGGCGAGGGGGCGGCCGTGACGCACGGCCGCCCTGCGGCAGTCTGCGGTCAGCCCGTGCAGACCTTGGTCAGCTCGTCGGCCGCCTTGCCGACCGGACGCACATCGGGCTCGCGCCCGGCGTCGAGGTCCTTCTGCGCGTCGCTCACTGCGGTGCTCACATGGTCGACGGCCTTGTTGACGTCGGCGTCGCCCGTGTTGTCGTCGATCTTCTTGAGGTTCTTGTCGATGCGGTCTATCGACTCCTTGGCCTGCGCCGGGTCCTCGGAGGCACCGGAGACGGCCTTCTGGAGATCGTTGGCCGCTTCGGCGACGGTGACGGCGGTGTTGGCGCAGCTGACTGCCTTGTCCACCGCGCTGCACCCCGTCAGGACGGTGGCGGCGAGCGCGACGGTGCCGAGGACGGGGAGCACGGGAGAGCGACGCACAGGAACCTCTTCCTAGTCAGTGGACGGGCCGCGCGGTATGACCCGCGCGGCCCGTACCTCTTCAGACGTGTAAAGCATACGCAAAGTTCCCTGACCCGAACCGCCCCTCGTGCGCTGCGGATTCGGCTCCGGGACGTGCACGGCGACCGCGGCTGCGGCCGCCCGCGGTCAGCCGGCGAGCGCCTTCCGCTGGGCGCCGTCGAGCTGTACGCATCCCTGGACGGACAGATCCAGCAGTTCGTTCAGCTGCTCGCGCGCGAACGGCTCGCCCTCGGCGGTGCCTTGGACCTCGACGAAGTTCCCGTCGCCGGTACAGACGACGTTCATATCGGTCTCGGCGCGCACGTCCTCCTCGTAGCAGAGGTCCAGCAGCGGCTTCCCGTCGACGATGCCGACACTGACGGCGGCGACCGTGCCCGTCAGCGGCTGGGACTTGCTCTTGATGAGCTTCTTCTCCTGCGCCCATGCGACGGCGTCGGCCAGTGCGACGTAGGCGCCCGTGATCGCGGCGGTGCGCGTACCGCCGTCGGCCTGGAGGACGTCGCAGTCGAGCACCACGGTGTTCTCCCCGAGCGCTTTGTAGTCCACGACAGCGCGCAGCGAGCGCCCGATCAGGCGGGAGATCTCGTGGGTGCGGCCACCGATCTTGCCGCGTACGGACTCGCGGTCGCCGCGGGTGTTCGTGGAGCGCGGCAGCATCGCGTACTCGGCCGTGACCCAGCCCTTGCCGCTGCCCTTTCGCCAGCGCGGCACTCCCTCCGTGACGCTGGCGGTGCACAGCACCCGGGTGTCGCCAAAGCTGATCAGAACGGATCCCTCGGCGTGCTTGCTCCAGCCGCGGTCGATGGTGATGGGACGCAACTGGTCAGCCGTACGGCCGTCGAAACGAGTCATGGTGCGAGCCTAAGCCCTCACGTCTGAACGCCCGTTCAGCCCATGGTCCGTTCACACTTCCAGGCATCCGCTGCGCCGGCGGGCCGGAGAGACACGGCCCCGCCGGAGGTGGCAGCGGTGCGTCACATCATGTCCTCGATCTCGACGGCGATCGGGTCGGCGTCGGTGCCGATGACGATCTGTATGGCCGACCCCATCTTCACGACGCCGTGCGCGCCGGCGGCCCGCAGAGCCGCCTCGTCGACGAGCGTGGTGTCCGCGACCTCGGTGCGGAGACGGGTGATGCAGCCCTCGATCTCGGAGATGTTGTCGAGTCCGCCGAGCCCGGCGACGATCTTTTCGGCCTTGCTGCTCATGTGTTTCTCCTGCTCTCCGGCGCCGCCTCACGTGTCGCGCACGCACCCCGGCCGACCGAGGTCTACACCAGTATGGGCCAATTGGCGGCCTTCGCCTCTTACGGCCCGATGCAGGGGCATTTCCCGGCGAAGCCAGGGGGAGACACTCCCCCTTTCCCTGGGTACATATGCGCCCTCACAACAACAAACCGCGCTTTCCGCGCTGCTGCGCTCGTGCTACAAGAGGTCTAAACCATTCATGGGGTCTGCTCCGCACGGTCCGACCTCCCGCAGACCACTGGAGGAAGTTGATGACCACGGCTACCGAAGCCCGGGGAACGGGCCGGGGCTCGGGTTCGATGGCTGTAGCCCAGCGCATCGGCCGCAGCCTCATGCTCCCCATCGCCACACTGCCCGCCGCCGCACTCATGGTCCGGCTCGGCCAGCCCGACATGCTGGGCCGCCCGAACTTCCCGGACTCCATCAACCGCATCGCCCAGTTCCTCGCCAAGGGCGGCGGCGCACTGATCGACAACATGCCGCTGCTGTTCGCCGTAGGCATCGCCGTGGGATTCGCCCGCAAGTCGGACGGATCGACGGCCCTGGCGGCGGTTGTGGGCTACCTGGTCTTCAAGAACGTCCTGGGGGCCTTCAAGGACGGCAATCTGCCCCCGGTCGAGAAGGTCATCGACGGGAAGGTCGGCACCGCCGCACCACCCGTGGACGCCGGTGTGCTCGGCGGTGTGGTGATCGGCATCGTCGTCGCCCTCCTCTACCAGCGCTACTACCGCAAGAAGCTCCCCGACTGGCTGGGCTTCTTCAGCGGCCGCCGTCTCGTGCCGATCCTCTCGGCCTTCGCCGGCCTCTTCATCGGCGTGATCTTCGGCTACATCTGGCCGGTGCTGGGCACCGGGCTGCACGACTTCGGCGCCTGGCTCGTCGGGTCGGGAGCCGCGGGTGCCGGTGTCTACGGTGTCGCCAACCGGGCCCTCATCCCGATCGGCATGCACCACCTGCTCAACTCCTTCCCGTGGTTCCAGGCGGGCTCGTACAAGGGCCAGCACGGCGACATCGCGCGCTTCCTCGCGGGCGACCCCAGTGCCGGCCAGTTCATGACCGGCTTCTTCCCGATCATGATGTTCGCGCTGCCCGCCGCGTGCCTGGCGATGTACCACTGCGCACGACCCGAACGGCGCAAGGTCGTGGGCGGCCTGATGATCTCCCTCGCGCTCACCGCCTTCATCACGGGCGTGACGGAGCCCATCGAGTTCTCGTTCATGTTCATCGCGCCCGTGCTGTACGCGATCCACGCGGTGCTGACCGGCATCTCGATGGCCCTGGTGTGGGCCCTGGGCATGAAGGACGGCTTCGGCTTCTCGGCCGGCGCGATCGACTTCATGCTGAACCTGGGCATCGCCACCAACCCCTGGGGCCTGATGCTCGTGGGCCTCGTCTTCGCGGTGGTCTACTACGCCGTCTTCCGCTTCGCGATCATCAAGTTCGACCTCCCCACGCCCGGCCGCGAGGCGCCCGAGCCTGAGGAACAGGAGCGGCAGCGGGAGCGGACGACCAACAAGGGCCAGGTCGGCGGCGACATCCCCGTCGCAGTCGCGGAAACGGCCACCGACAAGGCCATCGACAAGCAGGAGCGGCCCGTCTCCATGGGCAAGGCGTCCCGGAACATCACCCCGGACGCCCGGCCCGCACAAGGTGCTCAGTCCCAGGACGCCCGGCGCGGCCGGGACGACGGGGACGAGGACCAGGAGGGGACACGCGCCGGGATCTGACCCCGGACGGATGACCGGAAGGTGACCGCCGCGCCCGCTGCCCACAGGCAGTGGGCGCGGTGCCGCGTGGGGCCATGGCCCGCTGGGCCGGGCCGGACTTCGCGGCGCCGCTACAGCTCGTAGACCGCGCCCGGCCTGGCCAGCTCCACCGGGCCCTCGAAGACGTCCTTCGCGTCCCGGAGATTGACCTTCGCGTCGGTCCACGGCGGTACGTGGGTGAGGACCAGTCGCGCCACCCCCGCGGACTGTGCGCACTCCCCCGCCTCGCGGCCGTTGAGATGCAGGTCGGGGATGGCTTCCTTGCCGTCGGTGAAGGAGGCCTCACACAGGAAGATGTCCGCGCCGTGCGCCAGCTCGACCAGCGAGCCGCAGGTCCCCGTGTCACCCGAGTAGACGAGCACCTTGCCGCTTTCCCGGTGGGTGACCCGGAACGCGTAGGACTCGACAGGGTGCTGGACCTCCTCCGTGCGGACGGTGAAGGGGCCCAGGTCGAAGGAGCCGCCCCGCATCAGCGTGCGGAAGTCGAAGACCTCGCTCATCGCGGAATCGGACGGTGTGTCCCCGTACGCGACTGTCAGGCGCCGCTCGGTGTCCCGCGGCCCGTAGACAGGGATCGGCCCGCAACGTCCCCCCTCGTGGCGGTAGTAGCGCGCCACGAAGTAGCCGCACATGTCGATGCAGTGGTCGGGGTGGAGGTGGCTGAGCGCGATGGCGTCCAGGTCGTAGAGGCCGCTGTAGCGCTGGAGCTCGCCGAGTGCGCCGTTCCCCATGTCGAGGAGCAGCCGGTAGCCCTCGGCCTCGACCAGGTAGCTCGAACAGGCCGACTCCGCCGAAGGGAACGACCCGGAGCAGCCGACGACGGTGAGCTTCATGAAGCGGGACCTCCGTTGGCGGCTGTGGGGTTTTTCGAGCGTAAGCCGCTGGGTGCTGCGTTTGGCCTCAAGAGCGCGCTGGTGTGGGCGGAATCACCAGCGCGGGGTACGGTCGGCAATCTGTGCGGTACTGCCGCGCGGAGGTCCGGGAGGCGAGGCGGGCATGGACACTTGGTGGTGGCTGGCCCTGGGTGCCGTCGTGGCCCTGTCACTTGTGGCGGCGCTGATCGACGGGGGTGCGCGGCTCGGCCGTCCCTTTCGCCGCCTCCGCGACGACCGCCGCCCGCGGAACGCCTCGCTGCCCGACCGTGGACCGCGCCCCGGGGAGATCTGGTGGACGCGTGAGCCGCTGCTGGTCCTCGTACTTGCAGTACGCATCGACAGGGCCCGTGTCGCGCGGGTCAGTGCGGAACGGCCTTCCCGCAAGGGCGAGTACCGCCTGCCGGAATCGTCCGGGGCGAAGCTGGCTCTGCCTCCGGGGACCGTCGCCGACGCCCCGGGCCGGGTGACTGCACTGTGCACGGACGCCGACGCGGCGTGGGACGTGGAACTGAGCGAGTTCGGGCGGCGGGCCGGCGAGGTCGACCAGGACATCTGGGTGCAGGTGCGCCACCTGTCCGGCGAGGCGTGACCCGGACCACACAGGGCAGCCGGGACGACGACACGAGCGGCTCCCAGGGCCCGGCATGCGCATCAATCCGCCCTGCGCCGACCGGAGTTGACCCGCGGCCCGTCACGGCCGCCCGGCCGGCGCACGGACAGCGATCAGGCCCAGAGCTGACCCTGGAGCGCCTCGACCGCGGCTTCGGTGGTCTCCGCCGTGTAGATACCGGTGGAGAGGTACTTCCAGCCACCGTCGGCGACGACGAAGACGATGTCGGCGCTCTCGCCCGCCCTTTGGGCCTTGCGTGCGACACCCGCGGCGGCGTGCAGCGCAGCACCCGAGGAGACCCCGGCGAAGATGCCCTCCTCGGCGAGGAGTTCGCGGGTGCGGCGCACCGCGTCCTCGGAGCCGACGGAGAACCGCCCGGTGAGCACGGACTCGTCGTACAGCTCGGGAACAAAGCCCTCGTCGAGGTTGCGCAGCCCGTAGACCAGGTCGTCGTAGCGCGGTTCGGCGGCGATGATCTGGACGCCGGGGCGGTGTTCGCGCAGATAGCGGCCGGCGCCCATCAGCGTGCCGGTGGTGCCCAGGCCCGCCACGAAATGGGTGACGGAGGGCAGGTCGGCGAGGATCTCGGGGCCGGTGGTGGTGTAGTGGGCGGCGGAGTTGGCGGGGTTGCCGTACTGGTAGAGCATCACCCAGTCCGGGTTCTGATCGGCGAGCTCCTTGGCCACGCGTACGGCGGTGTTCGAACCGCCTGCCGCCGGTGAGGGGATGATCTCGGCTCCCCACATGCCGAGCAACTGCCGCCGTTCCTCACTGGTGTTCTCCGGCATCACGCACACGATGCGGTAACCCTTGAGGCGTGCCGCCATCGCGAGCGAGATACCGGTGTTGCCGGAGGTCGGCTCCAGGATGGTGCAGCCGGGCGTCAACCGGCCCTCCTTTTCGGCCTGTTCGACCATGTAGAGGGCCGGCCGGTCCTTGACGGAGCCCGTCGGGTTGCGGTCCTCCAGCTTCGCCCAGATGCGCACGTCCTCGGACGGCGAGAGCCGCGGGAGCCGCACCAGCGGGGTGTCGCCGACCGCCTGGACCGGGGAGTCGTAGCGCATCAGCGGGTTCCCCTGCGGACGTGTGTGCCCGCGCCGCCCGCCACCGCGGGGAGGATCGTGACGTTGTCGCCGTCGCTGAGCTTCGTGCTGATGCCGTCGAGGAAGCGCACGTCCTCGTCGTTGAGATAGACGTTCACGAAGCGGCGCAGCTCACCACCGTCGACGAGACGGCCCTGGATGCCCGCGTGGCGGCTCTCCAGGTCGTCGAAGAGCTCCTTGAGGGTGTCGCCCTCCCCCGGGACGGACTTCTCGCCGTCGGTGTAGGTACGGAGGATGGTCGGGATGCGGACCTCGATGGCCATGGAAGCTCCTGTGGATGGAAGGCGGGCAGGGCGGTGTGGCGGACGTGGTGGGGCCCTCGGCGGGGCGGACGGTGGCGGCGGTGCCGGCCGCCATGTCCGTGCATGCCGGCCGCCAGGGGCCGGGGCACCGGATCAGACGCGGACGTACGCGCGGCGCCGGGTCGCCCCGAGCGCGCTGGCGAGACGGCACAGATCGACGTGCAGGCGCCCGACGAGCAGCGCGCTCCGGAGCGTCGAAGAAGCTCTCACGTCGTGGACAACCATGGGCTCATCGTAACGATTCCCCGTCCGATGACCCGATACTGATTCCATGATGTGGACCGAACCGTCTCATATGACGTCGTTCCACGCTTGACCTGCAGGAATCTCCCTGTCCGGAGTTCCTCCGGGATTCAGGCGGGCGGCGCCTGCCCGTCCACGACCTCGACCTCTTCCTCGGTGACCTCGCCGTCCACGATGCGGAACGACCGGAAGGAGAAGGGGCCTTCGTCGTTGCCGCACTCTGCGGTGGAGACGAGCACGTAGTGGGCGCCCGGCTCGTTGGCGTAGCTGATGTCCGTGCGCGAGGGGTACGCCTCGGTGGCGGTGTGCGAGTGGTAGATGACGACCGGCTCCTCGTCCTTGTCGTCCATCTCGCGGTAGAGCCGCAGCAGATCGCCCGAGTCGAACTCGTAGAACGTCGGCGAGCGGGCCGCGTTCAGCATCGGGATGAAGCGCTCCGGGCGGCCCTCTCCCGCGGGACCCGCGATGACTCCGCACGCCTCGTCCGGGTGGTCCTTGCGGGCGTGAGCGACGATCTTGTCGTGCAGCTCCTGGGTGATGGTCAGCATGCCCGGAAGGATATGCGGCGGCCCCGGTGCGCCGCCGGGGGCGTCGGACCGGGGCCTTCGCGGAGTGGGATCGGGGCGGACCGTCGCAGGTCAGGACCCGGTCACGGCCGCCCGTGGCCCTTCCTCACGGTCTCCTCGCGCCGGAAGGTGTCCGGGTCGCGCGCCTTGAGCACGAAGTACGCGACGACGAGACCCGCGGCCCAGGCCGGTGCCCCGTAGAGAGAGACACGGGAGTCAGGGTCGAAGCCCATCAGCACCACCACCGAGCCGATGAAGGCCAGCGAGATCCAGCTCGCGTAGGGGGCGCACGGTGCCTTGAACGAGGACTGCGGCAGACGTCCACGGTCCGCGGCGCGGCGGTAGCGGATGTGCGCGGCGAGAATCATGATCCACGCCCACATGCCGGAGATGGTGGCGAAGGAGACGACGTAGTCGAACGCCTTCGAGGGCCACTGGTAGTTGATCCAGACGCCGACCGTCATCAGCGCCGCGGAGACGCTGGTGCCCAGCAGCGGCAGCCCGTTGGCGGTGAGCCGGGTGAACAGCTTCGGCCCCTGCCTGTTCATCGCCAGGTCGCGCAGCATCCTGCCCGTCGAGTACATGCCGGAGTTGCACGAGGAGAGCGCCGCCGTGAGCACGACGAAGTTGACGATGGCCGCGCCCGCCGGCAGGCCGATCTTGCCGAAGGCCGCCACGAACGGGCTCGTGCCGGGTTCGAACGCCGTCCAGGACACCACGGAGAGGATCACGAGGAGCGCGCCGACGTAGAAGAGCGCGATGCGCCAGGGGACGGTGTTGACGGCACGGGGCAGCGTCTTCTCCGGGTTCACGGACTCCCCCGCCGTGACGCCGACGAGCTCGACGGCGAGGAAGGAGAACATCACGATCTGGAGCGTCATCAGCGTTCCGCCGATCCCCTTCGGGAAGAAGCCGCCGTCCGACCACAGCAGGGTCATGGACGCGGTGTTTCCGGCGTCGGAGAAACCGAGAGTGAGGACGCCGACGCCGATGAGGATCATGCCGATGATGGCGGTGACCTTGATCATCGAGAACCAGAACTCCAGCTCACCGAAGATCTTCACCGAGATCAGGTTCGCGCAGTACAGGACGAGCGTGAAGACGAGTGCGGAGACCCACTGCGGGACGGCGGGCCACCAGTACTGCACGTAGGTGGCGGCCGCGGTGACCTCGGTGATGCCGGTGACGACCCAGAAGAGCCAGTACGTCCAGCCGGTGGCGAACCCGAAGAAGGGCCCCAGGAACTCCCGCGCGTACTCGGAGAAGGAGCCGGAGACCGGCCGGTACATGAGCAGTTCGCCCAGCGCCCGCATGATGAAGAAGATGACGGTCCCGGCCACCGCGTAGGCGAGGATCAGGCTGGGCCCGGCCTTGGTGATGGCTTTGCCCGCGCCGAGGAAGAGGCCGGTGCCGATCGCGCCGCCGATGGCGATCATCTGGATCTGGCGGCTGCCGAGACCGCGCCGGTAGCCCTCCTCCGGAGGGGCCGCGGTGCCGGTCGTTGTTTCCGTGATGCCGCCGCGCGGGGCGCCGCGGTCATCGACCTGCTCGGAGGCCATGGATGCGCCTTTCTCCGTGCCGGAGCAAGCGGCTGGCGCGCACCGGGACATGACGGGTGTTCAGAGATGTTCCGGAACCTTTCGGAACCGGGCCCTCATCATGTCCGCGCGGGAGGGGCGGGACGGTCGCGGGAAGCCGCCGGCGGGCAGATGCCATCCGTTCAGGGGAGGCGCCGCCGGGGCGGTCAAGACGAACAGGGGAAGGCGGGGCCCCGGGGCGGCTTCTCAGGGAAGCAGCGTCTCGACGAGCGTCTCCTGCAGCCCACCCAGCCACAGATAGGCCATCACCATCGGCTTGCGGGGATCCTCGTCCGGCAGCGCGTACAGCTCGCTGCTGTCGTCGTCGTCAGTGACCTCGAGGCGCGTGCCGATGGCCAGCCTCAGGTCGTTCAGCGCGCCCAGCCACTGCTTGGACTCCTCGGGCTTGAGCGTGAGCACCGCGCCCGCGCTGCCCTCGGGCCCCTGGGGGTACTTCCCCTGGCTGCGCCGGGGAGGCCCCACCCCGGGCCCGGCGGGCCCAGGGGGAGGGTCGGGGGTGAGGGAGTCCAGCGCACGGACGATCGCAAGGCCGTCCTCCCGCTTGCGGGCGCGCAGTTCGTTCTCGGTGAAGCGGCGGAACTCGGCGGAGGCGCGGCGCTCCTCCGCGTTCCCCTCTCCGGGCGCCGAGTCGGGGCCGTCGCCGTAGGCGTCGGGGAAGAGCCTGGCCAGGGCGGGGTCGGAGGGCGGCTCGCTCGGCCCGTCGGCGAGGATGGCGATGAGCGGGTCCTCCGCCCCGTCGGCGGGCTGGTCGCCCGGACCGATCAACTCCAGCAGCTGGACCGCGAGGCTGCGCAGGATCGAGATCTCGACCTCGTCCAGGGCGATGGCGGCGCCGCCGTCACCTGTGGCCTCGAAGTGGCCGGCCATCAGCCGCGGTCCTGCTGGAGGGTGGCCCACAGTCCGTAGCCGTGCATCGCCTGCACGTCGCGCTCCATCTCCTCGCGGCTGCCGGTGGAGACCACAGCCCGGCCCTTGTGGTGGACGTCCATCATCAGCTTCTTCGCCTTGTCCTTCGGATAGCCGAAGTAGCTCTGGAAGACGTAGGTCACGTAGCTCATGAGGTTGACCGGGTCGTTGTGCACGATCGTCGCCCAGGGGACGTCGGGCTCGGGCACCTCGAGGGGCGCCTCGGCAGACTCGGGGCGTTCGATCTCAGTGGGGGCAACACTCACGGGTCCCATGCTGCCACTCAGAGGTGTCGGGTGGCCAAACGGCCACAACCGATATCGTCACACTGACGAGATGTGTTGTACGCTCGATTCCTGCACCGCCCCTGCCCCAGGGGCTCGCCGAAGCGAGGAGCCAGTACCAGTGAACCGACAGGCGACCGTGGACAGGGGGCTGCCGGTGGCCGTGCCGTCGACGGCGCTCTTCACCGATCAGTACGAACTCACCATGCTCCAGGCCGCGCTGCGCGCCGGCACGGCCGAACGGCGTTGCGTCTTCGAGGTGTTCGCGCGGCGGCTGCCCGAGGGCAGGAGGTACGGAGTCGTCGCGGGGACCGGCCGGGTACTGGACGCCGTGGAGAACTTCCGCTTCGACGACCAGGTCCTCAACTACCTGCGTGAGCGGGGAATAGTCGACGAGCCCACTCTCGATTGGCTGTCGGGCTACCGCTTCAGCGGCGACATCGCCGGCTACCCCGAGGGCGAGGTGTACTTCCCCGGCTCCCCCGTGATGCGGGTGGAGGGCACCTTCGCGGAGAGCGTGCTGCTGGAGACGGTCATCCTCTCGATCCTCAACCATGACTCGGCGGTCGCCGCTGCCGCCTCCCGCATGGCCGTCGCCGCGGGCGGGCGTCCGCTGATGGAGATGGGCGCACGGCGCACCCACGAGCTGTCGGCCGTCGCGTCCTCCCGCGCCGCCTACCTCGGCGGCTTCGCCTCGACCTCGGACCTCGCAGCCGGTTTCCGGTACGACATCCCCACCGTCGGGACCAGCGCGCACTCGTTCACGCTGGTGCACGACAGTGAGCGGGACGCCTTCACCGCACAGGTGGACTCGTTCGGAAGCGGTACGACCCTGCTCGTCGACACCTACGACGTCGCGGAAGCGGTGCGCAGCGCAGTCGAGATCGCAGGACCCGAACTGGGCGCGGTACGCATCGATTCGGGCGACCTGCTGCTGCTCGCCCACCGGGTGCGCCACCAGCTGGACGAACTGGGCGCGACAGGTACCCGGATCGTGGTCACCAGCGACCTGGACGAGTACGCGATCGCCTCGCTCGCCGCGGCACCGGTCGACGCGTACGGGGTGGGCACCCAGCTGGTGACCGGCAGCGGCCACCCGACCTGCGCGATGGTCTACAAGCTCGTCGCGCGCGCCGCGTCGGACGAGCCGGACGCGCCGATGCTGGCCGTCGCGAAGAAGTCGATGGGCGGCAAGTCCTCCGCTGGAGGAGCGAAATGGGCTGCACGCCGGCCCGACGAGGACGGCGTCGCGGCGGCCGAGGTCGTCGGCACCGGGCCGGTGCCCGAGCACCTGAGGGAGCACCAGCTCCACGTGCCGCTCGTGCGCGGCGGCGAGACCGTCGCCCGCGAACCGCTCGACGCAGCACGGGACCGGCACACCCGGGCCCTCGCCGGCCTGCCGATGTCCGCCATGCAACTCTCACGCGGCGAGCCGGTGTTGCCTACGGAGTACGTATGACAGGTCTGCGTGGGACCTCCCACGGAGACGGCGGATTCTCTAGGGTCGTGCCGACGCCCCGCACCAAATCCCCCACCCCCCGAAAGGCACCTCCAATGCACCGGGCACTGATCGTCGTAGACGTGCAGAACGATTTCTGTGAAGGGGGAAGCCTCGGGGTCAACGGCGGGTCGGACGTCGCCGCCGCCATCACCGATCTCATCGGCGACGCCTCCGCCGGGTACAACCATGTGGTCGCCACCCGGGACCACCACATCGAGCCGGGCGACCATTTCGCCGACAACCCCGACTTCGAACGCACCTGGCCGCCGCACTGCATCGCCGGCACCGAAGGCATCGGCTTCCACCCGAACTTCGCCCCAGCCGTCGCCGCCGGCGCGATCGACGCGGTCTTCAGCAAGGGCTCGTACTCCGCCGCCTACAGCGGCTTCGAGGGCACCGACGAGAACGGCACGCCGCTCACCGATTGGCTCCGGGAGCGCGGCGTGGACCAGGTCGACGTGGTCGGCATCGCTACCGACCACTGCGTGCGTGCCACCGCGCTGGACGCGGCCTCCGAGGGCTTCCGCACCCAGGTCCTGCTGAACCTCACCGCCGGCGTAGCGCCGGCCACCACGCAGAACGCGCTCGACGAGATGCGCGACGCCGGGATCCACCTGTCAGGCGCACCGGTCCTGCGGGAGGCGTGAGCGCCGCCGCCCAGCGGCCTCGGCTCTGCCCTGTCTGGACGTCGCCTGTCGTCAGGGCGGTCGTGTGTCGTCAGCGGCGCGGGCAGCCCTCCGGCCCGCGCACACGCGGGCCGCGGTGTCCGGGGTGGCCGTGGTGCCCGCCTAGCCGGTGCGCACCCGGTCCGAGGGCCGCAGCAGCGACTCGATGGGGTGCCATGCCTCGCGGTCGTCGCCCGGCGTCGTGCGCCACACCAGCCCGTCCGGGTGGTGCAGCACGGCCGTGACCTCGTCGGCTGTCGGCGGCTCCGCGTTGCCCCGCAGATAGACCGCCCGCATGCCGAGGTTCCGCAGCCGGGTCAGGGCGCGGGCACGGTTGACGGAGTGGACGAGCACGCGTACACGCGGCTCGTCGCCGTGCCGCCCCGGCGTGACAGCACGCACCGTGTGCGCCTCGTCCGCGTGGGCCGACCAGCGACGTCGCTCCGGCATGAGGCCGTCGTACGGGCCGCCACCGCGGCCCTGCCGTACGGGGCCCGGCTGCCGGCTTCCTGTCGCCGCCTCCGGGCCCGCGTCCGAGGTCGCCCCCGTATCCGGCCCCGCGTGCCTGGCTGCACGCTGGGCCGGGACCGGAATGGTGAGCGCGACGATCACGCTCCCGTCCGGCAGCTGGGCGAATCCGCCTCCAGCCATGATCAACAACACCCCCGCGAGACTGTTCCGGTGGACCTCCGCAGAGGCCCGTCACAGGCATCTAAACGCGATCGGCCGCTGCCCGCCAGGGGGGCAACGGCCGATCATGTTTTGACCTGCAACGATGCAAATTAATTTGTGGAAGGTCTCACCTGGAGGGTGATCGTCTCACCGGAACGGGGCTGGTTCACGACCATGATCCGGGTGTTGGTGTCCGGCACCCTGACCCCCTGGGTGGGGTTCGAGTCGTACCAGTACGTCCCCTTATGGTCGTCGAAGACAGGAACGCCCTTCTTCGACTTGACCTTGACCGCTTTGCCGTCGTTATGGAGTTTGATCCCATTCGTCGCATACTTCCCGAAGGGCGAGTCATAGGCCTGCATGCGGTTGCGCAGCGGCTTGCCGTCCGACCACTTCTCCGGTTTCGCGTGCGCGTCGACCGGCAGGATCAGGCCCTCGCCGGGGTGCGCCGAGACGTTGTTGTCCAGCTGAGAGGTGTCCCAGAGCCAGACGAGCAGGCCCTTCTCGTACGCGTAGCGCTCGACCCAGTCGGGCCTCGTCGAGGCCCAACCGAAGTTGTACGGCCCGTACTTCAGCGACTTGTCGTAGGAGACGTGGTTGCGGTTCTCGGCGATGTAGAACTGCGCGTAGGGCTTCGTGAAGGACTCCCCGATGCGCGAGAACCCCTTCGTCTCCCAGCCGTTGTCGTTGTCGGCCTCGGCGCCGTCCTCGAAGATCTTCTCACCGTCCGCGGTGACGCTGATGGCGTCCGCCGCGAACCCCTTCTGGGCGACCCCACCGTCCGTCAGATAGCGGAAGCGAACATCAATCTTCTTCCCCGCGAAGTCGTCGAGGGGGAAGGCGAGATCCTTGTACGTCTTCGACACACCGGAGAGGCCGGGCTGGTTGCTGCCGTCACGCGGGATGGGCTTGCCGTCGGCGGTGCCGTCGATCGGCGTCCAGTTCTCGCCGTCCTCGGAGACCTCGGTGTAGAGGAAGTCGTAGTTCTCCTCGATGTCCCACCAGCCCTTGAGGTCCAGGGAGGCCTTGGACTTGCCCGTCAGGTCGACGCTGCGGGAGAGGGTGTTGCGCAGATCGTCGCCGCTGCCGCTCCACCACTGCTTCTCGCCCTCGGCGGGCTTGGTGATCGTCGTCGTGACGTCCTTCTCGGGAAGCTCGACGATGAGCGCCTGCTTGTTCTTCGTCTGGTACGAGTGCGTGCCCAGCTTGTGCTTCGACTTGGTGGCCGCCTTGGCCTTGTCGTAGTCCAGCCAGCCGAGTTGGAGCTTGTCCCACGCGCTCATGTCGCCGGCGGAGTCGCCGATGGCGTCCTTGCCCTTGTTGAGCCAGGAGCCCACGGACATGATCGACCAGAAGCCGACGGAGTTCTCGCCGCCGCCAGTTGTGTCGTAGTGGTCGGGCAGACCCAGGTCGTGGCCGTACTCGTGGACGAAGACGCCGAGTCCGCCGTTCTCCGGCTGCGCGGTGTAGTCGCCGACCCAGATGCCGCTGTCGCCGATCTGGGTGCCGCCGGCCTTGTTGTCCTCCGGACCGGTCTTGCCCGCGTCGCTGCCGTACGCGTACCAGCGGTGCGCCCAGATGGCGTTCTCGCCCTCGGCTCCGCCGCCGGCCGACTCGTCCTCACCGGCGTGCACGAACTGGAAGTGGTCGATGTAGCCGTCGGACTCGTTGAAGTTGCCGTCCTCGTCGAAGTCGTAGCGGTCCCACTTGTCGTACTCCGCCACTGCCGCCGCGATCTCCGCGTCGCTCTTGCCGGCCGCCTTCTGGTCCTCGACCCACTTCTCGACGCCGTCCCGGATCGCGTCCCACACGGTCGGGCAGTTGGAGTCGCCGCAGTAGTTGGAGCCGTAACGGGCCTCGTTGTAGTCGACCTTGACCCAGTCGGAGACCGTTCCCTCGACGGAGTAGCGCCCGGAGGACTGCTTCTCGTAGTAGCTCTTGACCGAGTCCTCGGTCTTCGTCGAGAAATACGTCTTCTGGAAGTGCTCCCTGTTGAAGTCCTTCTTCCAGAAGGTGGAGTTGTCCTTCTTGCGGTCAGGAGCGGGGATCTTGTTGTGCACGGGCCCCGGGTCGCCGCCGTACTTGTCGTCGATCTTGTCGCCGAACTCGACGAGGATGGTGAAGATCTTGTCCGTCTTCTGCCGCGCCAGCTCTACGTACTTGCCGTCATCGAGCTTGACGACCTCGGAGCCCTTGCGCTGGACGGTCTTGGCGTCACCCTGTGCCAGCTTCTCCAGTGCCGCCTGACGCTGAGCGTTCCGCTCCTTGTCGAACGGACCCTTGAGATTGTCCTTGCTGTGCCCGTCCGCGCTCCCCCCGGGCGCTCCGGGCTGCGCTACCGCCGACTGCGGTGCCGGATGTGCGGCCGGCGCCGATATCTGCTGAGCCTGTGCCGCACTTGCGGGTATCAGTGCGGTGGCGCCGATCGCCGCTATGGCAACCGTCAGCGCTCCTGCTCTGGATCTTTTGGATCTCCGTCTGCCGTTCACCTCTGAGGTGCCCTCCCCTGTGGAGTGTCATGGGACAGGAGGTATTGGACAGCAGCCGAGAGAGAAAAGACAGACCCTGATGCCCACATTCGTGCTGGGCACGCAAGCGTCGGCACCTGTCCGCCAGTTGGGACGATCAACGGCTGTGCGACCGTGCGCCCCCTGTGCGACTTCGACGTGGGTCAGCTCACGCTTACCGTGGTGTCCGTCCGGGAATCCCGGACCGTAGGGTCGTTCGGCGGGCACCGCGTGCCTCCGTACGGCTCGACCGACGGCCCCACTCCCGACACGTCTCCCGAGGACGGATCACGCCATGCCGCGTCCGACCCCCGCACAGCTCGCTTACGGTTCGGTCACCGTCATCTGCTCGACGCTCGCGATGCTCCTGCTCTCCCGGACCCAGTCAGGGCCGGGAGTCGCACTGATCGCGGTCGTCGCACTGGCGGTCGGTGTACTGGTGGCACTCACAACTCCGGGGGTGCAGACGGTCCGTCGCGTGCGTACACGCTCGCAGGCGCGTGCGGTCGCGCTGCGGGCCCGGGCCTCCTCGCCCTCCCGCATCCACGCGCGGCACGACACGGCCGCGGCGCGGGGCGCGAGGCGTGTGGCGGAACCCTCGCTGCGTTCCTGACCAGGCGGACGGGCGTCCGCGACGCCGCGGTTCGTGCTCGCTCTCCACCGTCGCCGTCGGACCCGTTCCACGGGTCACCCGGTCAATCGGCGGCCACGACCACGGTCTTGGCCGCCTTGTCGTGCACGCACTGCCGGTACGGCTTGTCCCAGGTGCAGAAGAGCACGTTCACGAGCCAGAAGAGGAAGCCGATGCAGGGCACCAGCGGCGGCACGTGGTAGACCGCCGAACGGAGCCAGCCCGGCGTTCCCCTGGGCACCGTGCCGTCGGCGAGCACAGCGACCCTGATCCGCATCACCTTCTTGCCCACCGTCTGGCCGGAGTGCGTGAGCATCAGCCCCTCGTAGACCAGATAGACGACCGTGTAGACGAGTTGCTGACCCGCCGTACGGCTGCTGTCGTCCGGATCCCAGCCCCCTTGTGCGAATCCCATGATGAGACCGACCGGGATGCCGATGAGGAGCGCGTCGATGATCCGCGCGACCAGCCGCCTGCCGCGTGACGCGAGAGGCGCCATGCCTTCCAGGGGGTCGGTGGCTCCCGCCATGTCTCCGTACGGGTTGGAGGCGTAGGGGCCGCTGCCGTACGGGCCTCCCGCGCCGCCGTAGGGGCCTCCGCCGTACGGATCTCCCCGCGGGCCCTCGCCCTGGCCGCCCGGCGGCGGGGGCGGACCGCCGTACGGACCGGCCGAGTCGCCGTACGGACCTGCCGAATCGCCGTACCTGGGCGGCTCCTGCCTCTCCTCGGGCGACTCCTGCTTGCGGAACGGGTCGTTGCCGGGCTGATCCGTACTCATGGGCCGAGTGGACCGCGGCCCGCGCCGCCTCGCACCCGGCGTGCGTCATCGGAGTGACCGTCGCGGGACCGGACGCGCAGGGTGCGCGGCGCCGGCCCGCCCGTATCCGCTCAGAGGCGGATCTCGCCCGAGTCCTTGGAGACGAAGGTGCCCGCCAGCTTGTCGTGCCAGCACTGCCGCCAGGGCCGGTCGAAGACGCACCACAGGACGTTGAGCACGCCGATCACCAGCAGTGAGAGCACGCCGTACGTCAACCAGCGCTTCAGGGCGCCCCCGAAGCCCGGCTTGTCCTGCTGCTCCATGGTCAGCACCGTCAGCCCGAACAGCTTCTTGCCCAGGGTGCGGCCCCAGCGTGCCGTCGGCAGCACCTCGTAGAGCAGGCCGAAGAGGAGCAGGACGCCCAGGACCACGGCGAGGCTGCTGCCGGTCGTGCCGTCGATGAGCCAGACCGTCTTCGTCTCGCCCGCGTCCCTCACGGCCTGGATCTTCGCCTGTACATGGTCGACGGACTCGCCGACGAACGGGAACGCGACGGCCGCAGCCACCGCCCCGGTGATCAGACCGTCGACCATGCGGGCGCCGAAGCGCTTGCCCAGAGCGGCGGGACGGGCCTCCTGCTGCGCCTGCGCGAACGGGTCGGCGCTCGGCGGCCGCCACGCCATGGCGGCCTCCGCGGCGGGAGCGGCATGTGCATCCTGGCCGCCGCCGGGGGCATTGCCGGCCAGGTCGTGCACCTGCTGGGTCCAGGACGGCTGCGCGGGCCCGGCGGCGGGGGCAGCACCCTGCGGCGGGGCACCGTGCTGCGGCGGCACGCCCTGCTGATGCAGCAGGCCGTGCTGCGGCGGTGCGGCCTGATGCGGCGGTGCGCCTTGCTGCGGTGCGGCCTGAGGGGGCTGGGGCGGGGCGCCCTGAGCAGGTGTGTGCGGCTGCGCGGGCGGGCCCTGGCCCGGCACCGACGGGGCGGACGGCGTGGCCGCTGCCGGGGGCGTCTGGCCACTGCCCGTGCCGTAGCGCAGCACGTCCGAGCGGCGCAGCCCGACGGTGTGCTCGGGTACCTGCGGTCCGGGGGCGGAGTTGTCGGCGCCGTGCTGCTCCTGGCCCGTCTGCCTGCCTGCCTCGGGGCTGAGCGCACGCATCTGGAAGGTGCCGTCACGAGGCGGTGAGCCGGCGGAGTCCGCGCCGTGGGCAGGAGAAGCCGGAGAACCGTGAGCAGGGGCCGCACCGCTGTCCGTGCGCCCCTCCGCGGCCCCTTCGGCCGCTGGCCTTCCCCAGCCGCCTCGAGGGTCGGCTGAGGCGCCAGGAGCGCCTGCTGCTCCCTCGCCGCCCTCACCGCGGCCCCACGAGATGCCCTCGCTCTGCCCGGCGAAGCCTCCCTGCCGCGCCGCGTCAGCCTGCCATGCGGACGCGGGTTCCGGGCGCTGCCCGTGGAGGCGGCTCGGATCGTCCCAGTCGATGGAACCGGCCGACGCGACCTCGCCACGCGGGCGCACCTCGGGGAGAGGCGCATCGCCGCTGCGGGCGGCAGGCAGCTGTGACTCAGGGCCGGCGCCGCTGTCCATCTCCTCGTCGAGGAAGACCGGTCCGGTCTCCTCCGCCGGTGCCGGCTCCTCCCGGGTGGGCGGAGCGACCGCCGAGGAGGCGGCGGCGGCCGACGGCGGCGTGGGCATCGCCTCGCCCTCTTCCGGCTGGGGGCGGCTGGTACCGGGCACCCACGAGGAGCCGTTCCAGTAGCGGATGTAGCCGGGGATGGACGGATCCGGATAGAAGCCGGGGGCAGGGCTTCCGCCGGCGGATCCTGAGAGGGGCGCGCTCATAGTGTCCAGGTCCCGTATCTGTTTCGACTGTTGTGTCGTCTTGTGATGTACGTGCTCCGCAGTTGACCCGCGCGGTGCAACCGTGAAGCGTAGTGTCCACATCTACCAGACAGGGCCGACAACTTGCCCACCCGTGCTGGACGCACAGGCCCACTCTGGGGAGAGAATGGCGCGAACACGCGTAACCGGCCACGGCCTGGGCCCTCTTCAGTGCACGCCAAGACAGGCTGCGCGACTGATCACAGGATCACGAAAGGGCGGTCCGATGAACCTCGTCGTCGAATGCGAACTCGAGATCAGGCTTGTGCTCTCACCCGAGCACGGCCTTCCCGTACAGGCGCGTCTGACGTATCTCGCGAAGGATCCCTACGCCGCGCACATCGCCTTCCACGTCGGCACGGGCGCGCCCGTCACCTGGACGTTCGCACGGGAACTGCTCGTCGAGGGCGTCTTCCGCCCCTGCGGTGAGGGGGACGTACGGGTGTGGCCCGCGAAGGTTCAGGGGCGCGACGTGATCTGTGTGGCTCTCTCCTCCCCCGACGGCGACGCCCTGCTCGAGACCCCCTCGGGCATCGTCTCCGGATGGCTGGAACGCACGCTGCGCGCCGTGCCGGCGGGCACCGAGGGCGAAGCGCTGGGCGTGGACGACGCGTTGGCCGAACTCTTGCGGGTGGGCCACGGCGAGGGGGTCTGCCTGACCGACCCGTCACCGTCCGAAGAGGCAGGCGACGCCGAAGTGTGAGGGTGAATTTCCCTCCGACTTTCACTCGATCCGACGAATGTGCATCGGGCGTGAACATCCCACGCGCGGTGGGGAGTTCGGCCGATCCGTCGTGATCCGCCCGAACCGCCGGGCGGTGGCTCTGCCCGTCGCCTCGATGCCTCCCGGACGGGTGTCCCCGGACGGTCCTCGACGCGTCCCGGACCGTCCCCGACCGGTACGTCTCAGAAGAGCTTGCCGGGGTTCAGCAGGCCCAGCGGGTCGAGGACCTCCTTGATGCCGCGCTGCATCTCCAGCCCCACCGGGCCGAGTTCGCGGGCCAGCCACTCCTTCTTGAGGACGCCCACGCCGTGTTCACCGGTGATGGTGCCGCCGAGTTCCAGCCCGAGCGCCATGATGGCGTCGAACGCCTCGTGCGCGCGGCGCGTCTCGTCCTCGTCGTCCGGGTCGAAGCAGACGGTGGGGTGGGTGTTGCCGTCCCCGGCGTGTGCGCACACTCCGATCGTCAGCCCGTACTTCTCGCTGATGGCCGCGGTGCCGTCCAGCATGTCGGCCAGCTTCGTCCGCGGCACGCAGACGTCGTCGATCAACGTGGTTCCCGGCAGTGCCTCCAGCGCCCAGTGCACGCTGCGCCGCGCCTGAAGCAGAAGTTCCGACTCGGCACGGGTCTCCGCCGCCACGACCTGGCTGGCACCCGCCGCCTCGCACAGCTCTCCCACGGCGGCGAGGTCGGCGCCGGGGTCGTCGGTGTCGAACGCGGCGAGCAGCAGGGCCTCGGTGGACTCCGGAAGTCCCATGTTCGTCAGGGCGTTGACCGCCCGCAGCGTCGTGCGGTCCATGAGCTCCATCAGCGACGGGACGTGGCCGCACTCCATGATCCGGCTGACGGCGTCGCCCGCCGCGGCTGCGGAGGGGAACTCGGCGGCCAGCGCGAGCTGTTGCGGCGGCTGCGGCTTGAGTGCGAGCACGGCGCGTACGACGATGCCGAGGCTGCCCTCGGAGCCGACGAACAGCCGCGTCATGTCGTACCCGGCGACGCCCTTGGCGGTGCGGCGGCCCGTCGACATGAGCCGCCCGTCGGCCAGTACGACGTCGAGGCCGAGCACATACTCGGCCGTGACCCCGTACTTCACACAGCACAGCCCGCCGGCCGCCGTGCCGATGTTGCCGCCGATCGTGCACTGCTCCCAGCTGCTGGGGTCCGGCGGGTAGTGCAGGCCGTGCTCGTTGACGGCGCGGGAGAGCGTGGCGTTGACGACGCCGGGCTCCACGACGGCGATGCGGTCGGCGGGGTTGATCTCCAGGATCCGGTCCATGCGGATCAGGGAGAGCACGACGCAGCCGTCGGAGGCGTTGGCCGCGCCCGACAGACCGGTGCGGGCGCCCTGCGGCACGACGGGGACGCGCAGGGCGGTCGCCGTGCGCATCACGTGCTGCACCTCTTCGACGGTGCGGGGCAGCACCACGGCCGCCGGCGTGCCCGCTTCGCAGAAGTCGGCCATGTCGCGGGAGTAGGAGGCCATGACGTCGGGGTCGGTGATGACGGCGTCCCCGGGCAGGCCGTCCCTGAGCCGCTGGATCAACTCGCTCATGCGCTCAGCGTCGCACCTGCCCGCAGCGCCGGGAAGGCCGGGCTGCCGGGCAGGCGCGACGGCTGCGGGCGACGGCTGCGCGTGACGAGCGGACGTCACGGATGCGTGTCATGGACCGTGTCCGGGGTGCGCGTCCCCCGATCAGGGCCGCTCACCCGGGCGTACGGCCGCCGTCAGAGGTTGCCGCGCCTTTCCTGCTCGCGCTCGATCGCCTCGAAGAGGGCCTTGAAGTTGCCCTTGCCGAAGCCCATGGAACCGTGGCGCTCGATCATCTCGAAGAAGACCGTCGGGCGGTCCTGGACCGGCTTGGTGAAGATCTGCAGCAGGTAGCCGTCCTCGTCACGGTCGACGAGGATCTTCAGCTCACGCAGCGTCTCCACGGGCACCCTGGTCTCGCCCGCCCACTCGCCGAGGGTGTCGTAGTACGAGTCGGGGGTCTGCAGGAACTGGACGCCCGCCGCGCGCATCGCCCGTACCGTCGCGACGATGTCGTTCGTGGCGAGCGCGATGTGCTGGACGCCGGCACCGCCGTAGAACTCCAGGTACTCATCGATCTGCGACTTCTTCTTCGCGATCGCGGGCTCGTTGATGGGGAACTTGACCTTCAGGGTGCCGTCGGCGACGACCTTCGACATCAGCGCGCTGTACTCGGTCGCGATGTCGTCGCCCACGAACTCCTTCATGTTCGTGAACCCCATGACCTTGTTGTAGAAGGCCACCCACTCGTCCATCTTGCCGAGTTCGACGTTGCCCACGCAGTGGTCGATGGCCTGGAAGTTGCGCTTGCCCGGCTCGACGACCGGCTCCGCGGCCACGTACCCGGGCAGATAGGCGCCCGAGTAGGCCGAGCGCTCGACGAGGGTGTGCCGGGTCGTGCCGTAGGTGGCGATGGACGCCAGCACGACTGTGCCGTTCTCGTCCTTCTCCTCATGCGGCTCGACGATGCCGGTGGCGCCCTGCGCGACCGCGTACTCGTACGCGGCGCGCGCGTCCGGGACCTCGATGGCCAGGTCGATGACTCCGTCGCCGTGCGCCGCGACATGCTCCGTCAGGAAGCGCCCCCAGTCGGTGGAGGGCTTGACGACGGAGGTGAGGACGAAGCGCGCGGCGCCCGATTCGAGGACGTAACTGGCCGTCTCGCGGCTGCCGTTCTCCGGTCCGGAGTAGGCGACGAGCTTCATGCCGAACGCCGTCGAGTAGTAGTGGGCCGCCTGTTTGGCGTTGCCGACGGCGAAGACGACCGCGTCCATCCCCTTCACCGGGAAGGGATCGGCCTGCCGGGCAGTGTCAGGGGTTGCGTGGGTGGTCTCAGTCATGCCCCAAGGCTCCCCCTGTTCCACAAGGTGCGCAATACTTCCCGTATTCACTGAACACCTTGACCAGCGAGACCGGTCTCGCGCCGGACGATCTGTACAAGATGCTCAGAAGGCTGGTTACCGAAAGGGAAGCTGTGGGTATCGACCGGCTCGACGGACGTCTGCTCGAACTGCTCGCGGACGAGCCGAGGATCGGAGTGCTGGAGGCATCCCGCCGGCTCGGCGTCGCCCGCGGCACGGTGCAGGCACGACTGGAACGCCTCAGGACCACGGGGGTGATCCGCGGCTTCGGCCCCGACGTCGATCCGGCGGCGATCGGCTACCCCGTCACCGCCTTCGCCACCCTGGAGATCAAGCAGGGCCAAGGCGCCGACGTACGGGCCCACTTGGACTCCGTACCGGAAGTGCTGGAGCTGCATACGACGACGGGTCACGGGGATATGCTCTGCCGCCTCGTCGCACGGTCCAACGCGGATCTGCAGCGGGTCATCGACCGCGTGGTGGGCTTCGAGGGCATCGTGCGGGCCTCGACGGCCATCGTCATGGAGAACCCGGTGCCGCTGCGGATCGTCCCGCTGGTGCGTCAGGCGGCGGGCGGGGGCGGAGACGGCGAGCCGGTGCCGTGAGGAACCCGTGACCGGTGCGTCATTCCGGCGTCGCCGGGCAGGAGAGCACGCGGCACGACAGGACCCGCCCGCACGCGTGGGCGGGCAGGAACGGACGGAGCGGCTTTGAAGAGGCGAGGGGTACCGGAATGAGCTTCTGGGAGTATCTCGGCAACCGCCACACGCAGCTGCTGGCGGACTCGCTCCAGCACGCGAGCGCCGTGTTCCAGTGCATCGTGGCGGCGACCGTCCTGGGTGTCGCGGTGGGTGTGCTCACCTACCGCCGCGAATGGGCGGGCGATCTGGCCATGACGACCGGGGCGACGATCCTGACCGTGCCGTCGCTGGCGCTGATCGGTCTGCTGATCCCCCTCGTGGGGCTCGGGGTCGCCCCCACCGTCATCGCGCTGACGCTCTACGGGCTGCTGCCCATCGTCCGCAACGCCATCGTCGGGCTCCGCGGCGTCGATCCCGCTCTGGTCGACGCGGCCCGCGGCATCGGCATGTCGCGTACGAGGCGGCTGCTGAGGGTCGAACTGCCGCTGGCCTGGCCGCCGATCCTCACCGGGATCCGCGTCTCCACGCAGATGCTCATGGGCATCGCGGCGATCGCCGCCTTCGCCTCCGGCCCCGGGCTGGGCAACACCATCTTCCGCGGTGTGGCCTCGCTCGGCAGCGCCAACGCCCTCAACCAAGTGCTCGCCGGGACTCTCGGCATCGTCGTGCTCGCCCTGTTCTTCGACGCCGCGTACGTCGTCGTCGGACGACTGACCACCCCGAGGGGGATACGTGCCTGAGACATCCGCAGCATCCGGCTCCGGGACGACGCCGCGGACGGAGGAGGGCAGCGGGACGCCCGCGCAGGCCGCGGCTGCTCCGGAACGGGGCGCGCCCGCTGCCGCCTCCGGCGCCACCATCCGCCTGGAGGGCCTGACCAAGCGGTACTCCGGCTCCACGGTGGCCGCCGTGGACGACGTCAGCCTGGAGGTCAAGGCCGGTGAGACCGTCGTCCTGGTCGGCCCCTCCGGGTGCGGCAAGTCCACCCTGCTGAAGATGATCAACCGGCTGATCGAGCCCACCTCGGGACGCATCCGCATCGACGACGAGGACGTCACCGGGATCGACGCGGTGAAGCTGCGCCGCAAGATCGGCTACGCCATCCAGTCGTCGGGGCTCTTCCCGCACATGACGGTCGCGCAGAACATCGCCCAGGTGCCGAAGATGGCCGGCTGGCCCAAGGCGAAGATCAAGGCGCGCGTCGAGGAGATGCTCGACCTTGTCGGCCTCGACCCCGCCGAGTTCCAGGGCCGCTATCCGCGGCGGCTTTCCGGCGGGCAGCAGCAACGCGTCGGCGTCGCACGGGCGTTGGCCGCCGACCCGCCCGTGCTGCTGATGGACGAGCCCTTCGGCGCCGTCGACCCGATAACCCGCGACCACCTCCAGGACGAACTGATCCGGCTCCAGCACGAGTTGCGCAAGACCATCGTCTTCGTCACGCACGACTTCGACGAGGCCATCAAGCTGGGCGACCGCATCGCCGTCCTGCGCGAACAGTCGCACATCGCCCAGTTCGACACCCCGGAGGCGATCCTCACCAACCCGGCCGACGACTTCGTCTCCGGATTCGTGGGCGCCGGCGCGGCGCTCAAGAGGCTCAACCTGACCCGCGTGCGGGACGTCGAGATCGTCGACTTCCCCACCGCCACCGTTGAGGAGCCCCTGGAGACCATCTCGGAGATGCTCAGCGCCGGCACGACGAACGAGGTGCTGCTGCTCGACCCGAAGCAGCGCCCGTACAAGTGGCTGCGGCGCGGCGATCTCACCCATGCGAAGGGCTCGTTGGCCCGCGCGGGGACACTCGTGCACGACACCGTCACCCGCGACGCGACGCTGCGCGACGCGCTGGAGGCGGTGCTCACCGACAGCGGCGGACGGGTCGCCGTCACCGGCCGGCGCGGGGAGTACACCGGCGTCGTCGACCTGGAGACGCTGATGAACTGCGTGCACGAACTCCTCGACGCCGACCGGCTGGAGGCCATCGAGCACCGGCACAGCCTGAGCGAGACGCAGGCCAAGCGCACGTACGCGGCGCAGGAGGGCCTCACATCGTGAGCGGATCGACCAACAGTGCGGCCACCGAGGCGGACGAGCGGCAGACGCCCGCACAGCAGGACCAACAGGCCGCGCCCGACGAGGAGTCGGCGCCCGCGGCGGCCGCACACAGCGAAGAACGGCTCCGCGACAGGCTCACCTGGCAGAAACTCACGATCCTGCCCGGTGTGCTCGCGCTCGTGCTGCTGGGCACCTGGCTGTGGTTCCGCGGCGCCGAACTCGACACGATCGCCCGCAACTCCATCTCGGGCGGCAACGTCACCCTCCGCCTGCGCCAGCACATCGAGATGACCGTGATCTCCACGTTCTTCGTGCTGATCATCGCGATACCGCTCGGCATCGCCCTGACCCGTCAGAAGCTGCGCAGGGCGACACCCGTAGCCATGGCGGCCGCGAACCTGGGGCAGGCCGTCCCGTCCCTCGGGCTGCTGGTGCTGCTGGTGTTCTGGCTCAGCATCGGTCAGGGCACCGCCGTCGTCGGCATGGTCGTCTACGCGGTGCTGCCGGTGCTGGCCAACACCATCACCGGGCTGCGCAACATCGACCCCGGCCTGACGGAGGCCGCCAAGGGCATCGGGATGTCGTCGCTCGGAGTGCTGACGAAGGTCGAACTGCCCCTGGCCGTACCGCTGATCCTCGCCGGCGTCCGCAACGCTCTTGTCCTGAACGTCGGCACGGCCACACTCGCCACCTTCATCGGGGGCGGCGGCCTGGGCGACCTGATCTCCTCCGGCATCACCAACCAGCGGATGCCCGTGCTGATGCTCGGCTCGATACTCACCGTCGCACTGGCGCTGCTGGTCGACTGGCTCGCCTCACTCGTCGAACTGCTGCTGCGCCCACGTGGCTTGGAGGGATCGTCCTGATGCGCACCCGGCGCACCTCACGCACCCCGCTCTCGCTGCGCACGCTCGCCGCCGGGCTGACCGCGCTCGCCCTCACCGGCACTCTCGGCGGCTGCGGCCTGGTCAGCGGCAGCCCGCTCAGCGACAAGGTGCGGCCCGGCACAGTGGGAGCCGGACGGCCTCTCGAAGGGGCCCAACTGACCGTCACCTCCAAGGAGTTCACCGAGCAGATCATCCTCGGCAAGATCATGGGGTTGATCTTCCGGGCGGCCGGGGCCGACGTGGTCGACCGCACCGCCGTGCAGGGCTCCATCGGCGCACGCTCAGCCGTCGAATCCGGCACGGCCGACGGCATGTACGAGTACACCGGCACGTCCTGGATCACCTACCTCGGCCACACCAAGCCCGTGCCCGACCCCGTCGAGCAGTGGAGGGCCGTCCGCAAGGAGGACCGGGCCAAGGGCGTCGAATGGCTGCGGCCCTCCACCCTCGACAACACCTACGCGCTCGTCATCAGCGAGAAGCTGCAGAAGCGGTACGGCACCAAGACGCTCTCCGACGTCGCCGAACTGTCGCGCAAGAACCCCAACGCGGCCAGTATCTGCGTGGAGAACGAGTTCGCCTCCCGCCAGGACGGCCTGAAGGGCATGGCGAAGAAGTACGGCATGCGCTTCCCCGAGGGCCAGGTGCACAAGATGGCCGGCGGCGTCGTCTACACCCAGACCGCCAACGGAAAACCGTGCGTCTTCGGTGCGATCGCAGCGACCGACGGACGCATCCCCGCCCTGAAGCTGAAGATCCTCGAGGACGACAGGAAGTTCTTCCCGAACTACAACGTCGCGCCCGAGATGAACAGCCAGACGATGAAGAAGTACCCGCAGATCGCCGGGCTGCTCGCACCCATCACCAAGGCTCTGAACAACAAGACGGCTCAGAAGCTCAACGCCAAGGTGGACGTGGACGGCCAGGACCCGCACGACGTCGCCAAGGACTGGCTCGTGCGGAAGGGCTTCATCAAGACGGGCTGAACTGACGGGAGCCGGGGGCCCTGGATCAGCAACTGGGCACCCGGCCATCGCCGTTGAGGGCCTTCAGCGCCTTCAGAGCGCCCCCGAGGGTGTCGACCGGCACCAGACGCAGGCCCTTCGGCCGCTCCGCCTGCGCGTCGGCGCACTCGGCACGCGGCACGAGGAAGACGGTCGCCCCGTCCCGCTTCGCCGCCTTCGTCTTCAGCGGCACACCACCGACGGGCCCGACAATGCCGTCCGCCTTGATGGTGCCGGTGCCCGCGACGACCTTTCCGCCGGTCAGGCCGCCGCCCCGGCCGTCGCCGACGACCTTGTCGATGATGCCGAGCGAGAAGAACAGCCCCGCGCTCGGTCCGCCCACGTCGGCCAGGCGCAGCGAGACCCGCACATCCCGCGGTGACTTGTGCATCTGCCGCAGAGCCGCCTTGACCGCCGCGTTCTGCGACTGCCGCATCTCGTCCTTGTTGTGCTTCTCGATCTCCTTGAGGCTGTCGCCCACCGGGTAGACCGCCTCGGTCGGCATCGCAGCCCTGTCCGCACGGAACCAGCTCTCCACGACCTCCGGCAGCCGGACCGTCGCGCCGGGCGGTGTCGCGGCGATCGTCGTCATCAGCAGCTTGCCGTCGTCGGCTCTCGTTCCCTGGCTCCCCGGCCCGGAGACCGTGATCACCGGCTTGTCCTTGCTGTCGCCGATCACGTTCGCGGTGAGGCCGGGCTCCGCGAGAGCGAACGGCAGCGGCGCGAGAGCGACAACCGCGAACAGCGCGGTGAGCGGCGCGGCACATACGAGGAGGGTGCGCTGCCGCGCAGAGAGCCGTCGCGGGCGGAGGCGCGAGCCGAGCCGGGAGAGCAGCGAGGAAGGCGGGGCGGGTGTGTTCACCCCGGCAACCTAACAACCGCACCGGGCACTCCCCATGGCGGAGCCGGAGGGACCGCCCCGCCATGTTCCGAAGGGTCAGCGCAGAGCGTCGGCCACTTCCTGCGCCGCACGCACCACGCGCTCGCCCACCTGCGGCGGGACCGCGTCCGTCAGCATCACCACGCCCACGCTGCCCTCGATCCCCGTCACGCCGCGCACCGGAGCCGCGGCGCCTCCGGCTCCGGCCTCCAACTCACCGTGTGTGAGGACGAATCCGGGACCCAGCTCGCTGTCGGGACCGCGCCCCGCGAGGATCGCCCGGCCCGCGGCGCCCCTGTCGAGGGGGTGGCGGAAGCCGGTGCGGTACGCGACGTGGTAATCCGTCCAGCTCGGCTCGACGACCGCCACCGCGAGGGCCTCCGTGCCGTCGACCAGGGTCAGGTGCGCGGTGGCCCCGATCTCCTCGGCCAGCGAACGCAGCGCGGGCAGCGCCGCCTCCCGTACGAGTGGATGCACCTGCCGGCCCAGCCGCAGCACCCCGAGCCCGACGCGGGCGCGTCCGCCCAGGTCACGGCGGACGAGGGCGTGCTGCTCCAGCGTGGCGAGCAGCCGGTAGACGACGGTGCGGTTGACGCCGAGCTTGTTGGAAAGCTCCGTGACGGTCAGGCCGTGGTCCGTGTCGGCGAGCAGTTTGAGGACGCGCAGTCCCCGGTCGAGGGTCTGAGAGGTCTCCGCAGTCACTACGCGCTCCTCCTCGGTTCAGTGGGGGCGGCTCCGGGTGGGGGCGTAGCAGTGGGGGGCGTAGCCGTGGCCGGGATCGCGCTGTGCCGTTGAACCTAGCGACCCGCTCCGCTCACCGGAAGAGTGCGTCCAGAATCCGGTCACTTCTTCTTTGCGCTCCGGGTTCGTGGCTTGGGGCTTGCCTCGGTTCGCCTCGGGTGGGTGCGTGGTGCCGGGGCGTGCCGCATTCCGGGTGGCCGGGTTCGCCATCGGTTCGCGCGTGGTGCGGGGGCGTGCCGCCCCGGGGCAACCGCCGGAACGGCCCGCACCCGGCACGCACAACGAACCCGAGGCGCACACCGGCGCCCCCGCACGGGATTGCCCCACGCCTCCCGGGTACCCGGAGCGTGATCGGGACAAGGAGCAGACGCCGTGTTCTTCGTCGACACCCTGGAGATCCAGGGCCTGGGCAATCGCAGCTATCTCGCCGGCGGCTCGAACACCGCCGTCGCGGTCGACCCGCCCCGCGACATCGACCGGGTCATCACCGCCGCGGCCCGCCGCGGCATCCGCATCGCGTACGTGGCGGAGACCCACGTCCACAACGACTACGTCTCCGGCGCCCTGGAGCTGGCCCGCATCACGGGTGCCGACCACCTGGTGCCCTCCGCCGCCGCGGTCTCCTTCCCCCGTACACCCGTCGCGGACGGCGACACCCTGACCGTCGACGAGCAGCTGACGCTGCGCGCCCTGTCCACCCCCGGCCACACACCGCACCACACCTCGTACGTTCTCGAAGAGGACGGCCACGGAGTCGCCGCGTTCACCGGCGGATCGCTGCTGATCGGGACGGTCGGCCGTCCGGATCTGGTGGAGCCGCGGCTGACGGAGTCGCTCGCCAGGGCCCAGCACGGTTCCGCGCACCGGCTGGCGGACACGCTGGACGACGACGCGCAGGTGCTGCCCACGCACGGCTTCGGAAGCTTCTGCTCCAGCTCGCAGGCGGACGGCGACACGACCACGATCGGCGCCGAGCGCAAGGAGAACGACGCGCTCACGCTCGACGTCGACACCTTCGTGTCCCGGCTGCTCGACGGACTCGAAGACATTCCGGCGTATTACGCGCACATGGGCCCGGTCAACGCCGCCGGTCCCGACCCGGTGGATCTGACACCGCCGCGACAGGCCCGCCCGGAGCAGATCGCCGCCCGCCTGGCGGCCGGTGAGTGGGTCGTGGACCTGCGCGACCGCACGGCTTTCGCCGCCGGTCATCTCGCCGGCTCGTACAACTTCGAGGGTGACGGCCGGCTCGCGACCTACCTCGCGTGGCTGATCCCCTGGGGCAAGCCGGTGACGCTGCTGGGTGAGAGCCCCGAGCACGTGGCCGACGCACAGCGCGAGTTGGTCCGTGTGGGCATCGACCGGCCGGCAGCAGCCGCCACCGGCGTAGCGACCGACTGGGTGCGCGGCACGGACGAGGTCGCCTCGTTCCCGCGTGCCGACTTCGACGAACTCGGCGCCGCCCGTACCGCGGGCGGGGAGCCGATCGTGCTGGACGTACGCCGCGACTCCGAACGCGCCGGCGGATACATCGACGGCTCTTTGCACATCCCCGTGCACGAACTGCGCGGACGGATGGCGGAGTTGCCGCCCGGCGTGGTGTGGGTGCACTGCGCCACCGGGATGCGCGCGACGATCGCGGCTTCCCTGCTGGACGCCGCGGGGCGCTCGGTCGTCCTCGTCGACGACCGGTTCGACTCCGAGGCCGCGGCACGACTCACGGCCGTCCCCGGCAGTTGAGCCCCGCCCCCCCCACCGCGGCACGAGCAGGAAACGGCGCCGACCGCGAGGTCACCGCATGCGCGTCGCCCACTCCCGCACCTTCGCGATGCGCTGTTCGAGCTGGCCCGCCGTCGCCTCCGCGCTCGGCGGCCCCCCGCACACGCGGCGCAGCTCGTTGTGGATCACCCCGTGGGGCTTGCCGCTCTGGTGGACGTACGCCCCCACGAGCCCGTTCAACTGCTTGCGCAGCTCCAGCAGTTCCTTGTGCGTGACGACGGGACGCCGCTCCGCGGGCAGTTCGAGCAGGTCCGCGTCGGCGTCGGGCCTCTTCTTGCTGTGCGCGATCTGCCGCGCCTGCCGCTTCTGCAGGAGAGCCTGCACCTGGTCCGGCTCCAGGAGCCCGGGGATGCCGAGGTAGTCCTGCTCCTCGTCGCTGCCGGGGTGGGCCTGCATGCCGAACTCGGCGCCGTCGTACATGACCCGGTCGAAGACCGCGTCCGACTCCAGTGCCTCGAAGGGCAGTTCGTCCTGCTCACCGGTGTCCTCGTCCTGTTCGCGTTCGGCCTCCTCGAGGAGGCCGGCCTCCTCCGCGTACGGGTCGTCCTCGGCGTCCTTCTTCGGCTTGTCGAGCACGTGGTCGCGCTCGACCTCCATCTCGTGCGCGAAGGTCATCAGCATCGGGATGGTCGGCAGGAAGACGGACGCCGTCTCGCCGCGCCGCCGCGACCGTACGAAGCGGCCGACGGCCTGCGCGAAGAAGAGCGGCGTGGAGATCGTCGTGGCGTAGACGCCGACCGCGAGACGCGGAATGTCCACGCCCTCGGAGACCATGCGCACGGCGACCATCCAGCGGTCGTCGGAGTTGCGGAAGTCCTCGATGCGCTGGGAGGCGCCGCTGTCGTCGGAGAGCACGACCGTGGCGGCGGTGCCGGTCACTTCGCGGAGGAGTTTCGCGTACGCGCGTGCCGAGTCCTGGTCGCTGGCGATCACCAGGCCGCCCGCGTCCGGGATGGCCTTGCGCACTTCGCTCAACCGCCGGTCGGCGGCGCCGAGTACGGACGGCATCCACTCGCCGTGCGGGTCGAGGGCCGTGCGCCACGCCTGTGAGACGGCGTCCTTGGTCATGGGCTCGCCGAGGCGCGCCTCGATCTCGTCGCCTGCCTTGGTGCGCCAGCGCATGTTGCCGCTGTAGGAGAGGAAGATGACGGGCCGCACGACGCCGTCGCCCAGCGCGTTGCCGTAGCCGTAGGTGTAGTCGGCGACGGAGCGGCGCACGCCGTCGGCGTCCTCGGCGTAGTCGACGAACGGGATCGGGTTCGTGTCCGAGCGGAACGGCGTGCCGGTGAGGGCCAGTCGGCGGGTGGCCGGTTCAAAGGCCTCCTGGCATGCCTCGCCCCATGAGCGGCTGTCGCCCGCGTGGTGGATCTCGTCGAGGATGACGAGGGTCTTTCGCTGCTCGACCCGGTTGCGGTGCAGCATCGGCCGTACGCCGACGCCCGCGTACGTCACCGCGACGCCGTGGTACTCCTTGCTCAGCGGGCCCGCGCTGTAGTCCGGGTCGAGCTTGATGCCTATACGCGCCGCCGCCTCCGCCCACTGTTTCTTCAGGTGCTCGGTCGGCGCCACGACGGTCACCTGCTGCACGACGTGGTGGTGCAGGAGCCACGAGGCGAGGGTGAGGGCGAACGTCGTCTTGCCGGCGCCCGGGGTGGCCACCGCGAGGAAGTCCCGTGGCTGCTGCTGGAGATACGCGTCCATCGCCCCCTGCTGCCAGGCGCGCAGCTTGCTGGCCGTGCCCCAGGGGGCACGGCCGGGGAAGGCGGGCGACAGGTGGTGGCTGGTGGAGGAAGTGCTGGTAGTCACGGTCTCCGGGTGGGTCGGTGGCGTGGTCGTCCGCGTCGATGCGAGGGCCGCCGGACAGCGCGGCGAGACTGCTTCAGCCTACCGGCGGCCGGTGACAGCCTCCGTGGGGAGTCCGATTCGGGCGAATTCCCGTGCCATGCACGGGGGTTGAACGGACGGCGCGAGCCGCGAGAGTGGCGCTGTCAGACGCGTCACGCGGTCAGCAGCACGCCCCCGTAAGAAACCCCGGCGATGACGATCCACGAGCACAGCCCGAGCGCGGCCACCCTGCTTCCGGTGCGGGCGAGCGTGGGGAGATGCACGGCGCTGCCCAGGCCGAAGAGGGCGGCGGCGAGGATCAGTTCCTGCGCGGTGCCGGCCACGCCGAGGGCTCCGGCGGGGAGCCATCCCGTCGTGCGGAGGACGACCATGACGAGGAAACCGGCGACGAAGAGCGGCACGAGAGGCGGACGCCGACCTGCCGTGCCGGTGCCGTTCCCAGCGGCGTCGGCGGGCGACCCGGCGGCGCCGCCCTTTCGGGCGTGCCCGCTGCGTGCCCGTACGGACAGGACGACGGCCGCCACGAGCGGCGCCAGCAGCGCGACGCGCATCAGTTTCACCAGCACCGCCTGGCCGAGGGCGTGGTGCCCGGCTGTCTGGGCCGTGGCGACGACCTGTCCGACGTCGTGCACGCCCGCACCGACCCAGCGTCCGAACTGCCCCGCGTCCAGGCCCAACGGGTGGTGCAGCAGCGGCAGTACGGCTATGGCGAGCGTGCCGCAGAGCGTGACGAGGGCCACCGACGTGGCGACGTCGCGCTCCTCGCTCTCGCGCACCTCGCTGACGGCACAGATCGCGGACGCGCCGCAGATCGAGTAGCCGGTGGCGATCAGGAGCGGCTGGTCCCCGGGGAGACCGAGCTTCCGGCCCAGCCACAGCGTCCCGGAAAAGGTCGCCGCGACGACGACGAACACCATCGCGACGGTCGTCCAGCCGAGGCCGACGATGTCGCCGATGCTCAACTTCAGCCCGAGCAGCACGACTCCGACGCGCATGAGCCGCTTGCCCGCGAACGACAGACCGGGCCGGGCCGGGCCGCTCACCATCGTCCGCACCCCGGGGAGGTGGGCGGCGAGGATGCCGAGGACCACGGCCGCCGACAGCATCGGCACGGCCGGCACAAGCAGATGCACGGACCCGGCGGCCACGACGCCCAGCGCGGCAACCGCCAGGCCGGGCAGCTTGCCGGCGGGGCGCGGTCTCGCGGGTGAGGCGGTGCGGCCGGTGTCCTTGCGGGGCGGACGGACACTCCCCGCCACGGAACGTGTGGGCGAAGGGGCCGGGGACACCTGGGGCCGGTCCCCCAGCAGCGCCATCAGCGGTCCGCCGGCAGCTCGTACACGCGGCGCACGCTGCTGCCCAGGCGTGAGATGTCGGCACCGTAGATGTGCAGCGAAATGGCCTTCTCACCGCAGCCGTTCCACACCTTGTGTATGTCGCCGGGCGGCGCGAATCCGCAGACCGCGCCGACCGGGTTGACCACGTCCTCCGTCGCCACGAGCCGCGCGCTCCCGCCCGGTTCCTCCGCGGGCAGCAGCCGGTAGCGCCGCTCGTGCTCCTCGCCCTCGTGGACGCCGGTGACGCACCAGGAGACGTGGTCGTGCACGGATGTGCACTGGCCGGGCAGCCACACCAGCGCGACGATCGAGAAGCTGCCGTCGTGCTCGGCGTGCAGCAGGTGCTGGCGGTAGTGGTCGGGGTCGCCCTGCTGCTGCTCCGGCGTGAGAAGGCCGTCCGCGGCGCCGGTGCCGAGGTGCGGTGCGAGCTTCTCGCCGACGAGATATGCGGTGACGTCCGGCGCCATTCCGCGGCCGACCACTTCGCGCACTTCTCCGACGAGGGAGTCGAGTCGCGCCGTGGTGCGGGGCGCGGTGCGGACGGCGGTCGCCGCGGGGTGGTGCTGCGTCGAAGTGGCCATATTCGCAGCGTGAGGCCGCGGACTCATCACGTCCAACGACGGTTTCTTCGCCTGCCCCCAACCAACGCTTATGGAGGAGGAATTCGCTCAGGCGAGTCACAACTCAAGCCCGCTCGCGCGGAGGTGGACTCCCGCGGCTCGTCGGACACGCCCTAGCAGCCGACGCGGTTCGTGGCCGCCGTTCTCAGCTCGTCCAGTACGAGGGCGGTCGTCGGGATGTCGAGGTGCTCGCGCAGTACGTACGCGGACACGTGCCGCCGCGAGGCCGGGTCCAGGGCCCGTCCGGTGACCTTGCGGTGCACGAGGAAGGAGAGCACCAGCCCGGGCATCATCGCGATGCCGAGCCCTTCGGCGACGAGGCTCTGCACCACCAGGATGTCGTCGGTGGTGAAGGCGACATCGGGCGCGAAGCCCAACTCGGCGCACTCGTGGAGGAAGTTGGCGCGGCAGCGCAGGCAGCCCGCGATCCACCGCTCGTCCGACAGCTCGGAGAGCTTCACCGCGCGGCGCCGCGCCATCCGGTGCCCCGTCGGAAGCAGCACGGTCAGTTGGTCCTCCATGAGCGGGATCTCGACCAGCTCGTCCGGCACCTGCTCGTGGAGGCCGGGATAGGTGAAGGCGAGGGTGATGTCGCACTCGCCGTCCGCCACGCGCCGCATCGAGTCGGGAGGCTCCGCCTCCTGCAACTCGACCCGTATGCCCGGGTGTTCGGACGCCAGGCGCGCCAGCGCCTCCGGTACGAGCGTCGCGCCGGCACTGGGGAACGCGCACATCCGCACTCGCCCGGCCCGTAGTCCTGTGATCGCCGACATCTGCTGCTGCGCGGCCGCGATCCGGTCGAGGATGACGCCCGCGTGGCGCTCCAGCGCCTCCCCCGCCTCGGTCAGACGCATCTGCCGCCCCACGCGAACGAACAGCGGCGTGCCGACGGACCGTTCGAGAGCCTTCATCTGCTGCGTGATCGCGGGCTGCGTGTAGCCGAGCGTCCGCGCGGCCGCCGAGTACGAACCGGCCCGCACCACTTCGTGGAACGTCCGTATGTGCCGCGAGTCGAACATGCCAGAACCATAAGCGGAATTTGGATCCGGGCAACATCCCCCATCTCTTCCTAAGGGATCAAGCCCCCGCGGCTCGCGTGCGCTCCCCGAGGCGCCCCGCGACGGCGACGCCCAGCGCGCATACCAGGGCGGCGATCGCGTAGACAGCGACGAACGCCAGCGGACGGCCTTCCGCCGCCGCGGCCCCGGCACTCCCGCTTCCGCTCCCGCTCCCGCTCCCCGCGACGCCCACGCTGACCGAACCGCCCCCGCACAGCGCGAACGCCGCACCCGTCACCGCGAGCAGCACCACGTTGGAGAGGCTGTCGGACATCTGCAGCGCGGCCGAGTTCTTCCCCGCCTCCTCGGGCGCGGACAGCTGCAGCAGCAGCACGCTCGTGGACGAGATGACCAGGCCCATGCCGTAGCAGCCCACGGCCATCGCGAGGGCCAGCGTCCACACCGGCACGCTCTCCGCCAGCGCCGCCGGCGTGTACGCAACGCCGCCGGTCACCAGCACCATCCCGCCCCGTGCCAGCCTCTCCCGGTACGGCCCGAGGCGCTGCCGGGACTGTGTGAAGGAGCCCAGCGCCCACGTCGCTCCGCCCGCCGCCAGCGCCAGGCCCGCCATCGTCACGGACAGACCGCGCTGGCTGACGAGCATGAGCGGCACGAAACTCTCCGCCACCACGAATCCGCCCGCCGCGATGCCGCGCAGCAGCACCACCGCGGGCAGGCCGCGCGCCGCCCGGTACGTGCCGCGCGGAAGCAGCCGCAGCGCCGCCGGTACGAGCAGCGCGGCACCCGCGACCGCCGGGAGCACCGCGAGCAGGGTCAGCTCCTGTCCCGCGTACTGGAGCAGCCCCGCGCCGGCTGCCAGCACCACGGCGAACTTCAGCCGGGTGCGGCCCTCCGGACCCTGACCGGGGCGGTCCGCGGATTTCGCGGTGGAATCGCCCGGTGGCGGCCCCGATGCGGCCCGCCTCACCGCCGGCAGCATCACGGCGAGCGGCACCGCCACGAGGAGCGGCAGGCCGAGGAACACCCAGCGCCAGCCCAGGTGCTGCGTCACCGACCCGGCAATGAGCGGCCCGACGACGGCAGGCACCACCCATGCAGCGGCGAAGCACGCCAGGACCGTGGGCCGCAGCTGCTCCGGATAGGCGCGGCTGACGGTGACGTACAGCGCCACGATGACGAGCCCCCCGCCGATGCCCTGCACGGCGCGGCCCGCGACGAATATCCCCATCGTCGCGGCCGTCCCCGACAGCACGAGCCCCGCCGCGAACGATCCGATCCCCCACGCCAGTGGCGGCATCGGCCCGCTCCGGTCGCTCCACTGGCCGGAGACGACCATGCCGAGCAGGGAGGTGGTGAACAGGGCGGAGAAGGCGAAGGCGTAGACGGAGACACCGTCGAGCTCGTCGGCCGCCACTGGCATCGCCGTTCCGACGGCGGTCGCTTCGAAGGCGATGAGAAAGACGACGGAGACGATGCCGAGCGTCAGTGCCAGATAGCCGCGCCCGAGGACGCTCTCCGACCGCGGCACCCCCGCGGACCCGGCTGCGCGTGCCGGCGCCGGCACGGGGACGGGGAGGTCCGACGACGGCGCGGTGGTCCTCACAGGCGCGGGGTCCTTCACGCCTCCGGGCTCCCCGATGCCGTCCCCAGATGCAGTCATACGGGAACGGTAAGGGCCACCACTGAGATTGGCACCTGTCAGTGGTCGCTGGTGGCATCGTCCGTTCGCCCTAGGACCGGTGACGGTTCCTGCCCCGGCCGGCCCCGGCCCGAAGACGCACACGCGGGCCGACGGAGAGGCGAAACCGCCGCGCGCTGCCGGACAGCCGTGACCAGCCACAACATCAGCCGAGGCGGACGGTCACGGCTGTTCGCCCCTGCTTGGGGCACGCTGAGGGGTATGCCGTACTTCACCTCGTACGACGGGGCCCGACTCAGCTACCGCGTCCTCGGCGACGCCCCCACCAGCTGGGACCGGCCTCCCCTGGTCTGCCTCGCGGGAGGTCCGGCCCGCGATGCGGCCTACCTCGGCGACCTCGGCGGACTGAGCGCTTACCGGCGCCTGATCGTCCCCGACTCACGCGGCACCGGCGACTCACCGGCCGCCGCCGACCCGGACGAGTACGCCTTCCCGCGCCTGGCCGAAGACGTCGAAGCCCTGCGCCGGAAGCTGGGATTCGACCGCTTCGCCCTCCTCGCGCACGACGCGGCGGCGGCCACCGCCCAGACGTACGCGGCCGCGCACCCCGGCCGTCTCAGCCATCTCGTGCTGCTCAATCCCGGCTCGCGGCTGCAGGGCGAACTCCCCGACGACGCGCGGGAGATCTTCCAGTCGCGGGCTGAGGAAGGTCCCTGGTGGGAGGAGGCGCGCGAGGCCGTGCGGCTCCTGGAGAACGCCACGGACCTCACCCATGTCCGCAACCTGCTGCTGCGTGCCGCACCCATGGCGTACGGGCGCTGGGACGCTCCACAGCGCGAGCACGCCGCATCCGAGAGCGACCAGCTCAACCCCGTGCCGCGCGCGGGCTTCTGGCAGGGCATCGACGAACCGTCGCGGCTGACCGTCCTGGAGGCGCTGACCAAGGTCGAGACCCCCGTCCTCGTCGTCACCGGCGACCTCGACGCGGTGACGGGCATGCGCGCGGGTGAAGCGGTGGCCGAGTCCTTCCCGAACTCGCGCCTGCACACCCTCAAGGGCGTGGGTCACTTCCCGTGGATCGACGCCCCGGGTTCCCTCACACGCCTACTGAGGGACTTCCTCGCCGAGAGGTCATGACCGCCACAACCGTCAGTCGCCGCCGGGCCGTTCGGCGCGGGTCGTTCCGTTTGCGGGCCGGTCTCATCCGGACGTGCCGTCGGGCGGCAGGACGGTGAGCACATCACCCGGCGTGCAGTCCAGAACGTCGCAGATCGCTGTCAGGGTCGAGAACCTGACAGCCTTGGCACGGCCGTTCTTCAGCACCGACAGATTGACCAGGGTCACTCCGACCCGGTCCGCCAGTTCGGTGAGCGTCATGCCACGTTCGGCGAGCAACCGGTCGAGGTTGCAGGCGACGCGGTGCTGATCTGCGGGAACCGCCACGTTCAGACCAACCCGTCGACGTCCTGCGCGAGTTCGGTCCCCCTGCGGAACGCCTCGGCCACTGCGAGGAGCAGCACGGCGGCCAGCAGCGCCGGCAGAGGTGCCAAGAAGGCCGAGGGAGTGATGGAGCTGCCGGGGCCGTCCAGCCCGACCCGTTCGAGTACGAGTCCGGCGGCAAGGCCCGGGGTCAGTGCCGCTCCGTAGGAACCAGCCGCGGTCAGCGCGGCGATGCCCGCGATCCGGGCGGCATTCCCCCGCCGGAACGGCACACCTTCGGCGATGGACAGCAGCAGCCCGCGCAGCAGCAGGGCACCACCCCCGAAGCTGAGGCCGAGGATCGCGGAGTCCCCGCGGCTCAACAGCTGCTCCAAGACCGTGGATCCCCACGCGCGCAGCTCGAGCGAATCCGTGCCCGCCTCGATCGAGGTGCCGTGCCGGGCCCCCGGGGCGTCCAGCGTGATCTTGTTGTCGTCACCGGACGGCTCTGCGAGCGGAGCCTTCGACGTCGAGTCGCCACGGCTCGTCTCGACCCTCAGCCCCTCCGTGGTGCGCGCCTTGACCTTCACCGTCACGTCGGCCTGGGCCTGGGTGGCTCCGTTGATGGCGTACGCGACACCACCGCCGGCCGCGGCCAGTCCCAGGAAGAGCATCAAGCCGGCGAGCCCGCGTATCAGGCGGATGCTCGCGAAGCGGCGGGGCTCTCTCTTGCCTGTTCGTTCGGATATGCCCATGACGGTCCTCGGTTAGGGCTGCGGCGGTGGGCGCGCGCAACGTGGGGGGTGTGGGCACCGGCCAGTGGCGGTACCGGGCGCGCAACTTATCGTTTATCGATGTTATCGGCAAGCGATAAGTACGCGGCCGGTGGCGGGCGTTCCGTCAGCCTGCCGCCGGCCCGTCCGAGGCTGCCGTCAGATGCCGGGATCGAAGTCGCTCACGAGGCCCTTCGCCCTTGCCAGTTGGTCGTCCGGGAACGGGCACGAGCGCCGCAGCTCCGTGTCGAAGTGGACGCCTGTCAGCACGGTGACAGCTGCCACTTCACCGGAGACGGCGTTCTCCATCCGGTGGCAGAAGCGGATCACCTTCTCCCGCACCTCGAGCACCGCCGAGCGCACCACGATGACGTCGCCCGCCAGCAACTCCCGCTGGTAGGAGATCCGTTGATCGACCGCGACCATGCCCCTGCCACTCGTCCGGAGATACTGAGGTGTGATGCCGAAGCTGGCGAAGAGCTGCCAGGTGGCCTCGTCGAACTTCCCGACATACCACATGACGTTCATGTGGCCCATCTGGTCGCAGTGCCAGGGGTAGACCGTCCCGCGGTACATCACTTCCAGACCGGCGGCATCGGTGGTCATGAACGCCTCCCTCGCTCGGTTCCGTGCCGGGCGCGGCACGTTAGCGTACGTTAACGTTAAGAGACGTTAACGTGCAGTGGACGGTGCGGACGACATGCGCAGGGTCCGCGGACGCGGGAAGGACGGGGCGGTGCCGGCCGGCACGAAAACCCCTGGCGGCCGACGGGCCGCCCCATTACCGTCCAGGCCAGGGAGCGGGACTCGGGGAGGCTCAAGGTCGATGCGCGAACGCCAAGTACTCGTCTTCGACGCGGACGACACCCTCTGGGAGAACAACGTGCTCTTCGAGCGCGTCATCGAGGACTTCCTGGACTGGCTGGCGCATCCCACCCTCGGCCGGCTCCAACTCCGCGCCGTGCTCGACGACATCGAGGCGGCGAACACCGTCACGCACGGATACGGCACCCAGTCGCTGCGGCGCAGTCTCGCCGACTGCGTGGAGCGGCTGCACAGCAGGCCGGCGACGGCCCGGGAGCACGAGGAGATCAAGGAACTGGCCGCGGCGCTCATCGACCACCAGGTCGAGCTGATACCAGGAGTCGCCGAAACGCTCACCGCACTCGGCGACCGCCACGACCTTCTGCTGCTCACCAAGGGCGACCCGGACGAGCAGCAGCGCAAGATCGACATGTCCCGACTGGCCCATCACTTCCGGGAGATCGGCATCGTCCCGGAGAAGAACGACGCGGCCTACCGCCGCCTCATCGAAGCGCACGGACTCACGCCGGCCACGAGCTGGATGATCGGCAACTCACCCAGGTCGGACATCCTCCCGGCACGGCGGGCCGGCATGAACGCGGTCTTCATCCCCAACCAGCACACGTGGGTCCTGGAACACGACGAACTCGACCACACCGACGAACAGGTCCTGCACCTGGGGACGTTCAGCGAGTTGACGAACCACTTCTGACGAAGGAATCACGTCGGATCCTGCAGACGAACCACGGTCGGACGCTGAGGAACGCCTCCCGTCCGGAAGCATCCGCCCCGCACATGAGCTGGAGCAGGAGCAATGAACGCGACACCAACGCCCGCGGCAGGACGTGACCGGGCCCTGACGGCACCGGCCGTCTCCTGCGTCTTCGTCTGCCACGACGCCGCAGGTCGCGTACTGCTCGCCCGTCGCAGCGCCGGCGCGCGGGACGAGCCGGGCACGTGGGACACCGGGGCGGGCGCCCTCGAACACGGCGAGACGTTCGAGGAGGCCGTCACCCGTGAGGTCCGCGAGGAGTACACGGCGCCTCCGCTCGCGATCGAGACCATCGGCGTCCGCAACATCCTCCGCGGCACTCCCGTCTCGCACTGGGTGGCCGTCGTCTTCGCCGTGCAGGTCGACCCCGCCCGGGTGGCCATCGGAGAGCCTCACAAATTCGACTCCCTGGGCTGGTTCACCCCGCGCGACCCGCCCAGACCCCACCACTCCCAACTCCCTGAAACCCTGGCCCTTTTCCGCACGTACAAGCCCTGACGAAACGGCCTCGCCGATCGGAGTCCCGGGAGAAGAAGCGGTAGCCGCCCGGGCACGCGCCCGAACGGCAACCGTGAGAAAGCGACCCTGATTGGCACGCTGACATCCCCCGTGGAGGAACCATGTACGCCGTACCGCTGGGCATCGACGACGCCGAGCTGCGGCCGCTCGAACCGTCGCACGCCGAGGAGTTCCTGCGCCACATGGACCGGGGCCGGGCGTTCATCGGGCGGTACATCGGTCTGCCGGACGTCGTGACGGACCTGGAATCGAGCCGCGCACATCTCCGCGGGTACGCCGAGAAGGCCGCGAACGACACGGGTCGCATCTACGGCATCTGGAAAGACCGAACACTGGTCGGCGGAGTCCTCTTCCGGGTCATGGACGTCGCCCAGGGCACGGCGGAGGCGGGCTGCTGGCTGGAGCCGTCAGCGGCAGGCAAGGGACTGGTCACCACGGCTGCGCGCGTCATCATCGACTGGGCCGTCGAAGAGCGCGGCATCCACCGCGTGGAGTGGGTGGCCTCGGTGGGGAACGAACCCAGCATCGCCGTGGCCCGCCGCCTCGGCATGACGAAGGAAGGCGTCCTCCGCGACGTCTACCTCTACCGAGGCAAGCGGCACGACATGGAGGTCTGGTCGGTGCTGGCGCCCGAGTGGCGAAGGGCGCGCGCGGACCGCGAGGGCGCGACCGGCTGATGGCGACGAGGGCTCGTGAGGGGCCGTGGAGGACGGAAATGCGGGGCTCCTCCGGCGCTGGAATGCGTGGTCCGATTGCCGCCAGCAGGCAGGGAGCGACCCGTCCAAGCTGGCTCCGTGACCTCACACAAGACCTCATACACAGCCCTGCCCATCCCTCCCGCGACTCTCAAGGAACTCCGCGACACCGATGACGCCGGCCGGCCGATGCGGCCCTACACCGCGGGCGAGGACGGCGTTCCGGTCGGCTGCGTGGGGAGCCCACTGCGCTGTTGCCTGCGCGCGATCGAACCCGGCGAGCGCGTCGCGCTCGTCTCGTACGCACCGCTGCGACGCTGGGCCCCTCTGCACGGGGCCGAGCCGGGCGCCTACGACGAGTCCGGGCCGGTGTTCATCCACGCGGAGGAGTGCGAGGGGCCACGGGACGCCGAGGGTTACCCCTTCGCGCGACCCGGTGCTCGGCGCACCATCCGCCGCTACAACGCCGCCGGACACATCGTCGGGGGCAGCCTCTTCCAGATCCCGCAGGACGCCGAAGCCGGGTTCGACCAGGCCTTCGACGAGGCGTTCGCCGAACCGAAGGTGGCTCTGGTGCACGTACGGGCCCTGGAGTACGGGTGCTTCCAGTTCGAGGTGCGGCGGGCGTAGGGCCTGTTCCCAGGCCGCGAATGCGGAGGCCTGGCGTGCCCTATGTACGGCATTTCAACTGAGCGTGTTCCGGCCGCGGTTCGGGCGGGATGAACCCGATCAACCGCTCACAGTTCGGCTGAGGGCCAACGCAGCCAGCAGCAACGCAAGCCCGCCGCCCGAAAGGGCGACCTTCTGCCGACGCCATCCAAGGAAACCGAGCACAGCGGCGACGGAGACCAGCAAGGTCACGAGCAAACCGCCGAAAGTGAAGCCGCCGGTGAGCAGCGCGACGATCAGAATCGCCCAATACCCGAGAGCGAACAGACCTCCGGCGGCGAGCCCGGTCACGTAGAAGAAGCGATAGGGGTCCGCCTCGCGGTCCATGTAGCGAATTCCTTCCCTTCGAGTGCAGTAGATCGATTCGGACGAGGCGGCCGAGTGGGGGCAGACCGGCCATCCTCAGCCGAAGTCCGACAGAGACCTGGCGCCGTTGCTGCGCGAACAGGCGGAAGTGACAGTGACCGCAATCTGCGACTCCGCTACCGATGCAGAGACTTGGACATCAAATGCACCACCGGCTTCATCATGCACCGACCAGGAAACCTCCCGAGCCTGGCCAGCTGAGGCGTGGCTCGCATCAACGTGTCCAGTTATCAGATCCGCTGCTCGCTGGAGTGCAGTTTCGATGTCCCGGGACGGCAACCTGCCTATGTGCCAGGTGTGTTTGGCAACGCATGCCGACCTGAGCCCCTTATTCCAGCACTCCTCGCATACGGTTGCGCTCAGCCTGTCTCCGTCGTCGAGCGCCGGCCTATGAACCTGCAACGTGTCCATAATGCGACTGGATTGCCAGTGCAGCGCGGCAGCCATGTCGTCACTCACCGAAGGCTTCTGAGGCACGGCTGAGATCGCCGTCATCCGCCGATACTCAGCGACCTCCTCATCGGTTGTCCAATCGATGGTTCGAAGGATCTCCGCGAAGAGCTCGGAGTACAAGTCCCAGTCATCGAGCGAGGTTGTGCTCATTTCAAATAGGAGGAAATCTGTCCCATGTGGAACCGGGACGTAGGCCTGGATGATATTCCTGGGCACAGTATGCGTTGCACCGTCAGGCGACAGCTCAGCGGGCAAGGGAATTGGGGCTGCCGCTATACGAGTTACAGCCCACACGCGTGGAAGCTGCACGGTCCGGATGTCGTCATCAGGAAAGGCTCTCTTGAGTGTTCCCTCAACGGCTTCACAGGCAGTCAGCTCATCCTGGGCCTCATGGGCGACGCGACTCACCAGAACAGTCGCCATGCTCGGTCGGCCATCGATGTCCAGAAAGGCCATGCCCGCATACACTGCGTTGGCCGTCTCCACCAACTGCGCCACGATTTGGAACAGGATTACCGCAAACTCTGCCTGATCGTCGCTGGTGCGGTTTTCCAGGACTGCACGCGAGAGGTCACAGACCTTGTCGACCAGGTCATCTTCATCGACTGCTTCGAGTGGCAGATCTTGCATAAATGCTGGCATGATCCACCCGAGCCGGGCTTCGCTTGAGAGGTTCACTAGTTCCAGCCCCCCGTCTATCGTGAACACAACTAAACTTCTGCACGCATCAAGGTGGTGGAATGGGATCAGTGACCTTGAGAGTCCCCGGGAAAACTTCCTGGAACTCCGGAAACCCAAGTGCCGATTCGGCATTGAGCGTCATCCAGGAACCATCAGTGAAGCCGAACTGATAGCCACCCCGATCCAGCTTCCTTCGGGTGTCCCGAGTCCACTGCACGTTACGGCGGTCTTGCTGCCACCCTGACTCCGCGACCTTAGCAAAGGCTTCAACGCCTGAGGCGTCTTGCACATAGAACATCACGAGGCGCTTTTCCGTTACCGCAAGAAAGCTCATGAACCGCGTTTTCGACGACGCTTGCGTAGCAACGAGCAACTGCCCGCCCATACTTTCCCACGACCCGAATTGCCAGGAATCCGTTATATGACCCGGCCGGGCGGAGGTCGAGTTCTGCCGGAGCTTCTCCCGTTCATCGGGAGTGGAGGGTCGCTTGGTGTCATAAGGCTGTGAAGACCTCCCAGTAAGAAGGTTGAAAGGCCACGCCACCGCTCGCCTCAAAGCGGAGCTCGATCGTTCATGCCCCACAAGAATCTTCGGCTGCCGGGAACTGGAGACTTGGATTTCAGCGTCAGGTCCATCAGCGACAGCGAACAGCCCGACCAAACGCTCTCCCTGAGCGAACTCCTCTGCCCAGGCGGTCACCTTCTCCACTACCGAAGGTTCAAGCCATTTCCTTGCCATGTATCAACCTCTCAACTGGCCAGGGCCCCGTGGAATTTATTGCCGTCGGGGGACTTCCCTGCATTTGCAGATTCACCACCGTCGGTCATCCGGTCGTATACCCCGTACGCAGCAGACCCGCTCTTGATGGCTATCTGCGACACTCCGTTGAAAGTCTCGGTCGCGCCCTGAGACATCTCTTTCCCGAAACGGCCGAGTATCTTTTGCGTCGGCCCTGTAATGAGGTGCCTCTGCGAAAGGGAGTCACGTGTGCGGAGGCCGGCCTCCTTAGCGAACTGCACAAACCTGCCGCCCCCCGTGGTCGCAGGCTTGATCAATTTCCCGGCTGCACCGATGCCGGGCAGAACGCCGAAGGCATCCAGGCCAACCTTCCACCCGGGGGTGCCGTTCCCTCTCGCGTTTCCCATCCAATGTCCGGCCATTGCTCCCGCTGCACATACACCCGCCGCAACGGCCAGCACTCCGCCGGCGACGTTCCCGACCACAGGAATGAACTGCAGGGCCAAGGCTGCAGCGCCGAGACCGGCAGAGATATTGGACAGCAGGTCCGCGTTGTCCACCAGCCAGTCCTTGAAGCCGTCCCACGCGCCCTTGAGGCTGTCGGCCATGCGGTCCCAGAAGCCCAGGTCCGGCGGGTGGTTCTCCGAGGCCTCCAGGATCGCGCGCTCGGCGTCACCTGCACGATCCTTCCAGTTGGCGTGGATGCTTTCGCCCTGGCGGATCAGTTCGTCCAGGCGGTCGTTGGCCGCCATGGCCTCCCGGCGGGCGTTCTCCAGCTGGGCGTTGATGCTGTCGGCCTTTTCGGCGTCCATCGACACCCCGAACGACCCCTCATACTTGTCGTAGAGAGCTCGGTGATGCGCGTTCTTCTCGTCGGCCCGCTTGCGGGCCTCGACCGCGTCCGATTCCAGCTTCTCGGCCCGCTGCTGGAACGTCTCCAGCTTCGACTGCCATCCACGCAAGGCCTTTGCGCACTCCTGCATGGAATCGGTGCCCTGCTTCAAATACTTGGGCAACTCGCCGAGCTTCTTGGAGAACCTCTCGGCAGCCTCGCCCTCCCACCAACTGCCCTGCTCTCCGGCCTTCTTGATCAGCTCGTGCAGTTCGTCGAGTTCCTCGCCGACAGCCTTGACGTCCGAGGCGAGGAAACCCAGGGCCTCAGTGTCACCCTTGGCCGGATTGAACCCCAGTCCGGGCCAACTTGCGTCGTCCTCGATGAACATGCTGCGCCATGACATGTTGCCGTCCCCCTCACCCCTTGCCGAGGCTCTTGGCGTTCGCCTCGTCGCCGGCCTTGTACGCCTCTATCGTTGTCTTGAGCCGGTCTTTGATGTCCTTGGACGCGTCCTCGATGCGCTTGATCCCGTCCTCCCACTCCGACTGGAAGGTGTCACAGGCATCGTCGAGGCCGTCCGTGCCAAGCGTCTTGGGTCCGACCTTCTTCAGACGATTCCGTGCCTGCTGCATGCGCTCACTGGACTCGCCCAGCTTGTTCAGCACATGCTCGGCACGCTCGATGTCGATCCGGAAATCTGCACTCACGGCTTCGGCTCCCCCCGTTTGGTTGCCGTTGTGTTGGAAAAATGTTGGAGGCGCAACGCTAGGCCGCCCACTTATGGGGTGTCCACCGGGTCTACGGAGTGCTCAGCGCGACCGCATCGATCGCCACTCGCGACCCGGAGGGTCGTTTGTTGAGACGAGGCTCCGGGTCGCGAGTGGAACAACATGACGCTCTGTCAGTTGTACGGCGGTTGCTGAGGCGGAGCCGTCGGCTGCGGGGCGTACGGCTGCTGTTGGTGCGGGGGCTGACCGTAGCCGGGGGCCTGACCGGGCGGGTACGGGTAGCCGCCACCCGGCATTCCGGGGCCGCCGGGGCCATTGTTCCGGTTCCTCTTGCGGCGGGACCTCGCAATGAGGAGTACGACGCCCACGACCAGAAGGAGGACCACCACACCGATGACGGACCAGATGATGACGAATTCCCTGTCGGCCTGCTCCTGAAGCTCCTGGGACTCCCGCTCCTTCTCCGCGACCTTCTCGTCGTTCTTCAGCTGCTGCGGAACGGAAAGGGGACCATATTTGGAGCCCTTGGGGATGTCCTTCTGGAGCGCCGCGAGGGGGCGGAGTGCGCCGTAGCCGTACCGCTCGTCCGGAAGCTTCGCGCCCTGTTCCGAGGCGGGCATAGCGGCTGTCGTCGTCAGCCGGTTGACGATCTGGCCAGCGGTGAAGTCGGGGTGCTTGGATCGGACGAGTGCCGCGGCGGCCGAGGCGTAAGCGGTGGAGTCAGATGTCCCAGTGCCGTAGACGTAATGATCGCTCCTCTCGCCTCCGGCTGTAAGGACACGTGTTGCAGGGGCTGTTAGTAGCGTCTTCCGGCCCCGATTAGACTTCTCCCAGATGGTTCCGTCTTGCTTTACACCGCCAACCGGGATGGCTCCAGGATACGCAGCCGGGTACTCAACAGCTCCACCAGAGTTTCCGGTTGAGGCGAAAATAGGCACATTCCTCTTCAAGGCATATGCAACTGCATCAGCCTCATCGCTGTCCTTGGTATCGTCACCCAACGAAATATTGATCACGGAAGCTCCGTGATCAACTGCATATTTGATCGAGTCACCCAAACCGTCAGCGTTCAACCGGATTGGGAGAATCTTGGCTTCTGGTGCAAGGCCCATGATGCCGTCGGCATTTCCCGAACCATGACCGTGGCCAGCGATCATTGCCGCCATCCCCGTGCCGTGGTCCTCTCCCCGTTTCGGATTCGCGAGCCCGCCGTCGACGAAGTCCCTGCCCTTGAGTACGTTTCCCTTGAGGTCAGGATGCTCAGCATTGACACCGTCATCGATGACTGCGACGGTCTGGCCCTTGCCCTTCGTGATCTTCCAGACGGACTTGGCATCCAGCGCGTCAAGCACCCATTGCTTGTCTCTCACGTCATCTGCTGTGGCTTGGGATGACGAAGCGAATACCAGTACCCCAGCCAGGACTGCACTGCTCACGACGCGCAGGGTCCGCGTGATGCCCATCTGTCGAGTCCTCTTTTCGTAGCGGAGGGGGTGCGGCCGTTGGGCCGCACCCCCTGCGTGGCACTCCGTAGTGTGCCCGTACTTGGTCAGCCGATCGTGGGCGGGGCTACGTCCCGCCGCTCGGGCATCCAGGTCTCCTCGTCCTCGACGAGGTAGTCCGGACGCTCCCCCTGGCTCCGCTCCCCTTCCTTGCGCCGGGAGTTGTTGCCTGCGACACCGCCGCCCATGACGCCGGTGGCACCGCGGCCGCGCTCGCCAGCCATCACACCGCCACGGCTGGAATGCAACCCTTGACCGCCCTGCCGCGCAGCGCCCTTGCCCTGCTGCGGGGTGTCAAGCGTGCCGCCCCGCTGGCGCGCCAGCGGACCCCGGCCGGCAGCAGCGCCACCAGCCTTGCCCCCGGCTCCGCCCGCTCCTCCGGCACCAAGACCGCCGGGAACGCGACCGCCGACGCCCCTGCCGGTACCCGCGACGCCACGGTTCCCGGACGTCTGGCCGACGTAACCCGGACCGCCGGGAACGCCGCCACCCATACCGCCGGAACCTGCACCACCAGGCCCGCCGCTTCCCGGCACGCTGGTGGTTCCTCCTGCCCCCGGGCCACCAGGACCGCCGGTGGCAGTCGGAGTGCCGCCCGAGATCCCGTCCACCTTGGTGCCCGCAGCAGGTACTCCTGCAGCTGGCGAGGTCGACTTCGGCGTGCTCTTTCCGACTGTGCTTCCAGTCCTGGACGCGCCGGGGGCTGCGCTCCCCGGACCGGATTCGCCAGGGGCCACAGGGACCGGAACAGGGGCAACGCCTCCGGGGTCCCCCGGGTAGTCCTCACGCTCGTTGCGGGGCGGCGGCTTCTTGTTCCACGTCCCCATGGTCTTCGCCTGGGACGTATAAGTAAGCGCCAACGCCTCCATGTGCGCGGCGGCCTTCAGCTGCTCTTCCTTGCCGGCCGAGAGGTCGCCGTCGTGGTTGTCCAGAGCCTGTTGCGCACCCTGGTTCCCCTGAATCTCGCCCTTCCACTTACTGTCGTCGCGCGAGAAGCCGTCGCCGATCTTGTCCATCGCGCTGCCGAAGCCACCCGGCTTTTCAATCGCATCGACCTTCGGCTTGATCTCGCTCAGCTTGCTGCCGACGTTGCGCATCACGGTGGAGGTGCGGGTCGCGTACGTGGCGCAGTCACCGATGGACTTGCTGATCTTCTTCGCCTTCTTGGCGAACTCGTCGGCAGACTCGCCCTCCCAGTGCTGGAGGATGTGGTCGACGGCCTTGTCGAAGTCGCCCTTGACACTGCCACCACCGCCGACGAGACGGTCGTGGATGTGCTGCCACGCGTCGGCCACATCGAGGACGAGTCCCGGGTTGGCCTCGGCGAGCATCGCCTTCATCGAGTCGATGTCTTCCCCGGTCGCGAACGGGGTCTTGACCTCGCCCATGTAGCACATGTTGCTGTCGGTGAACTGGGGGAGCCCAGTCTGTTCACCCATGTCGTCCTCGCCCCCTGACCGTTAGTTCCCGGACCCTGAACGTCCGCCGTTCATGCCGTACTTTGCGTCGTGCTCGGCGTTCTGGTACTTGCCGTGCGCCTTCTTCGTGTTTGTGCCGAACTCGTCGATCAGCTCGTGCAGAACCGTGATGATCTCCCGGATGTGGGTCTTCATCTCGCTGTGCGCATTGTCGATGTCGGTTTGCTCGGCGAAGCCCTTACCCAGCGCATGCTTGGGGAGGTCCGTGCTGTACTGACTCTTCGTCACCGACTCACTCATGGCGGTCGTCACGCGACTGAGCTTCCGTACCGTCTCCTCAAGTTCGCTGAGGTCGACTCGCATCTCACCCACGGCTGCGCCTCCCCGTTCCTTCTCCGTCATGCGTCTGCGCCGCATCCACGCGGGCACGCGTCGGTGACTGCGGCCCGCCCATCGACGGGGGCCGGTAACAGTCGACACCCATCGTGCCTCACTCAGGTATCACGTACACCCTAGTAACTGCCACTGACAGCCGATCACTTCGCCCCCGCCCCACCAGGCAGTACCGGTCCGGAATCCGGCCGCGCAGCCGGTTGTCCCGCCACACTGCGCAGACCTGCTGGTGGGCGGGGAAGCGGACTTCTCCGCTCGGCGGACAAGGCGCCCGAACGTGCTGCGCACAGCACGGCCGTGACGGATCAGTGATACCGGATCGTGATACGGAAACACGCTCCGTGCCGCAGCCCGCCTGCCTCGCCGCCCCGAGAGTTCAGATGTCCTTGTCGTCGACGAAGTAGTCCGGAAGCTCGGCGTTGCCCCTCTCATACTTCGTGGGCCGGTTGTCGGTGTACTCACCGCCGAGGCCGACTCCACTGACCCCGTTGCCACTTCGGCCACGATCGCCCGCAGTGCCGCCGCCGCGGCTGGAGTGGAGCCCCTGACCGCTCTGCCGGGAAGGGCTCTTGCCCTGCAAGGGGCTGGCGGAAGTGCCACTGCTCTGAGGCGCCACCGGCCCGCGCCCGGGGACGCCACCTTTGCTCCTGTCCCGGGCTCCTCCGAGTCCGCCCATGGTTCCGTGATCAGCACCGAGCCCGCCGGGAGCGCGCGCACCGGGAACGTGTCCATGGGGTATGCCTCCATCGGGAGCGCGCCCTCCGCCACCCCTGCTCGCCGCGGCATCTCCACGCGCGTCCAGCGCACCGGCACCCCTGCCCGTCACCTCACGACTCCCCGACCCCGGGCCGGCAGAGCCCAGACCTCCTGGAACACGCCCCGCAGCACCGGGATTCGGGCCCGTGGAGACGCCGAAGCCGGAGATGCCGACCGCGGGTGCGCCCCCGTTCGCGCCGCCGGGACGCGGGCCGGTGGCAGTGCCGCCCGAGACTCCGTCCCCGTTCGTCGACGCGGCGGAGGCTGTGCTCGCAGCGCCCTGCGACTTCGTCTCCGCTGTCGACTTCGGCGCCGCCGCACTCTGCCCTGCGTACTTGCCGCTCGTAGCGATGCCGGGAGGCACCGGGCCCGCGCCTCCCTGTTCAGGGGTCACGTCCACGGGAACGGGAGCCACACCCCCCGGATGCCCCGGGTAGTCCGCCTGATCCTGAGTCCCGGACGGCCGCCTCCACGACCCCATGGCGATCGTCTGCGACGAGTAGGTCATGGCCAGGCGCTCCATCAGGGCCGCCGCCTTGAGCTGCTCCTTCTTGCCCGCAAAACCCTTGCCCTCGCCGTTCAGGGCTCCTTGCACGCCACGGTTGCTCTGGATCCCGTCACGCCACCCTCCGCCGTCGGGTGAGGGGCCGATCCCCAGCAGATTCTTGGCGCCGGCGAACCCGTCAGGCTTCCCGATAGCGTCGATCTGCGGCTTGATCTCGTTCAGCCGCTCGCCCGCGTTGCGCATCGCGACGGAGATGTAGTCGGCGTACGCCGCGCCCTCGGCGATCTGCTTGCTGAGCTTCTTCGCCTTCTTGGCGAACTCGTCGGCGGCCTCGCCCTCCCAGTGCTGCAGGACGTGGTCGATGGCCTTGTCGAAGTCGCTCTTGACGCTGCCGCCGCCGATCACCAGATCGTCGTGAATGGCCTTCCACGTGTCGGCGACGTCGAAGACCAACTCCGGCCTGGCATCGATGACCATGTCCTTCATCGAGTCGACGTCTTCCTTCGCCGCGAACGGGGTCTTCACCTCGGCGGCGATATCCATGTCGCCCGTGTCGGCGTGGTTGCCGGGGCCGGCCTCGTCACGCATGTGGTCCTCGCCTCCGGCCATCAGTGCCCTGACCCGGACGGGTCACGCTCACCGTCGATGCGGTACTTCGCATCGTGATCGGCGTCCTGGTACTTGCCGTGCACCTGCTTCGTCTTCGTTCCGAAGTCTTCGATGAGCTCCTCGAGCGCTTCGATGATCTCTTCGACCTCGGCCTTCATCTCGCTGTGTGCGACGTGGAGTTCTTCCTGCTCGATGAATCCTCTGCCGAGCGCTCCTGCGGGCAGGTATGTGCTGTATCTGCTCTTGGTCACCGAGTCACCCATGGCGGTCGTCAGACGACCGAGCTTGCGTACGGTCTCCTCGAGTTCACTGAGGTCGACTCGCAACCCACGCACACCTGGCGCCCTCCCCGTTCCTTCGCAGCCATGCGGTCAGCGCCCACCGGCCACGGTTGCCGCGCGCGCCCACGCTTCTGATCAGTTCGCGGACGAGCGGGCCGGGCGCCGGCGCCCAACCTGTAGCAGGACACCTTAGTGACGCCGACTGACAGCCCGTCAGTTCCGAAGCAACTCCCCCTGAACAAGCCGGAATCCGACCCGGTGAGCGGTTGTTCCCCCACAACTGCGGCGACTTGATCGACACCCTCTGAAGCGGAGTCCACGACGAGGCACTCAGGGAGCACAAAAGCCCCACTTCACCCTTGCGTCGACGGAACAGCGATATCTGATCGTGACGTCGCGGATGTTTGCCGTGCGGGCCGGGCGCGCGGAGGCAAGCTGGGAGCGGACGTCCCAGATACTCCGAGGGAAGCGCCCTCAGCCCCCCACTGCCGTCTGCGGACGGATCGGCAGCCGGTTGACCGGCATACCCGTGGCCGCGCGGACCGCCGCCGCGACCGCCGCCGGGGACGTGACGACCGGGACCGCGGACGCGGCCTTCGCGCCGAAGGGCGCCACCACGTCCTGTTCCTCGATGAGTTGGACGATGCGGATGTCCGGGGCGTCCAGGGCGGTCGGCAGCGCGTAGCCCGTGAAGTCCGGCTGGCGTACGACGCCGCGGTTGATGCGGAGGTGCTCGGTGAGGGCCGCGCCGACCCCCTGGGTGATGCCGGCCTCGATGCGGGCGTTGAGCTGGCGCGGATTCAGTACGCGTCCCACGTCCTGGGCGATGGCCATCTCCACGACGCGGATCGAGCCGAGTTCGACGTCGACGTCGACGACGGCACGCACGGCGGCGAAGGCCAGCCCGACGAAGGCGTCGCCCTGACCGGTCTCGTCCAGCGCCTCCGTGGGGTGGGGACGGCACTGGGCGGTGGCCCACAACTCCTTGTCCTCCAGCGCCTCGACGACCGTCGTGGAGAGAACACCGTCGTAGGAGGTGATCTTTCCGTCGGCGATCGTCAGCAGCTCCGTGGACATCCCGAACTTCGCGGCGAGCGGCTGCAGCAGCTGCGTGCGCACCATCTTCGCCGCACGTTCGACCGCTCCGCCCGAGACCCAGGTGTGCCTGCTGTGCGAACCGGCGCCCGCGGGCGGCTGGTCGGTGTCCACGGGCGCGACGTGCACTTCGTCGATGCCCAGCGTCTCCTGCACGATCTGACGGGCGAGGGTCGTGAAGCCCTGCCCCGTCTCGACGGCGGCGCACATCACGGTGGCCACGGGCCCGTCGACCTTCACCGTGGCGGTCGAGACCTCGTCGGCGCCCTCCGCACCGAGCATGTGGACCATGCCGAGCGCGTAGCCGACTCCGCGCCGCACCGCGCCCGGTTCGCCCGCGCCCTCGGGCCCGCCCGGCAGCAGCCAGTCGCGTTCGGGGCTGTCCTTGGGCAGCAGCGGCAGCGGCGACTCCCGTACGGCGGTGAGGAGTTCGGCCACGGGCGCCGGGCAGGTGACGGTCTGCCCGGTGGGCAGCAGGTCGCCGGTCGCCAGTACGTTGCGCATGCGCAGGTCCGCCGGGTCCATCTGCAACTGGGCGGCCAGCTTGTCCATTTGGCCCTCGTAGGCCGCGCACACCTGCATCGCACCCTCGCCCCGCACATGGCCGGACGGCGGGTTGTTCGTGCGGACCGCCCAGCCGTCGATGGTGGCGTGCGGCACGACGTACGGGCCGGCCGCGAAGGAGACGGCGGCGGCGAGCGCGTCGGCGGTGGTGTCCGCGTAGGCGCCGGCGTCGAGGAGGATCTGCGCCTCGACCTTCAGCAACCGGCCCTCGCTGTCCGCGTGATGGCGGTAGCGCAGCAGGGTGGGGTGGCGGTGGGCGTGTCCGAGGAAGGACTCCTCGCGGGTTGCGGCGATCTTCACGGGGCTGCCGGTCTTCATCGCGAGCAGGCCCAACGGCACCTGCAGACCGGTGTCTTCGCGGTCGCCCATGGCGCCGGGGACACCGGTCACGACGACCTTGACCTGCTCGGGGGGCAGCCCGAAGCAGGCGGCGGCCAGATCGCGGTCGGTGTGCGGATCGGTGGAGGCGGTGTAGATCTCGACGCCGCCGTCGGGACGCGGCACGGCGAGCCCGGCCTCGGCGCCGATGGGTGCCGGGTCCTGGCGGCCGATGCGGTAGAGGCCGTCGACGACGATGTCGCCGGTGACGTCCTGGTCGCCGAAGCGCAGCGGGATGTGACGGATCAAGTTGCCGTCGGGGTGCAGCGGTTCGGCCTCGAAGGACTTCTCCGGGTCGGTGACTGCCTCGAGCGGCTCGTACTCGACGGCGATCGCCGCGGCCGCCAGGCGTGCGGTGTCCGGGTGGTCGGCGGCCACGGCGGCGACGGGCTCGCCGAAGTAGCGGACGATGTCGCGGGCGAAGGCGGGCTGGTCGGCGACCTTGCGGCCGTGGCCCGCGTCGCCGGGCACGTCCTCGTGGGTGACGACGGCGTGCACGCCGGGAAGCGCGGCTGCCTGCGTGGTGTCGATGGAGACGATCCGGGCGTGCGGGTGCGGCGACCGCAGAACCGCCGCCCACAGCAGGCCCTCGGCCCACAGGTCGGCGGCGTAGGGGAAGGTGCCCTCCGCCTTGGCGGGAGCGTCGGCCGAGGGGAGGGACGCGCCGATTCCGTGCGTGACCGGGCCGCCGTCGGCGGGATCGTGCGAGAGCGGTGTGCCCTGGGCGGGAGTCGCTGTGACGGCGCCGGGGCCGTCGGCCGTGCTGGTCATGCCGCTGCTGCCTTTCCGCGCCGTCCCTGCACGCGGTGATCCATTACGCCTCGCCCCGGTACGTCTCGTTCCCGTACGCGGTGGTCCTGCATGGGCCGTCTCCGGGGACGATGCCCGTTCCGCTGTTCCCTGACGCGGCGCTCGTGGGGGAGGGCCGCGGGCTTCCCGCCTGTCATGCGCCGCCTCCCGGGAAGTACGCGCCGCCCGCGCCAGGACCCGCCTGGTGCGGGATGCGCGCGGATCCGTCCGCCCACTCCTGTTCGTACGCCTCCGCTTCGGCCTCCGCCTCCGCCTCCTCACGCGCGGCCTGTTCGGCGCGCTCGGTGACGACGGTACGGACGGCGTCGAGGACCCCGCGGTAGCCGGAGCAGCGGCACAGGTTGCCGCAGATCGCCTTGCGGGTCTCCAACTCGCTCGGCGCGTGGTTGCCCTCCAGCAGATCGTGCACCGTCATGGCGAGGCCGGGCACGCAGAAGCCGCACTGCACCGCCCCGGACTCGGTCAGGGCACGCTGCACGTCGGAGGGCACGCCGTCGACGGCCAGGCCCTCCACCGTGCGGATCTCGCTGCCCGCGGCGGTCGCCGCCGGGACGAGGCAGGAGGCGACGAGCCGGCCGTCGACCTGCACGGAGCAGGCGCCGCACTCGCCTTGCGAGCAGCCGTCCTTGGCGCCGGCGAGGCCGAGGCGCTCGCGCAGCACGTAGAGGAGGGATTCGCCGATCCAGGCGTCGGTGACGGGACGGTCGATGCCGTTGACGTGCAGGACGTAGGAGACGTGGGGGTGTTCGCCGCCGAGCTCGGGTGCGAGCTCGACCGGAGGCTCCTCGGAGACCTCGGTGTCGGTGGCCGATTCCGCGGCCACCCGGCGGTCCGCGGCCGCCGCATCGCCGCCGCGTCGGTCGCCGTTACCGGAGGGTGTCTCCTGCGCGGGTACTTCGGAGGCGGGGGCGGCTGCCGGGGGTGCGGCCCAGCTGTCGCCTGCCGCGGTCGCGCCCTGTTCCGCGTCCGACGGCCCGTCGGCCGCCGGGCCGTCGGTGCGCGAGCCGTCGGTGCCGGGGGCGTCCACGACGACGGCGGGGCCGGACGAAGGTGTGAACGGCAGTCCGGAACGCACGGTGCCCATCGGCGGCCGGGATTCGGTGTCCTCCGCCTCGTCGGCGTGGTCGGTGGTGCCGGCCGGCGCTGCCGACTCGTTCGTCTGCGGCGCCGTGGTGCGCATGCCCGCCACGTCCTCCGGAGCGGGAGCCCCGGCCCCGGCGCCCGGTACGGCCTCGTGACCGTCGAAGGGCACCTGCCGCCGTGCGTGCGCCTCTTCCAGGTGCGCGTCGCCGGCGCCGTCGTGCTGACGCTGTCCGGGAGCCCGCTGCGGTGCCGCGGGACCGCTGAACTGCTCGGCAGATCCTATCGGTTCCGCTTCGCCGGCGGTGATGCCGCCGCCCGTGCCGAGGGGGCGCCGCTGCGTGCGGGCCTCGTGCGAGCCGGCGAGCGCCGCTGCGGCACCCTGGCCCATTCCCGGGGCGGAGCCGTCCTGCCCGTACTGACCACCCGGCTCGGTGCCCGGGTGGCCGAACGCCGAATGCCCGCCCGGCTGTTGTCCTTGGTGCTGCGGGTACTGCTCCTCGTACTGCTGACCGTAAGGAGGCACGTCGTGCGCGCCCGGGGCTCCTGTCCCCTGCCCGAACGGCATGGCCCACTGCCCGCCGTAGGCCGGGTCCTCGGCCGCGCCGGGCTGCTCGGCCAGCTGCGGTCCGGCGACCTCGGCGGGGTCGAAGGGCGGCGGCGTGTAGCCGCCCTGGCCCGTGCCGGGCGCGGCCAGCGGTCCCCAGGCCTCCACTCCGGCGCCGGGAGGCGGCAGCGGACCGGCGGGCAGCTGGACGAAGGCGGTGGCGTCCTGGTCGGACTCTCCGCCCCAGCCTCCCTGCGGGTACGAACCGTCCTGCGGATACGGATACCCCTGGTCCGACTGCTGTGCCTGCGGCGGCTGTTGGCCGTAGTCGCCGTAGCCCTCGTCGGTGTACTCACCGTAGCCGCCGTACCCGTCTCCGTACTGCTGCCCGTACCCCTGCCCGTACCCGTATCCCTCGCCCTGCGCGTTGGGATCGTGCGGGCTGCCGTTGCTCATGCGAGCGCCCTCCCGAGTCCTCGGCGGGCCAGTGTTGCCACCGTACGCCGCAAGTGGAAGGCCGCGGGCGGAAGTGCGGGAGCCTCACCGCCCTCTTCGGACGGGGCGGGGTCGGGGATGCACGCCATGGCGACGTAGTCGCCGAAGGCCGCCAGAGCCTCGGGGGCGAGTCCTCGCTGACCGTCCCAGTCGATCAGCGAGGCGATCCAGCGCTCCGCCTCCAGCGGACGCAGCGGCATGGGCGCCACCGCGCCGACGGCGCAGCGAACGCCGCGCTGCACCGGGTCCAGGACGACGGCGACGGAGGCCATCGCACGGCCCGGGCCGGTGCGGCCCGTGGCCTTCAGGAAGGTCTGCGGTGCGTGCAGCAGCGGCACGCGGACATGCCCGACGACCTCGCTGGGCCGCAGCATGTCCACGCTCGCGAGCAGATGGCTCACCGGGATCTCGCGCCGTGAGCCCTCCGGGCCCGCGACGACCAGGGTGGCCTCCAGTGCCGCCAGCACCGGCAGGGTGTCGCCGGTCGGGTGGGCGCTGACGACGTTGCCGCCGAGCGTGCCCGCGTTGCGGATCTGGGGCGGCCCCGCGGCGCGCGCACCGGCCGCCAGCGCGGGGATGAGGGCGGCGAAGTCGGGGCGTCCCATGCGCGCGTGTGTGAGGCCGGCGCCGAGAAGCGCCTCCCCGTCCAGGTACTGCCAGCCGCGGATCTCGCTGATCCTTCCGAGTCCGACGAGGGCGGCGGGGCGGAGATGGCCGGCGTTGACTCCTGTCATCAGGTCCGTGCCGCCGGCCACGGGCACCGCGGCGGGCACCGCGGAGAGCGCGGCCACGGCCTCGTCGAGCGTGGTGGGCAGCATGACCGACGGCACAGCCTGTGGCGCATGTTGTTCATGCTGTGCTTGCGTGCTCAATCCAGCCGCCCCTTCCCCGGTCGACCCGGCTGCTGTGCCCGTACGGTACGTGCTCACCGGCCGGACGAGGCAACTCTGGCACATCTCGGCGGGCAGTCGGACCGGGGGCCCGGTATGGGCTGTTCCGTCAGCTGACATCACCCTCGTCCCCTGTCCGGAACTCGGGCCCGTAATCCCCAGCTCACACGGGCAAGCGATGAATTGCCACCCTCGGGGACTCTTGTGCGGATCACCGATCCTGTGCGGACTTTCGTGCTACGGACCACACTCGCGACGTGCGGTTACGCGGAGGTGTCCGGCCGCCCGGCCCGGGGCCCTTTTCGCGGGCGGCCCGCAATGCCGGGGCGGCGCTGCCACGGGTGCGGGCCACCGGGCGGCCGGAAGGCCACGCCCATCGCCTCCAGGCGCGCGTAGTGGGCCTCCGCCATGCGCCGCTCGAAGTCGGCGAAGTCACCTCGGGCAAGCGGCGGCGACCAGGCGACCTCCGCGAACGCGGCGAGGCGCGGGAAGATCTGGTAGTCCACGCGCTGCTGGTTCTCGGCGCACTCGGTCCACATGTTGGCCTGGGCGCCGAGCACGTGCCGCTCGTGCGGCGTCCCCGCCAGTTCCGGCGGCACGGGCTCGTACTCGTAGACGTCGCGGAGCGTGCGCACGTACCCGAGCGGCACCGGCTCGTTCGCGCCGCCGTCCTGCCGGTGGTCCAGGTACAGCTCCTGTTCCGGGCACATCACGACGTCGTGCCCGGCGCGCGCGGCGGCCACTCCGCCGGCTCTGCCGCGCCACGAGGAGACGGCGGCACCTTCGGCGAGGCCTCCCTGGAGGATCTCGTCCCAGCCGATGAGGCGGCGGCCGCGCCCGGTGAGCCAGCGGTCGAAGTGCTTGAAGAACCATGACTGGAGCGCTTCCTCGGCCGCCTCGCCCGCGGTGGACCCCGGCCCGGGCGAACCGTCGGTGATCCCCAGTTCACGCATGCGCGCCCGCGCGGCGGCCGACGCACGCCACTGGTCCTTGGGGCACTCGTCGCCTCCGAGGTGGATGAAGCGGGAGGGGAAGATGTCCAGCACCTCCTCCAGCACGCCCTCGTAGAAGCGCAGCACATGATCGCCGGGGGCCAGCACGTTGGGACTCACGCCCCAGTCGGTCCACACCTCCAGCGCGGACGTGTCGACGACGTCGGTGTTGCCGAGCTCCGGGTGGGCGGCGATCGCAGCCTGTGAGTGGCCCGGGATGTCGATCTCCGGCACGACGGTGATGTGGCGGTCGGCGGCGTACGCGACGATCTCCCGCAGGTCCTCCTGGCTGTACCGGCCGCCGTGCGCCCGCTCGTCCCAGAGCGGCTGTGTCCCCGGCACTCGGCCTCCGTGCCCCACGCGACTGCGGGCGCGGGTGCCGCCCACCTCGGTCAGCCGCGGGCGGCTGCGGATCTCGATGCGCCAGCCCTGGTCGTCGGTGAGGTGCAGATGCAGGACGTTGAGCTTGTGCGCGGCGAGCAGATCCAGGGTGCGCAGCACGCCGTCCTTGGGAGTGAAGTGCCGTGCCACGTCGAGCATGTAGCCGCGCCATGCGAAGCGAGGACCGTCCTCGACGATCACCGGCGGCACGCGCCAGCTTGCCTCACCCGGCGCCGTGCGGGCACGCCGGTGCGCCGCGGGGCCGAGCAGTTGCCGCAGCGTCTGCGCTCCGAGGAAGACCCCGGCGGGTGCGCCTCCGGTGATGCGAAGACTGCCGTTGCCCGCCCGGAGCACATAGCCTTCCGGGCCGAAACGGGCGGCGACAGTCTCGTCGGTGCGCAGCACGAGCTCACCGCCGTCGCCGTCCCGCGCCTCGCTCCGGCCGCCCGCGGCGCCCGCACCGCCCGGCGGCAGCGGTGCGCCCGTGGCGGGCGTGAGCGTGCCGCGCAGCCAGCGGGCCGTGTCATCCGTGCCGGGTCCGGCGTCGAGCGTGGTGTGCGGGCCGAGGACGAAGTCCGGCCCGCCGCCGTCCTGTTGGGGCGTGACGGATCGGGGCGCGGGGATCAGATCCGTGTACGGCACGTGCAACGCCTTTCGTCGGCAGGTCGTCGGCAGGCCGGTCGCCCGGGTGACGGTCAGTCCTTCACGGCGCCCCCGAGCCCGGAGACCAGGCGGCGGTGCACGAGGAGGAAGAAGACCAGCACGGGCAGGGTCATCACCGTCGACGCGGCCATCACCCCGCCCCAGTCCGGGGTTTCGGTGTCGAAGAAGACCAACAGGGCCATGGGCAGCGTGGAGTTCTCGGTGGCGGAGACGATGAACGACTTGGCGAACAGGAAGTCGTTCCACGTCGAGATGAACGAGAAGACGCTGGTGGCCACAAGTCCGGGAAGTACCAGGGGAAAGAGGATCTGCCACAGGAACCGCGCGCGGCTCGCGCCGTCGATCATGGCCTGCTCCTCCAGCGCTTCCGGTACGGCCTTCACGAATCCCCGCAGCATCCAGACGGCGAACGGCAGTGAGAAGGCCAGGTGCGGAAGTATCAGCGACAGCAGGGAGTTGAGGACTCCGGAATCGCGCATCAGGAAGAACATGGGAATGGTCAGCGCCTCGACCGGCACCATCTGCGCCGCCAGGAAAAGGATCAACAGGGTGGTACGGAACCGGAATCGGAATCGCGCCACGGCCGTCGCCGCGAGAAACGCGATCAGGGCCGATGCCACCACCACCGTCCCTGCGACGAGCAGGCTGTTGAGGAAGTAACGCCCGAAGTCCTGCTGCCCGAAGACGCGCCGGAAGGCGTCCAGGGAGGGATTCAGCGTCCAGGGCACCGGATGGGCCGAGCGCACTTCTCCGGCGGGCTTCAGGGCCGAAAGCACCATCCAGTACAGGGGAAAGGCGACCACGAGTGCGACGGCCACCGCCGTCGCCTCCGCGGCGAGCCGCCACGCCCTGGTCCCCCGCATTCGCGGGCGCGGTGACGTCACAGTTCCTCGCCCCTCCGCCGCAGCAGCCGCAGATACACCAGAGTGACGCCGAGAAGCAGGAGCAGCATCACGACACCTATCGCCGAACCGAGGCTGTACTGCGAGGAGGCGAAGGCCTTCTGATAGGCGTACACATTGAGCACGAGGTTCTGGCCGGCGATGCCGCCGCCGCCCGTCATGACATAGATCTGCGTGAAGATCTTGAAATCCCAGATCACCGACTGGATCGTCACCACGAGCAGAATCGGCCGCAGCATGGGCGTCAGCACGCTCCGCCAAGTGCGCCATTGCGAGGCCCCGTCGAGTGCCGCCGCCTCCAGCACCTCGGCCGGTACGGCTCTGATGCCCGCGTACACGGTCACCATCACCAGCGGGAACGAGCACCACACCACCTCGAGGAAGACCAGCGCGAAGGCGCTCATCCGCCCGTACGTCCAGGAGAAGTCCCCCAGCCCCAGCACCCTGTTGACCGGCCCGAAATCGGCGTCGAAGAGGAACACCCAGACCGTGGAACCGGTGATGGCCGGGGTCGCCCACGCGCCGAGAGCCGCTGTCGTCACCAGGAGCCGCGGCAGCGCCCGTACCCGCGTGAGCAGCACCGCGAGGGCGCAGCCCGTGGCGAGGGTGCCGAGCACGCAGGCGGCGGCGAAGAGCACCGTCGCCAGCAGGACCTGCCGGAACTGGCCGTCCGCGAAGAGTTCGGCGTAGTTGCCGAGACCCCGGAACGATGTGGGCTCGCCACCGCTGACCTGTGCCTGGGTGTACTCCAGGAGCGAGATCAGGCCCAATTGGTAGACGGGATAGGCCAGCAGAGCGGCGAGCACCACGAGAGCGGGAGCCAGATACAGCCACGGGGTGAGGCGCCCCTGTCGTACGGGCGGATGCGGTGGCCGGCGGCCCGCCCGCGGCGTCACCTCGGCCACGCTCGTCCGCGGTGCCGGGGCGAGGGCGCTCACTCGGCGAACGCCTCGTCCATCTTCCGTGCGGCATCGCCGGCCGCCTCGTCCACGCCGGAGGTCTTCCCGGCGATCTGCTGGAACATCGTCGGCAGTACGAGTGAGGCGTCGATCTCCGCCCACGCGGGTGTGGCCGGCACGAACTCCGTCCCGGCGTCGAGGGTTTCGACGAACGGTTCGACGAACGGCTCCTTCCGGGCCGCCTGTTCGCGCGTGTCGGTGAAGGTGGGCAGGAATCCCATGGCGTCGAAGAGCTGTCGCTGCGTGGCCTTTCCCGCCAGTTCCCGCATCAGCTCCACGGCGAGGGTCCGGTGCGAACTGCTCTTCAGTACGCCGATGTTGTTGCCGCCGGCGAAGGCGGGGGCGATGCTGCCGCGTTCGGTGCCGGGCAGCGGCACCACGTCGTAGTCGCCCTTGACTTTTCCGTCGTCCATCGCGCGGCGGTTGAAGTCGCCGGCGACGACCATTCCGGCCTTGCCGGCCGCGAAGGCCTCGACGTTGTCGTTGCCGCCCATCTCCGCGCACTTCGCGGCCGGGCAGTTGTCGTCGCCGAACAGGCGGGTGTAGGCGGTGATTCCGCGCTGGGCGCGTGCGCTGTCGACGGCGGCGCGTAAGGTGCCGTCCTTCTGCTTCGTGGCGAGTTCGCCGCCGTGCGCCCAGATGAACGGCAGAGCGCCATAGGTGTACGCGCCGCCCACCGCGATGCCGTACATGCCGGGCCGCTCCGCGCGTATCCGGCGTGCTGCGGCGGCGACTTCGTCCAGCGTCCGGGGCGGCTCGATGCCCAGGTCGCGGAAGATGTCCGTGCGGTAGTAGAGGGCGCGCACTCCGACGAAGAACGGAGCGCCGTAGACCTTGCCGCCGACGGTCACCGACTTCCTCGCCGTCGGATCGACCTCGCGGGCCTCCGGCCAGTCGGCGAACTCGGCGCTCACATCGGCCAGTCCGCCGTCCTCGACGTAGCCGGCGGTGTCGGTGTTGCCGTACTCGATGACATCGGGCGCCGACGCCGGGTCGTTGAAGGCTCCCTTGATCTTCTCCGCGCGGCTGTCGACGGGGATGTACTGCACGTCGACGCGCACATCGTCGTGGCGCTTCTCGAACTTCCGCACGACGCCCCGTACGACGTCTTCCTTCGGCTTGTTGCCGACCTCACGGAAGAGCCACACCCGCACAGTGCCGCTCTTCTCGTCGTTCCGGGGGCCGCCGCCGGACGTGGAGGGCGCGCAGCCCGCCAGCAGCGTCCCCGTCAGTGCGAGTGCCGCCAGCGATGCGGCGGTCCGTACGGTCGACTTCACGGCGAGTCCCCCAACCCTCATAGGGCATTGCAGAATTCGCAACGCAAGTTCCGCGTCGCACAACCGCACAGGAGGTTACGAGCCGTCACCCGCCCGGGCAATAGGTCTCGACCAATCCGTTTCCCGAGTGCGCCCGGAAGCACGCGCGGAAGCGCACGCAACAGCGCCCGCCCCCACACACGCCAGCGCGCCCCGTCCGTCCCGGAAAGAGGGACGGACGGGGCGCACTGTGAGCCTTGCACGGAGAGCCGGACGGGCCGAACGGTCCTGACAGGAGGGTCAGCGCCGCCGCTCTCGCGCCGGCGCCGGGCAGTTACTTGCCGCCGCCCTTGCCGTCCTTGCCGCCGCCCTTGCCGTCCTTGTCACCGCCGGAGCTCATCGTCTCGTAGATCTCCTTGCACATGGGACAGACCGGGTATTTCTTCGGGTCACGACCCGGGACCCAGACCTTGCCGCAGAGCGCCACCACGGGAGTCCCGTCCATGGCGCTCGCCATGATCTTGTCCTTCTGGACGTAATGGGCGAACCGTTCGTGGTCGCCGTCTCCGTGCGATGTCTGCGGGGTCGGCTCGACGAGCGTGCCGGTGCCCGTACCGCGCTCAGGCTCAAGAGTGCTCATGCGGACCAAGCCTAATTCAGCGAGGCATCGTCCGGGTATGTGGCCACCATCGCCAGTTCACTGCGCTGCCGCCGCAGGACGGACCGCCACAGACGCTCCGGCGACGGCGAGGAGACGTCGCCCGGCTCGGACTCGACGACATACCACGCGCCCTCGGACAACTCCTTCTCGAGCTGACCCGGGCCCCAGCCCGCATACCCGGCGAAGATGCGCAGAGAGCCCAGCTCGGCGGCGAGCAGCTCCGGCGGCGCCTCCAGATCGACCAGGCCGATCGCACCGTGCACGCGGCGCCAGCCCAGCGGCCCGTCACGCCCCTCCTCGCCGGCCGCGCCCGAGGGTCCGCCACCGTCCTGCTCGGCCTCCGGCCGCTCCCCGTCCGCGTGCCCGCTGCCCTGCGACGCGGGGACCACCGCCACGCCCAGCGCGGCGTCCAGCGAGACGGGCCCGCCCTGGAAGACGACGCCGGGCTCTCCGGCGAGCGCGGCCCAGGGCTCCAGGATGTCGCCGACGTCGACGGGCGTGGGGCGGTTGAGCACCACCCCGAGCGAACCCTCCGCGTCGTGGTCGAGCAGCAGCACCACGGCACGGTCGAAGTTCGGGTCGGCGAGCACCGGGGTGGCGACCAGCAGCCGCCCGGTGAGCGAGGACACCTCGGTCATGCGGCAATGATCCCGCACGTGGGCCTTCCGTGGGAGCCAACGGCCGGATCCGGAACCCGGGATGGGACGTCTGCCCTGGTCACCAGCCGTGCACCGAATCTCCGCAGATTCCGCGCACAAGCACCGGCACACCCCCGCACGATCCACCCCGTATCCGCAACCGCGGTCACGGCCCGGACGCTGCTCCTCCACACAACGTGATGCCGCTCACCCCGTGTGCGGCCGGTCCCGCTACGGCCCGTACGCGCCGCTGAGCCATCACCATTACGATTGTCCTTCGTCCTTGCCCCGGAGCTTCTCCAGGGGCCGGCCGGGCCCACGAGGCCCCGAATCATCTGCCCCGAACCGTCTTCAGGAACGCGGAGATCCATGACCGACGACGTCCTGCTCGTCCACGGCGGCACACCGCTCGATGGCGAGATCCGTGTCCGTGGCGCGAAGAACCTCGTTCCGAAGGCGATGGTCGCCGCGCTGCTGGGAAGCGAGCCGAGCAGGCTCCGCAACGTCCCCGACATCCGCGATGTGCGGGTCGTGCGGGGGCTTCTGCAACTGCACGGCACGACCGTGACCGCCGGTGAGGAGACCGGCGAGCTGGTACTCGACCCTTCGTACGTCGAGAGCGCGAACGTCGCCGACATCGACGCGCACGCGGGCTCCTCCCGCATCCCGATCCTCTTCTGCGGCCCCCTGCTGCACCGCCTGGGGCACGCCTTCATCCCGGGCCTGGGCGGCTGCGACATCGGCGGCCGTCCCGTCGACTTCCACTTCGACGTGCTGCGCCAGTTCGGTGCGACGATCGAGAAGCGAGCCGACGGCCAGTACCTGGAGGCGCCGCAGCGGCTGCGCGGCACCAAGATCCGCCTGCCGTACCCGTCCGTCGGCTCCACCGAGCAGGTGCTGCTCACTGCGGTCCTCGCGGAGGGCTCCACCGAGCTGAGCAACGCCGCCGTCGAGCCCGAGATCGAGGACCTCATCTGCGTGCTGCAGAAGATGGGCGCGATCATCTCGATGGACACGGACCGAACGATCCGCATCACCGGCGTGGACAAGCTGGGCGGCTACACCCACAGCGCTCTTCCCGACCGCCTCGAGGCCGCCTCGTGGGCGAGCGCGGCGCTTGCCACCGAGGGCCAGGTCTTCGTGCGGGGCGCCAGCCAGCGCGAGATGATGACCTTCCTCAACACCTTCCGCAAGGTCGGCGGAGCCTTCGAGGTCCTCGACGAGGGCATCCGCTTCTGGCACCCGGGCGGCCCACTGAAGTCCATCGCGCTGGAGACGGACGTGCACCCCGGCTTCCAGACCGACTGGCAGCAGCCGCTGGTCGTGGCCCTCACCCAGGCCACGGGCCTGTCCATCGTCCACGAGACGGTCTACGAGTCCCGTCTGGGCTTCACCTCCGCGCTGAACCAGATGGGCGCCCACATCCAGCTCTACCGCGAGTGCCTCGGCGGCTCCGCCTGCCGCTTCGGGCAGCGCAACTTCCTGCACTCCGCGGTGGTTTCCGGGCCGACGAAACTGCAGGGGTCGGATCTGATCATCCCCGACCTGCGCGGCGGATTCTCGTACCTGATCGCGGCGCTCGCCGCCCAGGGCACCTCCCGCGTCCACGGCATCGACCTGATCAACCGCGGCTACGAGAACTTCATGAAGAAGCTCGCGGAACTCGGCGCCAAGGCCGAGCGCCCCTAGCTAGGACCTGTCCGGCGGATCTTTGAGGACCAGCCCGCGGCGCCTGGTGCGTGCGATCGCAAGGCGGAGGCTCATCCTCGTACTGGGCGTACTCGGATGACTCCGACAACGCAGCGAGCGTGCGTGCCAGGCGTCGCGGGCCCGAGAGGATCCGCCGGACAGGTCCTAGCCCGGGGCCCGTACGGCCGCGGCTCCGGCCCGGCCCGAGGCACACGAAGGGCGGTCACCCTCACTGGGGTGACCGCCCTTGTCGTGCGTGGTCCGGGACGGCCGTGAGCCGTGCCCGGCGAGTGGGCCGCTTACTTGCCCTTCGCGGCTTCCTTGAGCTTGGAGCCGGCCGACACCTTCACGCTGTACCCGGCCGGAATCTCGATCGGGTCGCCGGTCTGCGGGTTCCGCGCGGTCCGGGCCGCACGGTGCGTGCGCTCGAAGGTGAGGAAACCCGGGATGGTGACCTTCTCGTCGCCCTTGGAGACGACCTCGCCGATGGTCTCGGCGAGGGCGGCCAGAACGGCGTCGGCGTCCTTACGGGTCACCTCGGCGCGCTCGGAGAGAGCGGCCACCAGCTCACTGCGGTTCATAACTCGTTACTCCCGTGTTCTTCTTGCCGATGAGGCGTGAGATCGAAGCCGATGCTGCCAGGGCCCTCGGACAGTCCCCTGACCAGGGTCTGCTTTGAGACCCTCCCGCCCCTTTGGGGAATCCCCAGGACGAAGTCCCCCGGGAACGAATCCTGCCCCTACGTGCGGCGGGAAAGCCAATCCGGAACGTTCTGACAGCTGCGGAGTCACACGAGCGGCGGCGAAGGCCCCGCTGTGCTGACGCCCCACAGGCTTGTGTCTGCCGCAACCCTAGAGGGGGCGCCGTGACCCTGCACCTCGCGACGCGCCGTGCCGCCACGGGGTGAGCGCCGTCACCCCTGACCGCTCACGGTCCGAGCTCACCAGGCCGTGCGTACCCCCGATGGGCCGCGCAAACCGCCGAGTAGCACGTGAGGAGCTCCGCTGACGCCTGCGCCGTGCCGGCGTGCTCAGTCCAGGGGACCGTCCGCCGCGGTGGCGGCTGCCGCCGTCGTCACCGCCGGCGCATGTGTGACAGTCGCCTCACCGGCGGCGCGCGCCGCGTCCCGCACGGCGCCCGCGACGGCTCCGGAGACCTTCTCGTTGAAGACGCTGGGGATGATGTAGTTCGGGTTCAGCTCGTCCTCGAGCACCACGTCGGCCAGCGCCCGCGCCGCCGCGATCATCATCTCGTCGTTGACGGACCGCGACTGCGCGTCCAGCAGGCCGCGGAAGACGCCGGGGAAGACCAGCACATTATTGATCTGGTTCGGGAAGTCGGAACGGCCCGTCGCGACGACGGAGGCCGTCTCGCGCGCCACGGCCGGGTCGATCTCGGGGTCGGGATTGGCGAGAGCGAACACGATCGCGCCCTCCGCCATGCGGGCCACGTCCTCGCCGCCGAGCACGTTGGGCGCGGAGACGCCGATGAAGACGTCCGTGCCGACCACGGCGTCCTTCAAGGTGCCCGTGACGCCTTCGGAGTTGGTGTTCTCCCCGATCCAGCGCAGCGGCGAGCCCTCCGCCTCATCGACGAGGTCCTCGCGCCCGTCGTGGACCACACCGTGGATGTCGGCGACGATCGCGTGCTTGACGCCCGCCTCCAGCAGCAGCTTCAGGATGGCCGTACCGGCGGCTCCCGCGCCGGACATCACCACGCGGATGTCCTCGATGCGCTTGTCCACGACGCGCAGCGCGTTGTAGAGCGCGGCGAGCACGACGATGGCCGTGCCGTGCTGGTCGTCGTGGAAGACGGGGATGTCGACGAGCTCGCGCAGCCGCGCCTCGATCTCGAAGCAGCGCGGCGCGGAGATGTCCTCGAGGTTGATCCCGGCGAAGCCCGGCGCCAGCGCCCGCACGATCTCCACGATCGCGTCGGTGTCCTGGGTGTCGAGGCAGATCGGCCAGGCGTCGATCCCGGCGAAGCGCTTGAAGAGGGCGGCCTTGCCCTCCATCACCGGCAGCGCGGCCTGCGGGCCGATGTTGCCCAGGCCCAGCACCGCCGAGCCGTCCGTGACGACGGCGACGCTGTTGCGCTTGATCGTCAACCGCCGCGCGTCCTCGGGGTGTTCCGCGATCTGCGTGCACACACGGGCCACGCCCGGCGTGTAGACCATGGAGAGGTCGTCGCGATTGCGAATGGGGTGCTTCGACGACATCTCGATCTTGCCGCCGAGGTGCATCAGGAACGTACGGTCGGAGACCTTGCCGAGGGCGACGCCCTCGATGCCCCGCAGTTCGGCGACGATCTCTTCGGCGTGCGCCGTGGACGAGGCGGCGATCGTGACGTCGATACGCAGCCGCTCGTGACCCGAGGCGGTGACATCGAGGCCGGTGACCGAACCGCCCGACGACTCCACGACCGTGGTGATCTGGCTGACCGCGGTCCCTCCGGCGGGGACCTCCAGGCGGACAGTCATCGAGTAGGAGACGCTGGGCGCGCTCATTTGCCGACTTCCCTCTGCTTTCCCTTGACGCGTTGCTCCGCACCGAACCGCAGCGCCGAAGTATTGGCGCCCAGGGGTGGGGCACGTCAACAGATCGTCCCACCTACCACCCGGTACGGGGTAACCCGCGGATCACCCCGGCTTCGGGCACGGAAAGAGCCTTCCACAGTACGAGATGACCGTGATGGGTACTCCTCCGGCCCCTTCTACCGACCCCGGCGCGAAACTCTGTGTCTACGCCCCAAATCACTTCAAAGCGCCCCATCTCAGCCTAGGATCGGCCCGCAAACCCCATATGCATACAGGGAGACCAGGAATGGCTCAGGGCACTGTCAAGTGGTTCAACGCCGAGAAGGGCTACGGCTTCATCGCCCAGGAGGACGGCGGACCGGACGTATTCGTCCACTACAGCTCGATCCACGGAGAGGGCTACCGCAGTCTGCAGGACACCCAGCGGGTCGAATTCGAGATCGCGGAGGGTCGCAAGGGCCCGCAGGCGGAAGGGGTCCGCATCATCGGCTGAAGGCCGAGGACACGAACCCCAACGGAGAGCTTCACAGACGTGGAAGCTGAAGTCTTTGGTGACACCGACCCGCCAGCTCGCCTCGCGGCAAGTGGTCGCTCGAAGCGACAATGGTTGGGCCCGGGGGCATGGATCGGGCCGGTGCCACATCCAGGCTAACAAACAGGCCCAGCGAGCGATTCCCCTCCCCGGTGGCGATTCCCGTCAGTCTCTGAGCAGTTCCGGGACACCGTCCGCGTCGGGCAGATCGGGCTCCGCGGACAGCACCGTCAACCGCTGCGTCGCCCTCGTGAGAGCCACGTAGAGCACGCGCAGCCCGGCCATCGCTCCTCCCCCGCCGGCCGTACCGGCACCACCCCCACCGTGCTCGTCCCGGGTGGTGCCGGCGATCTCTGCGGGAGAGACCACGAGCGTCGCGTCGTACTCAAGTCCCTTGGCCTCCAGGCTTCCCAGGGCCACGACGCGGTCGCCCAGCCCTGCCAGCCATTCACGGGCCTCATCCCTGCGGCCCATCGGAACTACGACGCCCACGGTGCCGTCCACCTCCGCCAGCGCACGCTCCGCCTCCTCGCGCACCACCGCACCCAACTCGCCCCGTACCGCGGCGAACCGGGGGCGCAGGCCCGTCGAGCGAACCGCCTTCGGGGGCGCCATGCCCGGCATCGCCAGCGCCAGCACCCGGTCCGCGAGCTCCGCGATCTCGGCCGGGTTGCGGTAGTTGACGGTCAGTTCGAAGCGCCGGCGCGGCCGTGCGCCCAGTGCCTCCGTGCGTGCGTCGGCCGCCTCCTCGGTGTCCGGCCACGAGCTCTGGGCCGGATCGCCGACGACTGTCCAGGTGGCGTGCCGGCCGCGGCGGCCGACCATCCGCCACTGCATGGGCGTCAGATCCTGTGCCTCGTCGACGATGACGTGCGCGTAGTCGGTCCGCTCCTCCGTCTGCAGTTCGGCGCGCTCACGCCGTGAGGTGGGGTCGCGGTCGGCGGCCGTCGTCAACTCGTCCAGCCCGGTGAGCTGTTCCATCGGGTCGCCCCAGACCGCGACGTCCCCGTACGAGGTGTCCGACCCGCGCCTGCGCGGCTTCGGCGGCGTGCCGAGCAGGACGCGCAGCTCGTCCAGGAGCGCCACGTCGTGCACGGAGAGCGGGCCCTGGCCGTCCGCGTCGAGGCGGCGCAGCGAGGCGGCGACGGCCTTCGCCTCGTCGGCGTCCATCAGGCGGCGGCCGCGGCCCCGGCCCGCCGTCCTCGTCCTGCCCTGCCCGGCGGGCCGTCCGCCACGGGCCGACCGGGAGGAGGCCCCCGCGATGCGCGCGAGATTCTCCTCGTCGGCGAGCGAGGCCAGCACCCGGCGCGGCGTCAGCTCCGGCCACCAGGCGTCGAGGAAGGCGATGAAATCGTCCTCGGAGGAGATGTCCTCGTCGAACCCCTCGCGCGCCTCGGCCTCCAGCTCCGGATCGGTGTACCGGCGTCCTGCCCCCGACTTCTCCCACAGGGCGTCCAGCAGGAACTTGCGGGCACGGGGGCGCATGAGGTTGACGGGCGCGGTGCCGCCGAGCACCTGCTGCCGTACGTGGCGCAGCTCGGCGGCGTCCAGCTCGACACGGTTGCGAAAGGCCACCACGCGCAGCACGTCGGGCGCTTCGCCGGTGGCCAGCGCGCTGCGCGCCGCCCTGTGGAGGACCTTCGCCATGCGCGCCGATCCCTTGACGCGGGCGACGTGCTGTTCGTCGTACGTCGCGGCCTCGGCGCCCTCGACCAGCGACCCGAGCGCCCGGATGGCGACCTGCCCCTCCTCGCCGAGCGAGGGCAGCACGCCCTCCGTGTAGGAGACGAGGAGCGGCGTCGGGCTGACGACGAGGATGCCGCCCGCGTACCGCCGCCTGTCCTGGTAGAGGAGGTAGGCGGCGCGGTGCAGCGCCACGGCGGTCTTGCCGGTACCCGGGCCGCCCTCGACCTCCGTGACGGACGCCGCGGGCGCGCGGATGACGAGATCCTGCTCGGCCTGGATGGAGGAGACGATGTCCCGCATCACGTGGCCGCGGGCCCGCCCGAGCGCGGCCATGAGCGCGCCGTCGCCGATGACGGACAGCTCCCGGCCGTCGAGGCGGGCGGTGATCTCGGGGCGCAGAAGGTCGTCCTCGACGCCGAGGACCTTGCGGCCCTTGCTGCGGATGACCCGGCGCCGCACGACACGTCCAGGCGCGACGGGCGTCGCGCGGTAGAAGGGCGCGGCGGCCGGTGCGCGCCAGTCGATGACGAGGGGGGTGTAGTCGGCGTCGAGCACGCCCATCCGTCCGACGTGCAGTGTCTCGGCGATCTCGGCCGATCCGTCCGGGCGCACGGAGCCCTCGGCGGGTTCCACGGACGTGTACGCGCCGTCCGGGCCCCTCTGTGCGTCGGCGCCGGGGAGCAGGTCGATGCGTCCAAAGAGGAAGTCCTCGAACTCGCGGTTCAGCTTGTTGAGGTGCACTCCGGCGCGGAAGACCTGCGCGTCACGCTCCGCCAGCGCTCCCGGGGTGCCGACCTGGGCACGCTTCGAGGCGTCGTCCATCAGGAACTCGGCTTCGTGGATCTTCTCCTCGAGCCGGCGGTAGACACCGTCCAGGTGCTCCTGCTCCTCACGGATCTCCCGCTCCCGGACGGAGTCGTGCTGCGCTGCCAACGACGCGGCCCCCTTCTGCTGGTTCAGGCCCCTCGGGGCCCGGGGCGAGGACGGATGCCGCGCCTGACCGCGGCCTGCTGCGTCTTCTCGGGCTCGCCCAAGGGCAGCCGTCAACCGTACGCGAACCGGCATCCCGGCGCACCTGCCACGATGCCCGGCAGGAGTAACAGGGCGGGAGCCGGGGCAGAACCGTGGCTACCCGGATCCCGAGCGCACCGTAAGGACTCACACCATGACTTCACCGCAGAGCTGGGGACAGGCCCACCAGGGGCACGGTGGCGCAGGCCCCGGCTACGGGGAGGAGAGGTGGGAGCCCGCACGGCCGCCGCGCAACGGCATGGGCACCGCGGCTCTCACGCTCGGGCTGATCGGGGCGCTGCTGTTCTGGACGATCCTGGGCGGGGTCGTCCTCGGGCTGCTCGCGCTGATCTTCGGCATAGTCGGCTTCCGGCGCGGCAAGCGGGGCGAGGCCACGAACGGCACCCTCGCCATGGTCGGCGCGGTGATCGGGGCCCTCGCGCTCGTCGGCTCCTCGGCCATCCTGGTCTTCGCGGTGTCTTTGGTGGGCTCCGGGGACTACCAGGAATTCCAGGACTGCACGGAGAAGGCGGCCACGACGGCCGAGCAGCAGGAGTGCCAGCAGGACTTCATCGACAGCTTCAGCCAGTAGTGACCCGTGGGGCTTCCGGGGCTCAGGGCCCCGCGACGGGCGGCGGGCCGTCGTACTTGCCGCTGTCCGAGGCGGCGTCGAGGGCGAGCCGGTAGCCGCGCTTGACGACGGTCTGGATCAGCTTGGGGGCGCCCAGCGCGACGCGCAGCCGCGCCATCGCGGTCTCCACCGCGTGCTCGTCCGTCCCGGAGCCGGGCAGGGCACGCAGCAGCTCGGCCCGGGAGACGACCCAGCCGGGGCGGCGGGCCAGTGACCGCAGCAGCGCCATGCCCGCGGGCTGCACCGTCCGCAGCTCGCCGTCGACGACGACGGCCCTTCCGCGGATCTCGATCCGGTGGCCCGCGACGGGCAACGCCCGCAGCCGGCCCGGCAGTTCGGTGCAGAGCAGCTGTACGAGGGGGCCCAGCCGGAAGCGTTCCGGCTGCACCGTCGGCACGTCGTGGTTCTCCAGCGGCGCCGCCGTCACCGGGCCCACGCATGCCGCGAGCACGTCCGTACGCATCGCCCCCAGCAACGCCTCCCGTACGCCGCGGAGCGCGGCACGCTCCAGCAGCGAGGCGGCGGCGGGCGCGCTGGTGAAAGCCAGGGCGTCGACGCCGCGGGCGAGGATCGCGTCGATCAGGCGGTCCACGGGAGCGATGTCCTCCGGCGGCATCCAGCGGTAGACCGGCACACCGACGACCTCAGCGCCCGCCTCCCGCAGCGATTCCACGAACCCGGGGAGCGGCTCACCGTGCAACTGCAGCGCGATGCGCCGTCCGTCCACGCCTTGTGCGAGGAGCCGGTCGAGCACTTCGGCCATGGACTCCGACTCCGGCGACCAGGCTTCCTTCAGTCCGGCCGCGCGGATGGCGCCGCGCACCTTCGGGCCGCGGGCGAGCACCTCCACCTCGCCCAGGCACGTGAGCAGTTCGGCGCCGAAGCCCCACCCCTCAGCGGCCTCGACCCAGCCGCGGAAGCCGATCGCCGTCGTCGCGATCACGGTGTCGGGGGCGCGCTCGACGAGGGCCTTGGTGGCGTCGAGGAGTTCGCTGTCGTCGGCGAGCGGGACGATGCGCAGCGCCGGGGCGTGCAGCACCTCCGCGCCGCGGCGCTCCAGCAGGGCGCCCAGCTCCTCGGCGCGGCGGGCGGCGGTGACGCCGACGGTGAAGCCGGCGAGCGGCTTCGGCTTCCCCTGCGGCTCGTGCTGCGCGCGCGGGGTGCCGTGACCGGGCGGTGTGTCCTGCCCGGGTGCGTCCCGCGCCGCACTGCTTTCTGTCTGCTCCCGCATGTCCTTCTCGCTCCGCCCCTGTTCGTACGGAACACCGAGCCTGTCAACGGCGGATGACGGGCTCGGTGCTCCGGGGTTTCCCGGCTGTTACGTCGGGAGGTCACACCCCTCACACCTCGGCGTATGCGGCGGGCTGCCTCTCCCTGCTCGCCGGCGGTGCGGCCCGGTCGCCGTCCCGACCGCCTCGGGGCGCGGCCGGACGCCGCAGATAGACGGCCCAGGTGACCGCGCAGCACACACCGTAGAAGCCCAGGAAGGTGAGGTATGCCGCCGTTCCTGTCCCCACCGTCTCAAACGACTGCCGGAAGGCCAGATTGATTCCCAGTCCGCCGAGCGCGCCGACCGCCCCGATCAGACCCATGGCGGCGCCCGACAGCCGGCGGGCCTCCGCCGCCGCGGCCTCGCCGCTCCTGCCGTCCGCCAGTGCCTTGGCGTGGAAGATTGCCGGGATCATCTTGTACGTCGACCCGTTCCCGATGCCGCTCAGCACGAACAGCGCCGTGAAGCCCACGAGGAAGACCGGCAGCGATTCGCGCAGCGAGGCCGCCACGACCACGAGCGTCGCGACGCCCATCCCGGCGAAGTTCCACAGCGTGATCCGCGCTCCGCCGAAGCGGTCGGCGAGCTGCCCGCCCAGCGGACGCACGAGCGAACCCAGCAGCGGCCCGAGGAAGGTGAGCGAGGCGGCCTGAAGCGGCGTACGGGCGAACTGCGTCTGGAGCACGAGCCCGAAGGCGAAGCTGTAGCCGATGAAGGAGCCGAAGGTCCCGATGTAGAGGAAGGACATGATCCAGGTGTGGGCGTCCCGCACCGCCCCCTTGGCGGCCCCGGTGTCGTTGCGTACCGGCGTGAGGTTGTCCATCCAGCGTGCGGAGCAGGCGGTGGCGAGCAGGATCAGCGGGATGTAGAGGCCGAGCAGGACGCGTGGATGGCCGGCTCCGGCCGTGGCGATCACCGCGAGACCGGCGAGCTGCACGACGGGGACGCCGATGTTGCCGCCGCCCGCGTTGACGCCGAGGGCCCAGCCCTTGCGGCGCAGCGGGAAGAAGGAGTTGATGTTGGTCATGGAGGAGGCGAAGTTGCCTCCTCCCACGCCTGCGAGCAGCGCGACCACCAGGAACGTCCCGTAGGACGTGCCCGGTTCCATCACCACCAGCGCCGCCACGGTCGGCAACAGCAGCATGGCCGCGCTGATGACCGTCCAGTTGCGGCCGCCGAAGCGGGCGACGGCGAAGGTGTAGGGCACCCGCGCCACCGCGCCGACGAGCGTCGCCATGGAGATCAGCAGGAACTTCCCGGCCGGGTCGACTCCGTACTCGGGTCCCATGAACAGCACCAGGACCGACCACAGCGTCCACACGGAGAAGCCGATGTGCTCGGAGAAGACCGACAGCAGCAGGTTGCGGTGCGCGACGCGCTCGCCGCTCTCCCGCCAGAACGTCTCGTCCTCCGGATCCCAGTGCTCGATCCAGCGGCCCTTCTTGCGCGAGTTCTCGTCGGTGCTGCCGGGCACAGCGGTCGCAGCGGTCATGGCACCTCCACAGGTTCCGGGTTGCGGTCCGGCGGTTCACGGCCGGCGTCTCTGCCGGGTGTCACTGCCGGATGCTCCCGAAGTTAGGGACGGCTCGTTTCGGTGCCGTGCCGGGAGGTGTCGTACAGGAAACCTTGCGCTCACCTGCCGCTGCCGGTGCCGGTGAGAGGTGCGGCAGGCGTCCTCGGCTTCGTGGACCCGTGCGTCTCCGGCTCCGGTGGCCTCGTACGCGGCCACAGCCGTGGTCGTCGCTTGGCGGCCACGTCCTCGGCCCATCCGAAGGCCGCGATCAGCAGCGCCACCAGCGGCCACACGGCCAGGAACATCAGCACGTCGGACCAGCTCTCCAGCGCGGCCGACCACGTCTCCGAATCACCGATCGCCGGGATGCGCCACAGCAGGTCGAGCAGCGGGACGGTCGCGACGAGCGCCGGCTGGTGCCACAGATAGAGCGTGACGGCACGGGAGTTGGCCAGCGTGACCGGGCGTTCGAGGCGGCTCAGCGGAACGGGCAGGCTATGCCAGGACGGACTGACGCGGAGCAGCAGCAGACAGAAGCCGAACGACCAGAGAGCCTGGCCGAGCGGGATGTCGTTGAGGTCCCAGCCCTCCTCGCCCAGGTGGCCGCTCGCCCACCACAGGCCGGCGCCCATCACAACGGGAGCCGCGAGTGCCACGGCGTACATGGGGATGCGCCGCAGCAGCCCGTCGTGGTGCGCGAAGCCCAGCAGCCAGCAGGAGGCGTACACGGCGAAGTCGGTGACGGCCTCGCCGGTCTCGCCGGGAACCGTCACCACACCCGTGCCGACGACGGCGGTCAGCGCGAGCGGCATCAGCAGCGTCACCCACGGCAGCCGCCGGAAGGCACGCAGCAGCAGCGGCGAGGCCAGCACGAACCACAGATAGGCCCGCAGGTACCACAGGGGCCCGGCTGTCTCCGCCGCCCAAGTGGCGTCCAGCAGACCGCCGTTGCCGCCGATCTCGTCCGGGTAGGGCGGGCTGCCCAGCGGCACGATCCAGCACAGCATGCGCAGCCACGCTCCCGCGCTGTGGCCGGGCCTCCACCCCTGTGCGAAGAGCGTCGTCAGCAGCACCGCCCCGTACAGCCAGAGCGGCAGCAGCAGTCTGCGGACCCTGCTTCGTACGACGGTGGCCGCGGGCCGTCCCAGTGACCGCGCCATCAGCGAGCCCGCCAGGGCGAACATCACGCCCATGGACGGGAAGAGGAACGTCAGCCAGGCCCAGTTGAAGGTGTGGTAGACGACGACGCGCACCAGGGCGACCGCCCGCAGCAGGTCGAGATAGCGATCCCGCAGGGGCGGCGCACCCCCGGGCGCGCGCTTCTTCGACACGTCACCCGAGCAAGTGGCCGCCGGGGAGGGCTCCGTGGCCGGGCTGGTGGTCATCCGACGGTGCTTTTCTCTCTGGTCCCCGTGGTGCCACCGGTCCGCGGATCGTCCGTGGACGTGGCGTGCGCGCCTGGAGCGGAGTTCAACAGACCCGTACGGCGCAGCTTCTGCCAGCCCAGCCGCCCGCCCGTGAGCGCGGTGATCAAGGACTGCATCAGCACCAGGTACATCAACTGCCTGTACATCAACTGCTGGAGGGGCAGGGTCAGCAGCGGCGTCAGACGTTCGCGGTCCAGTCGGAACGCGTACGCCGCACACGCTCCCTGCACGAGCAGCACGACCAGCCAGGCCTCCAATGTCCGCATCGCGGGCCCGAAGACCAGCCCGTAGACGAGGAAGACGTCTATCAGCGGCGCCAGCATCGGCGCGAGCACCGTGAACATCGTCACGAGCGGCAGCCCGACACGGCCGAAGCGTCCCGACGGGCCGCGGTCCAGTACCGCCCGGCGGTGCTTCCAGATCGCCTGCATGGTGCCGTAGCTCCAGCGGTAGCGCTGCGACCACAGCTGCGCCACGGTCTCCGGCGCCTCGGTCCAGGCCCGCGCACGCTCGGCGTACCCGACGTGCCAGCCATCGCGGTGCAGGGCCATCGTGACGTCGGTGTCCTCGGCCAGCGTGTCGTCGCTCATGCCGCCGACGCGTTGCAGCGCCGTCCGCCGGAACGCACCGACGGCGCCCGGGATCGTGGGCATGCAGCGCAGCACGTCGTACATGCGGCGGTCGAGGTTGAAGCCCATCACGTACTCGATGTGCTGCCACGCCCCGATCAGCTTGCGGCGGTTGCCGACCTTCGCGTTGCCGGCGACGGCGCCGACGCGCGGATCGGCGAAGGGCTGCACGAGTTCCCGCACGGTCGAGGGTTCGAAGACGGTGTCACCGTCCATCATCACGATGAGCTCGAACGTGGCATGCCGCAGGCCGGTGTTGAGGGCCACGGACTTGCCGGCGTTGGCCTGGCGCAGCACGCGGACACCGGGCAGGCCGAGTGCTTCGACGATGTCGGGGGTGCCGTCCGTGGAGCCGTCGTCGATGACGATCACCTCGACCGGGTGGTCGCTCGCCGCGAGGGAGCGCACGGTGTTGGCGATGCACTCGCGCTCGTTGTAGGCGGGCACGAGCACGGTGACGGGCTCCGTGACAGGCGGCCCCCGCCCTGCCACAGCCTCCGGTGCGCCTCCTCGCGGTCGGCGGGGCCTGACGCGCCGGACGTGCACGGACGACAGGACGATCATCAGCACGAACCGTCCGAGGACGAGGACGCCGGCCACGATCAGCGCGACGATGAGCACGCCGATGAGGTTGTCGGAGACGCCCACCGCCGCGACGAAGGCACGGCTCTTCCACAAGTCGAGCCCGTGCACGGCGGTGTGCGGGCTCGGCGCGCCCAACGCCTCGGTCAGCCGCGGGAATTGGTACCCCTGTGCCTCGAACTGCGGCAGCATCCGGTCCAGTGCGGCCACCGTCTGCGAACGGTTGCCCCCCGAGTCGTGCATCAGCACGATCGCGCCCTTGCCCGGCTCCGGGGTGGAGCGGCGCACGATCTCGTCGACGCCCGGACGTGCCCAGTCCTCGCTGTCGGTGTCGATGAATGCGCTGATGTAGCCGCGCTTCGCGATCTCGCGGGTGACGGGCCACGACTTGTTGTCGAGCGCGTCCGCGGTGGAGGAGTACGGCGGCCGGAACAGCGACGTGTGCACTCCCGCCGCACCCGCCAACGCGAGCTGGCTCTGCGCGAGTTCACGGTGGATGCGCGAGGAGGACTGGTAGGACAGGTCGGGGTGGTTGAAGGTGTGCAGCCCCACTTCGTGCCCCTCGTCGACCATCCGCCGCACCAGGTCCGGATAGCGGGAGGTCATGGTGCCGGTGACGAAGAAGACGGCGTGCGCGTCGTATTGGGCGAGCTTGTCGAGGATCTTCGGCGTCCACTCCGGGTCGGGACCGTCGTCGAAGGTCAGCACGATCTTGTGGTCGGGCACGCGGTAACTGACGGGTTCGGCCCCGCGTGCATCGAGAACCGGCCCCCCCGAGAGGACCTTCTCCGGTACGGCGTCGGTGGCGGCCGGGGGCCGTACCCGGTGGTCGGCGAGGAACTCACTGTGCACGTAGCCGCGCAGCAGCATCATCACCACGACGACGACGAGCAGAACGGCCGGCAGGAGGTAGCGCAGTGGCAGCCGCGTCCGCCGGGGGCGTGCGGGGCTTTGCGTCACTCGGCACCCGCCGCCACAGTGCTGCTCGGACCGCCGAGGATCCCGCCGAGGAGGCCGCCCTCCGACTGGGGATCGGGGGACTCCGTCGGTCCGGGTGTGGGGGTCGCCGTGCCGCCGGTCGACCCGGTGGCGCCGCCTTCCGGGGGCTCGGTGGTCGGATCCGCGGGCGCGGGTCCGCCGGTGCTGCCACCGTTACCGCCCGCGCTGCCCGAACCGGTCGCACTCCCCCCGGTGTTGCCCTTGCTCGTGCCTCCGGCGTCGGCAAATGTGCCGCTGCCTGAACCCTTCGCCTTGACACCCGTCCCCGCGGCGGCGCGAGCTGCGGGAGAGGTGTCCGACGAAGTCCCGGGCGTGCGTGCACCGTTGTCGCCCGGCCCGCTGTCCGTCGCGGACGGATAGGCGCTCGGCTCGCCCAAGCGGGACCCGTCTGCCCAGGGGGCCTTCGTCTGCGACTCGCCCTGTTCCGGAACGACCCTCGCGGCCTTGTCGTCCGACCCTGGTATCAGCACCCCCCACGGCGCATCGGAGCTCCCGCCGATCACGGTCACTGCCACGATCAGCGCATATCCGCCGCCGACTGCCCCCATTGCCAAGCCGAGTCGGCGCCACGTACGGCGCCGCCCTCCGCTGCTGTCCACGAAAACCGGTCCAGCACCACTGTCCCGGGGCGGCTCTGACTTTTCACCCATGTCACTTCACGCGCGCCTCCCACGATGGTGAGCACGCCCCCTCCTTGTTGAAGGAGAAAATGTATCGTAAATGTGAAGGTATAAATGTGATGAGTCGCTCTTTTTACTGATTATTGGACACTGCTGTGACAACACGGTGACATGCTGCTGTCAACCAATACGGTGCCGCGCGGATACCGGGGCGCCGCAACCCGCTGCCCCGGCCCTCCCCTGGCGGCACGTAGCCGCACCCGCCCGCCTCCAACTCACCCCTGAAGGCGAGGATTTGCGCTGGTCAGGACTATCGTCGCCCCCATCTCCGTGGCTCGGCCCCAGGCACGACGGGCGGGGCGGCGACGCAACGACGTCCCACCCGTCCCGTTACAGAAATAGGGTTCGACCGTCACTGCGGGATGGCTTGAGGAGCCGGCCCCGCTCGTGATCTCGTCGGGCTGCACCACCCTCGCGGCTCCAAATGAGGGGGAGTTGTGAAGATCGTGGTCGCTCGACGGAGGAGGACGTTCGCATGGCCATCATCCACCACAGCACCGTAAAGCCGACGAAGCTCGAACTTCTCACGCCCTGGCTCTCCTCCCGTCCGTGGTACCGCGGCGCGGGCGGACCGCAGTTGGCCAAGGCCGGCGGCTTCCGGCTGGACGATCCGCGGGGTGAGGTGGGGATCGAATTCATGGTTGCCGCCGACACCTCGGGCAGCGAACCGGTCGCCTACCTGGTGCCGCTGACCTACCGGGGTGCGCCGCTCGACGGGGCGGATCACGCACTCATCGGCACCATGGAGCACGGCGTTCTCGGGCAGCGTTGGGCCTACGACGGTTGCCACGACCCGGTGATGACGGCCCAGTTGCTTGCCCTGATCGAGGGCCGGGCCGAGCCGCAGGCCCAGAGCGTCAGCGACACCCCTGACCGGGAGGTCACCCGCTTCTTCACGGGAGAGGGCCCTGCGAGCACGCACATCACGGCCACCGCGGCGGCACCCTCCGACGATCGGGAGTGCACCGAAGTGCCCCTCCCGGACGGCAGGTTCCTGCGCCTGGAGAGGGTGCTGCGACCCGCCCCGGACGGAGCACTCAGGCTTCCGCAGGGAGCGGCAGGCCATGTCTACGGACCGTGGCAGATGCCGGACGGCGCCCGCGCCGAGGGCCTGTTCGCGGTCCTGCACGAGGGACCTCGCGCATAGGGCGTGCGCCGTCGAGCTGCAGTTCACTCGGCGAACTCCGGTGAACTGCCCCCTCTCCGCGAGCCGGTCGTCCTTGAGGGGGAACCGCATGGAGCAGCCGGTCGCTCGGCCCGCCGGGGCCGGGGTCCGGGGCCCTGACCCCGGCGGGCCGACCGAGGCAGATGCACTGGTCACGCATCACGATTGCACTGGTCACGCATCACAATCCGGAACCGATCACGACGTTCGGCCCCGGATTCCCTCGCCCGTACGCGCTGCATCTTCTTAGGCTCCGTCTCTGCAAACCCGAAAGTGTGGCCCATTGCGCGGCAGGTGCCGACGCCGCTCGCGGTCGCTTCCCAGCACAGGGAGTAAGAAATGTTCGCCCTGACCGTCCCGGCCATGCTCACCTTCGGGATCTTTCTGATCGCGATGGTCATGGTCGGCGTGATGACGCACGGAGAAACGGCCACGTTCGACGACTTCACCGTCGCCAGCCGTCAACTCTCCGCCCCGGCAGCCGCCTTGTCCGCCGGAGCCGCCGACATGTCCGGCTGGCTGTTCCTGGGCCTGCCCGGCGCCGTGTACGCGGCCGGGATCGGTGCCACGTGGATCGCCGTCGGCCTGATCATCGGCACTTATCTCAACTGGCGTCTTGTCGCACCCCGCTTGCGTGTCTACACCGAGCGGGTCGGTGCCGTGACCCTGCCCTCGTACCTGGAGAAACGTTTCGAAGACCGGAGCAGGGTGATACGGCTCCTCTCGGCCGTCGTCACCATCGTGTTCTTCACCGTCTACGTCGCCAGCGGTCTGGTCGCCTGCGGGCTCCTGGCCGACGATGTCTTCGGCGCCGGCTTCGAGTTGGGACTCACCGTCTTCGCCGTCGTGATCGTCATCTACACCATCCTCGGCGGATTCCGGGCCCTGAGCGTCAGCCACTCCATTCAGGGCACACTGATGTTCCTCGCGGCCATCGCCCTCCCCGCTGTCGCCATCTGGAAGCTCGGCGGTTTCGACGCTTTGCAGAGTCAACTCACCGCGGCGGAGCCTGCACTGCTCGACCCGGCGGCCAAGGCGTCCTTCGCCGACAGGACGTGGACGGCGGGCGAGCCGCTCGGGGCCATCGGAATGATCTCGCTGCTCGCCTGGGGTCTCGGCTACTTCGGCCAGCCCCACATCCTGACCCGCTTCATGAGTATCCGCAGCACACGGGAGATACCGCTCGCCCGCCGGCTGGGCGTGGCCTGGGTGACCGTCGTCCTGGTGGGCGCGTCCCTCATCGGGCTTGCCGGGATCGCCGCCCTCGACAAGCCGCTGAACAACCCGGAGACGGTCTTCATCAAACTGTCCGCAGGTCTGACCTCACCCTGGATCGCGGCGATCCTGCTCGTAGCCGTGCTTGCCGCGATCAAGTCCACGGCGGACAGCCAGCTGCTGGTCTCGGCCACGTCCCTCACCGAGGACCTCTACCGGGCGTTCCTCAAGCGACAGCCCTCCGACGGGTTGCTGCTGCTGATCGGGCGGCTGAGCGTGCTCGCCGTGGCGCTGGCCGCCTATGTGATCGCGCTGAGCGGCGGCGCGGTACTCGACATCGTCGCCTACGCCTGGGCGGGATTCGGAGCGGCCTTCGGTCCGGTGATCCTCCTGTCGCTGTTCTGGCCGCGGATGACGGCGGCCGGCGCCAAGGCCGGGATGCTCACCGGCGCCCTCACGGTCCTCCTGTGGAAGCAGATCGACCCACTCCTCGGGCCGCTGGAAACGGGCGTCTACTCGATGGTGCCCGGCGTGCTCACCGCCACCACGGCGGCACTGGTCTTCGGCAAATTCGTCGGACGCCGGCCGACGACCAACTGGAACAACACGACGGAGGACGACGCCCCCCAGGCCGCGCCGGAAAGCCGGGACCCGTCGTCCTCGTACGCCACGTCGCCCATGAACCGCCCCGGCAGGTGACGCGACGATCGCGCCGGTCTCCCCGGAGGTGCGGGAGACTTTGTCACCACTCGCTCACGCCTGCTCCGTGTGCTTGAGTTCCCGTTCCGCTCAGGCCACGGAGACGGCAGAGCCCTGAGGTGCGTATCGGCTCGACGGGCGTGCCAGTCCGTAGTGTTCGCGCAGCGTTCGGCCGGTGTAGGCGCTCCGGAAGAGGCCGCGTTCGCACAGGATCGGCACCACGTGATCCGCGAAGAGGTCGAAGCCGCCGGGCAGCCACGGCGGCATGACGTTGAAGCCGTCGGCCGCTCCCTGCTCGTACCACTGCTGGATCTGGTCGGCGACCTGCTCGGGAGTGCCCGCGAAGACGCGGTGGCCCCGCGCGCCCGCCAGCCGGTGCAACAGCTGCCGCACAGTGGGCTGTTCGCGTTCGACGATGTCGAGGACGAGCTGGAAGCGGCTGCCGTTCCCGCGCTCGCCCTCGGTCTCGATCAGCTCACGCGGCACGGGCCCGTCCAGCTGCTCGGGCGTCAGACGGATCCCGAGGAGCCGGTGGAGCAGTTCGAGCGAATACTCGGGCTGCGTCAGCTCGTTGAAGTCCTCGTGCAGCCGCCGCGCCTCCGTCTCGGTGGACGCGATGAACGGGCTGATGCCTGGCAGCACCAGCAACTGCCCCGGCTCGCGGCCGAACCGGGCCGCGCGCTTCTTGATGTCGGCGTAGAAGTCCTGGCCGCTGCGCAGCGTCTGATGCGCGGTGAAGATCGCTTCCGCGTACCGCGCCGCGAACGCCCGACCGTCCTCCGACGAGCCCGCCTGTACGTAGACGGGCCTGCCCTGCGGTGGGCGGGGGATGTTCAGCGGACCGCGCACCTTCAGCAGCGGACCCTCGTGGTCCACGGTGTGGATGCGGTCGGTGTCGGCGAAGAGGCCGCTGCGCTGGTCGGCGACGAGCGCTTCGTCCTCCCAGCTGTCCCAGAGTTTGGTGACGACTTCGAGGAAGTCGCGGGCGCGCTCGTAGCGTTCCGCGTGCACGGGGTGTGCGTCGAGGCCGAAGTTCTGAGCCGCCTGCGGTGCCCCGGTGGTGACGATGTTCCAGCCGGCCCGTCCCCCGCTGAGATGGTCCAGGGAGGCGAAGAGCCGCGCCAGGTTGTACGGATCGGAGTACGTCGTGGACGCCGTGCCGATGAGGCCGATGCGTTCGGTGGCGGCCGCGATGGCCGACAGCCACGTGAACGGTTCGAGGCGGAAGCGGCTCGCGTAGCGGACGTTGTCGGCCAGGGCCGGTCCGTCGGCGAAGAAGACGCCGTCGAACGCGACCGCCTCCGCGCTGCGGGCCAGATCCTGGTAGAAGCGGATGTCCAGCAGCCGGTCCGGGTCGGACGAGCTGTGCCGCCAGGCGGCCTCGTGGTGGCCGCCCGGATAGATGAACAGATTGAGATGGAGCTCTCTCTCCCGGGCCTGCCTGCCGGGCCCGGACGCATTCGTGGTCACGCGGAGACCTCTTCCTTCTCGTGTTCCCTGGAAAGCTCCTGCGAGGAACCGCGCCCGCCGCGCTCCGCCTCGTCGACGCCCAGCCGTGCCAGAAGGGACTCGCGCAGCTCCGCGTACTCCTTCGAGCCGTGCGTACGCGGACCGTCCAGCTCGACGGGGACGTCCGCCGTGATGCGGCCGTCCTCCAACACTGCGACACGGTCGGCGAGTTCGATCGCCTCGTCCACGTCGTGCGTGACCAGCAACACGGCGGGACGGTGCGCCGCGCACAGCTTCCTCAGCAGTTTGTGCATGCGGATGCGGGTGAGGGCGTCGAGTGCCCCGAACGGCTCGTCGGCGAGCAGCAGTTCGGGTTCACGTACGAGGGAGCGCGCCAGCGAGACACGCTGCTGCTCCCCGCCGGACAGCTCGACGGGCAACGCCGACTCCCTGTCGGCCAGGCCCACTTCGTCCAGCGCGGCGCGCCCGCGCCCGCGCGCGTCCGAACCGGTCAGCCCGAGCAGCACGTTGTCCAGGACCCGTTTCCACGGCAGCAGTCGCGCGTCCTGGAAGACCACGGAGACGTTCGCCGGCGCGCTCAGCAGGCCCTTTCCGGACACGTTGTGGTCCAGGCCCGCGAGAGCACGCAGCAGCGTCGATTTGCCGGAGCCGCTACGGCCCAGCAGCGCAACGAACTCGCCTGCCCGGATGTCGAGTTCGAGCCCTTCGAGGACCTTCCGGTCCCGGAAGGAGCGCTCCAGCCCGTGGATGCGGACGGCCGTACGTGCACGTGCCGCCGCGCTCAGCTCGCGAGTGTCCGTCGCCATGACAGCACCTTCCTCTCCGCGTATCGCACCAGCCCGTCGGAGAAGAGGCCCAGCAGCCCGTACACCACCAGTCCGACGATGATGATCTCGGTCTGTCCGTACGTGCGTGCCAGCTCCATCATGTAGCCGAGTCCGCTGGTGGCGTTGACCTGTTCGACGACGACGAGGGTGAGCCAGGCCGCCGTCACGGCGAAGCGCATGCCGAGCAGGAAGCCGGGCAGCGCTCCGGGCAGCACGACATGGCGGATGAACTGACGCCGGTTCAGCCGCACCGTCTCCGACAGTTCGACGTAGCGGCTGTCGATGGTGCGCAGCCCGTTGTGGGTGTGGATGTAGACGGGTACGAAGACGGCGAGCGCGACGGTGATGACCTTCATCGACTCGCCGATCCCGAACCACAGCACCAGCAGCGGCACCAGCGCCAGCGACGGCAGCGCCCGCTTCACCTGGACCGGCCCGTCGATGAGGCCCTCGCCGATGCGGCTCAGTCCTGCGGCGACGGCCAGGAGCACCCCGCTCAGGGTCCCGAACACCAGGCCCAGCGCCACGCGTTGGGCCGAACTGGCCAGATGGCCCTGAAGCCGGCCGTCGGCGATGAGGTCGCCCGCGGTGTTCACGACCGTCCACGGAGCCGACAGCAGACGGGGCTCGATCAGCCCCGCCGCGGACCCGGCCGACCACACCGCGAGCAGCAGCACCGGTCCGAGGGCCTTGCCGAAGCGGATCGGGCGGCCCGGTGCGAGACGCGGGCCCGTCCTCGTGCGCGGCCCCCGCCGTACGGCGCCCGTCAGGCGCCCGAGGGTCTGGGTGGTCACGGCGCTCACGGCTTCTCCTTCTCCTTCTCCTTGCCGCCGCCCGCTTCGAGGGCGTCGGCGGCTACGTGCTCGAAGCGCCGGTCGAAGAGCGTCTCCGCGTCGAACTTCTTCTGGTCCGTCTCCTTGGCGATCAGGTCGACCGTCTTCTGCTGCCGCTGGATGGCCGCGTCCCAGTCGGCCGGTATCTCCGGCTCACCGTTGTGCTTGTGGAGGTACTCGCCGTCCTTGGGGCTGAGGCCCTGGTCCTTGACGGCGTAGCCGTCGACCCACGCCTTCGGGTGCTCGTACGCCCACACCTGGGCGCGCGCCCAGAACGTGATGAACTCCCTGATGGCGGCGGCCTTCTTCGGGTCCGCCACGGTCTCGGTCGGCGCCCAGAGATGGGACGCGTCGTCGCGGAGCCCGTGTGGGATGAGCTTGCCGCCGTCCTTGCCGTATTTCTCCGGGTAGCGCTTGAGGTTGACCGCGCCGAGCGGTGCGGCGTCGACCTGACGCTCGCCGAGCGCCGTCGGGTAGACGTCCCCGGTGCTGGGCATCTCGACGAGCTTCACGTCGTCCTTCTTCAGACCGGCCTTGCGCAGGATGCGCAACACGAGGGCGCCCTGGGCCTGTCCGGGGCTGTACGCGATCTTCTTGCCGCGCAGATCCTTCAAGGAGCCGATGTCTGCACCCGGGGCGATTCCCAGCCGGTAGATGGGATTCTTCTTCGGATCCTTGCGGAACTCCGCCGCGACGAGTTTCGTGTCCAGACTCGTCCAATGGGCGTGTATGGACGGCACTTCCGCCGACGAGCACAGATCCAGCGAATGCGCGCGGAATGCCTCGGAGCACTGCGGACCGCCGCTGATGTTCGCCCACTTCACCTTGAACGGCAGCTTCTTCGCCGCGCCGGAGAGTTCGAGCAGCACGCGGTCCTCGGGCGCACCGATGGTGATCGTCGTCTTCGGGGATGCCTCCTTGGGAATCTCCGTCTTGGCGAGCTTCGCGTCACTCGTGCCGCCGGCGCTGTCCTGCTGTGCGCAACTCACAAGCAGCGCGGGGGCGGTGAGGGCGAGAAGGAGCGCGAGACTCCGGTGCCCTCGCGGCAGCAGGCCGAGTGGTCGGGTCGGGGATCGGTGGTGGTCAGGAGCGGGCCTGGGCATGTTCGTGTCCCGGTTCGTTCAGGTGCGAGTGCTGTACGGGCATACGCCGCCGGGCCACCGGCGAACGGTGCGCGGGCGGCCGAAGAGCGCGGAATTCAGTGCCGAATGCGGCAGGCGCGAACGGCGAATGGGGAAGTGGACGCGGGCGTCGTGCCGCCGCGCCGGGGACGGGCTCAGCTACAGAGCGCGGAGGCGACGCGCCGGAAGTCCACGGCACGGCGCTGGGTGAATCCGGGCGAGTTGAGCATGACGACGAAGCTAGCGACGCCCCGTTAGGGGGTCAACAGCCCTGAGGCGCAGGGGAGAAAGTGCAATACGGCCTTATCGGAGCGGCCATATCGGTGTCACACGGCGAAACAGTCAACGGGTGTCGTACGCGGCCGGCGGCACATAGTGCTTGGGCGAATTCATTTCCTCCGACAGCGGCGAGTTCCGTACGGGCGACTCCACTTGGGGAGCGTCCGCGGCCCGCAGTCCGGCCTCGCGCGCCCAGCCTGCGCGGGCCCGCGGGTGGTAGCGGTACCTGAACGGCACGAACCGCCACGCGTGGTCGACGAGCCTCCCGATGCGCCGCAGCCTCCGCTCGTCCCGCACGGTCCAGCGGTGGCCGAGCCGCTCGCGGACCGGGGCGGGAAACAGCCCGACGGTGAACCACACCGTGAACCGGGCCTGCGGCCCGCGCAGCGCACGCCACACGAAGTGCGGCATCCACGAGAACGCCGGCGGCCTGGCGATGAGACGGATGTCGAGCACGTCGCGGGCCGGCTGATTGTCCTCCAGCACCTCGCGGGCCATCCGGTCCCAGTACGCCTCGAAGTCGGGCCAGCTCTCCGGAACGGGCCGCATGCTCATCCCGTACAGCCGCCACCAGCGCACGTGTTCGTCGAAGAGCTGCCGCTTCTCGTCCTCACTCAGACCCGGCCCGAACCGGTCCGCGACGAGCATCGTGAGCATGAAGAAGGTGGAGTGCGCCCAGTAGAAGGTGTCCGGATCGAGAGCGTGATACGGGCGGCCCTGCTCGTCCACGCCCTTGATCATGTTGTGGTAACCGCGGACCTGACGTGCGGTCTCGGCCGCGCGCGGGCCGTCGTACACGACGCCGCCGATCGGATACAGCGAGCGGAAGAGCCGCTGCCACCGCTCCTCGAAGAACCGGGAGTGCTCGGCGACTCCGGCACCCAGCCCGGGGTGCATGTTCTGCATCACGCCCGCCCAGGGGGCGAGCAGCACCCCGCGCCAGTCGCCGAAATACTTCCAGGTGAGCGAATCAGGGCCCAGCGGCTCCTGGTCGGCGGGGCCGGGTCGCGCGTGAGGCTCATGCTCCATCCGCCGACCTCCTCCCTGCCCTCCTCACTGGGTGCCGACGCTTGCCGCGGCTCCGATGGCCGTCGCGGTGGCGATCTGCATCTCCTGGAGCGCCTTCTTCAGCGCGGGACCCGCCTCGCCGGCGCGCTCCGTCAGCGCCTTGATGCGCTCCTTGTGCTCACGCCTGTCCTTGCCGGACGTGACGGTGGGCAGCCCGCCCACCGCGGCGAGCGCGGTCAGCGCGGCCTGGCGGGTCGTGAACTGCTCGACGGGGCGGCCCCCCGTCAGCGTCTCGACGGCCTCCCCGTGGAGCCGCTTGGCCAGTGCGGCGTCCTTCACCACGACGATGTGGGGGAACCACGTACGACGCTCGATCCGGATCAGCCGCTCCTTCTCGAGCTGCCGCTCCACGGCCTCGAAGGTCTGCTTGCGGTTCCGCTGCACCAGCGTCTTCCACTTACGCGGACGCTTCTCGGCGGCTATGCCGCGCAACGCGTCGTCGAGCAGCGGATCGCCGGTGCGCCTGTCGCCGACGGTGCGTGCCCTGCCGTCCTCATCGGTGAGGCAGCCACGGTCGGTCAGCTCGATGAGCACAGCGGCACGCAGCACACTGCCGAGCACGTCCCGCTTGGTGAGCCTCTCCTTCTCCGTGTCGCACGCCAGCAGGTACAACTCGGCGGGGAGGCTGCGCCCGTCCCCCGGATTCTTTTCCTTACGGTCCATGCCCACCATCACAGCACGGAAGCCAGGCCCGACCGAAGCCCCAGTCACCGCCTTTGTCGAGCCGACGCGGCCCCGCCGGAGAGCCGCCCGCGGTCTGCGCCGCGCCCCACCGGTACGTACGTCCTCCCCGCCGCGTGCCTCGCCTCCCCCGGCAGGGCCCGGGGCAGCGGTGGTTCGGGGCGCCGAGAGCCCGGCACCAAGGTCAGTGGGCGACGAACCCCAGCCGCGGCGGGGCGCTGAAGGCGAAGGCCCTACCCAGGGGATGCGAGCACCGACCCCCAGCCACGCCGGGCGCAGGGGGGCGCAGCCCCGGCCAGGGGATGCAAGCACCAAACCCCAGCCACGCCGGGGTGCCGGGGGCGCAGCCCCCGCAAGGGGGGCGCCGGGGGCGCAGCCCCCGCAAGGGGGGCGCCGGGGGCGCCGCCCCGGCCAGGGGATGCAAGCACCAAACCCCAGCCACGCCGGGGTGCCGGGGGCGCAGCCCCCGCAAGGGGGGCGCCGGGGGCGAAGCCCCCGCAAGGGGGGTGCCGGGGGCAAAGCCCCCGCCGGGGGTGCGGGTGGCGGAGCCCCCGCCCCGCGAGGCGAAGCCTCGCAAAAACAGCGAGGGCGACCCGGTCCGCGCTTTCCGCGGACACAGGTCACCCTCGCACTCGTGGAGATGGCGGGAATCGAACCCGCGTCCAACGGAGCGGAAGAAGGGCTTCTCCGAGCGCAGTCCACTTCGATTTTCTCAGCCCCGGAGATCACGTGGACAAGTCTCCGACGGGCTCAGTCACTGTTTGATGTCCCGGCAGGCCCCGTGACCGGGCCTACGCGGTGAGTCCCCTAGCTGATGCCAGGATCCGGGGCGGGAACTTACCCGGGCTGACACTTCACGCTCGCTGCTCAGGCAGCGAGGGCGAAGGAATCGCGCTTAGTATTGGCGATTATTTTTTTGCGGCACATGGTTAACGAGATCATTGCCGCGTTCCTCGGCTCGCTTCACCTGCTTCGACATCCGCTGTCGAAACCGATCATCCCCATGTTGAGTTGACAACCCACCGTCCTCGCGGACGGCGCTGTGACCATGGTACGTGACCTCGTCACACCAGGGCCAACTCTTTTACGCCGCCGCGTATTCCCGGCGCCGGACGGCCTGGGCACGGGCCTCGGCGGTACCGCGAACATGGCCCATCAGCATCCGTCGACACAGACTGTTGGGTTTCCTTACAGTCCGTGTCCGCACGGGCTGCGCTCAGGCCTTCACCCGCTGCCGCCGGCGCGCTGCGGCGATGGCCCGGTCCGACTCGCGCCGGTCCTGCTTCTCGCGCAGCGCGTGCCGCTTGTCGTACTCCTTCTTGCCCTTGGCCAGCGCGATCTCGACCTTCGCCCGCCCGTTCAGGAAGTACAGCTGGAGCGGCACCAGCGTGTGACCCGTCTCCTGGGTCTTGCCGATCAGCTTGTCGATCTCCCAGCGGTGCAGCAGCAGCTTCCGCTTCCGCCGGGCCGAGTGGTTCGTCCACGTGCCCTGTGCGTATTCGGGGATGTGCACGTTGTGCAGCCAGACCTCGCCGTCGTCCAGCTGGGCGAAGCCGTCGACCAGCGAAGCGCGGCCCGCCCGCAGTGACTTGACCTCGGTGCCGGTGAGCGCGATGCCGCACTCGTAGGTGTCGAGGATGAGGTAGTCGTGCCGCGCCTTCTTGTTCTGCGCGACGAGCTTACGGCCGCCCGCGTCCTTGGCCTTCTTGGCCTTGCCCTTGTTCTTGTCGTCCTTCTTCGCCATAGCCCGGCCATTCTCCCACTACGACCGGGCCTCCAGGCCACTCAATACTGTGCGGGCACGATCGGCGGCGTCCCCGGAGGCGTCTATCGGCAGGTCCGGCGTGATGCCCTCGCCGTCGAGGGAGCGGCCCGAGGGGGTGGCGTAGTGCCCGACGGTCAGCTCCGCGACCGAACCGTCCGGCAGCTTCCGCGGCATCTGCACCGATCCCTTGCCGAAGGTGCGGGAGCCGACGACGACGGCCCGCCCGCGGTCCTGCAGCGCTCCGGTCAGCAGCTCCGCGGCGCTCATCGTGCCGCCGTCCACGAGCACGACCAGCGGCGGCGCCGCCCTGCCCACCGCCGCCGCACCGGGACGGGCGTCGGCGTAGAGGGCGCGCTGCATGCCGTGCTGCTCGTACGTGGCGACGAGGCCGCCTTTGAGGAAGACGGACGCGGCGGTGACCGCCTCGTTGATCAGCCCGCCGGAGTTGCCGCGCAGGTCGAGCAGGATGCCGGAGCCGGCCGGAACCTGCCGGGTGACGGCCTCGCGGACCTGCTCCGCGGCGCCCTTGGTGAAGGAGGAGACCTTGATGCGGGTGACGGTGGGCCCCATGCGCTCGACGGTCACGGCGTCGGTGTTGAGCCGCACCCTTCGCAGGGTCTCCTTCCACTGCTGCCCGTCGCGGTCCAGTTCCAGGTCGACACTGCTGCCGAGCGGGGACGGGTCCGCGGAACGGCCGCCGGTCTCGGAGCCGCGCAGCCGGGCGACCACGTCGGTGACGGGATGGTCGGAGACGTCCTCACCGTCGACGGCGCGCAGTCGGTCGCCACGCTGAACACCCGCACGGGCAGCGGGACTTCCGGGCGCGACCCGCGCCACGGCCACGGACGGGGGGCCCTGCGCGTCCCGTTCGCGGCGCACGGATATGCCGACGCCGACGTATTCGCCGTCCAGGCTTCGCTGCAGACCCTCGTACTCGCGTGCCGTGTAGGCGGAGGACCACCGGTCGCCGCTGCGGCTCACCAGCTCCTCGGCCTCTTCACCGTCGGACGGGGCGCCGTCCTCGCGAGCGCGCTCTGTGTCCTCGTGCAGACCGGCTGTTCTGCTCGCGGCGTCGCCGTAGGCGCCGCCACCGAAGTTCGCTTCCGCGGGGGACTCCCCCGCCGCCAGGTCATGTGAGCCCGCGAAGGCCCGAACGCCGTCGCCCCAGGCACCGGTTGCCGCTCCCGTCGCGAGCACGCTCGCGAAAACCAGTGCCAGACCCGCTCCGCGGCGCAGTTGCCGGGAGCTTCCCCTGTGTTTGTCGGGGGATGGGGCGGAATACCACGAGTCCGACATGATTCGGAGTCTAGGCCAGACGAGGGCCGCCGCACGGCCCGTTGGCCGTACGGCGTCCGCGTCGTGCGTCACACCTTCAAGTACTTGCGAAGCGTGAAGAACGCTGCCACCGCAGGCATCAGGACTCCCACGGCGATGAGCAGTGGCAGAACCTTCAACACCGCGTCCCAGCCGATGAAGTTGATGAGAGCGATCTTCTCCGCGAGCCAGCTGTCGATGAGGAAGAACTTGCCGCCGACGAGGAGTACGCATGCGAAGCCCGCGCCGATCAGGCCGGCGATCGCCGCCTCCAGGATGAACGGCATCTGGATGTAGAAACTGGACGCGCCGACGAGCCGCATGATGCCCGTCTCACGACGGCGGCTGAACGCGGAGACCCTGACCGTGTTGACGATCAGGAGCAGCGCAACGACCAGCATCAGTCCCATCACGAACAGGGCAGCGATGTTCATGCCGTTGAGCAGATTGAAGAGGTTCTCCAACAGGTTCCGCTGGTCCTGGACCTCCTGCACCCCTGGTCTGCCGGAGAACGCCGTTTGCAGGACCCGGTACTTGGTCGGGTCCTTGAGCTTGACCCGGTAGGACTCCTGCATCTGGTCGGGCGTGAGGCTGTCCGCGAGCGGAGAGTCCTTGAACTGCTCCTGGTAGTGCTTGAACGCCTCGTCGGCGGACTCGTGGTAGACCCTGTCGACGACCCGCAGCTTCTGCAGCTCGGTCCGGATCTGCGTCTTCTGCTGCGCGGTCACGGCGCCCTTGGCGCAGTTCGGGTCGGAGTCGGCGTCGTTCTCGTTGCACAGGTAGACCGACACCTGGACCTTGTCGTACCAGTAGCCCTTCATGGTGCTGACCTGTTCGCGCGCGAGCAGCGAGCCGCCCGCGAGAGCCAGAGACAGGGCTACCGACACGATCACCGCGAAGGTCATCGTGAGATTGCGGCGGAGACCGACGCTGATCTCCGACATTACGAACTGGGCGCGCATGGCGTCCTTTCAGTGTGTTGCCGTCTCAACTGCTCAGACTGCTCAGACTGTTCGCCCGCGGGCCCGCCGGCTGCCGCAGCGCCGGCGCCCGCCCGCCGGGCGGTTCAGTGCTGGTAGCCGTAGACACCGCGCGTCTGGTCACGCACGAGCCGGCCGCGCTCCAGCTCGACGACCCGCTTGCGCATCTGGTCGACGATCTGCTGGTCGTGCGTCGCCATCACCACTGTCGTGCCGGTCCGGTTGATCCGGTCCAGCAGCTTCATGATTCCGACGGAGGTCTGTGGGTCGAGGTTGCCGGTCGGCTCGTCCGCGATCAGCAGCATCGGGCGGTTGGCGAACGCCCGGGCGATGGCCACGCGCTGCTGCTCACCGCCGGAGAGCTCTCCCGGCATCCGGTCGTCCTTGCCGCCCAGCCCCACGAGGTCGAGCACCTCCGGGACCGTCTTGCGGATCTGCACCCGGGACTTGCCGATGACTTCGAGCGCGAACGCGACGTTCTCACCGACCGTCTTGTTGGCCAGCAGCCGGAAGTCCTGGAACACGGTGCCCAGCTGCCGGCGCATCTGCGGCACCTTCCAGTTGGACAGCCGCGCGAGGTCCTTGCCCAGTACGTGCACCTGACCCTGGCTGGCGCGCTCCTCGCGGAGGATCAGCCGCAGGAAGGTCGACTTGCCGGAGCCGGACGATCCCACCAGGAAGACGAACTCACCGCGCTCGATGTCCAGCGAGACATCGTGCAGCGCCGGGCGGTTCTGCTTGGGGTAGGACTTGGAGACGCTGTCGAATCGGATCACGGATACACCACGTCGGCCTGGGGTAGGGGCAGCGGAAGCCGCGGTGCGGCTCCCTGGAGCACTCCCCCTGGCTGCTCCCCCCGGCTTTGCCGGGAGGTGCCCCAAGGGGACCCCCACCCAGCGGTTCAGCTGGGTCGGGTCGCCTCCCAGCGTGAGCTGGGGGAGGTGTGGTGACCCTACGCGAACCGGCGCAGGGCGCGCAGTCGGCGTCCGTTGTTGGTGGCCTTGGTCACGCAACCTTTCGGACATGGCGGACATCTGCGGTGCTTTCGTCCACAGCTTCGGAACGGACGGTCCGGCCGAGCGGCGGACGGGGCCGAGCCTCTGCGCACGCGCGCGGATACTGGCACAGTGGAGGGGAGGACCGCATCCTTTGGGGAACCGATCACTCCCCGGTGTCGTTGGCAGACTGAGGAGGAGTTCGCATGACATGCGACCGACTGGTGTGTGCCAACTGCGCCGGCCCCGTCAGTGAGGGCCGCTGCGCCGTCTGCCGTGCACAGCGTGAGCGTCTGCACCGGGAGTCGCCCCTTGCGAGCCTCTCCCCCGCGGCGGTGTTCGCCCTGCTGCTGGCGCTGCTCACGGTCGCGCTCGTGGCCCAGCGGATGGCGACGGCGTAACCGTGCGGCCACGCCGGGTGCATCGCGCCCGGCCGTCCGGGTGCCTGCCACCTGCGGACGGCTGACAACTTCCGGACATACGAGGGGCCCGGGACGCCATGTGTGCTGCGTCCCGGGCCCCTCGCCTGCCTATGTACGCCCTATGTGCTTCAGGCGGCCGTACGGCGGTTGATCATGCGCGGCATCATGCGGAAGGCCACACCGCCGGCGATCATCGTCGCGGCACCGACCAGCAGGAAGGTCGTCTCGGCGGAACCGGTGTCGGCCAGCTCCTCCTTCGGCGCCTGCGGCTTCTGCTCGACGGGCTGGCTGCCGGTGCTGTCGGGCTGGGTGTTGCCGCCCTCGCAGTCGACGCTGTCGTCGTTCAGGTCGCAGGTGTCGTCGCCGCCGCCGGAGCCGCCGATGGTCGCGGGCTCCTCGCCGCCACCGGTGTCGCCACCAGTGTCACCGCCGGTGTCACCACCGCCGTTGTCGCCACCGGTGTCGCCGCCGGTCGTCTCGCCACCCGTGGTGGTGGTGCTGCCGCCGTCGGTCTCGCCGCCAGTGGTGCCCTCGGTGTCGCCACCCGTGACACCACCGCTCACGGTGCCCTCGGTGTCGCCACCGGTGTCACCGCCGGTGGTGCCCTCGGTGTCGCCACCGGTGTCACCACCGCTGTCGCCGCCACCGATCACGCCGCCGAGGAGGCCGCCGACGAGGCCGTCCTCCTGCTGCGTGGAGGCGCCTTCGGGCTCGGCAGCCTGCGCGGCGCCCGCAGCGGTGAGCGAGGCGCCGACGGCGAACACCGTGCCGGCAGCAACGCGCGCCACACGCAGCCGCGTCTTGGATTTGATCATTGGCCAACTACCCCCAGTAGTTTCATTTTTCAATGGAGCAGCTGTGTGACGGGCTGCGGAGCCTCTTGCCGGGACACGGAACCTGTCCGATCACTCACCCCCGCACGCGCCCCTGACACAGGCATGCGAGCGAACAGCTTTCCCAGTTTTCACACCTCAGTCAAGCGAGGATGGTGTGAATTGGCCGTGCAGGGCTGTGAGTTCGGGGGAGACAGCCCGAATCGTTATGCGGGCGTGGCCTGTTCGGCGACTTCTTCAGCCTTCGTCCTTCTGCTCCTGCTGCTTGCGCCAGCGGATGCCCGCTTCAAGAAAGCCGTCGATATCGCCGTCGAGAACGCCTTGGGGATTGCCGACTTCATGTTCTGTCCGCAAGTCCTTCACCATTTGATACGGGTGCAGGACGTACGAACGCATCTGGCTGCCCCAGGAGTTGCCTCCGTCCCCCTTGAGCGCATCCATCTTCGCCTGCTCCTCCTGACGGCGGTGGGCGAGCAGACGTGACTGCATCACGCGCATGGCTGCGGCACGGTTCTGGATCTGCGACTTCTCGTTCTGGCAGGAGACGACGATGCCCGTGGGGATGTGCGTCATACGGACCGCGGAGTCGGTGGTGTTGACCGACTGGCCGCCCGGACCGGACGAACGGAATACGTCGATCCGCAATTCGTTCTCCGGGATGTCGATGTGGTCGACCTGTTCGACGACGGGCAGAACCTCGACACCCGCGAAGGACGTCTGGCGGCGGCCCTGGTTGTCGAACGGCGAGATGCGCACCATGCGGTGCGTGCCCTGCTCGACGGAGAGCGTGCCGTACGCGTACGGCGCCTTGACGGCGAAGGTGGCGGACTTGATGCCGGCCTCCTCCGCGTAGCTGGTGTCGTAGACCTCCGCCGGATAGCCCCGGCGCTCGCTCCAGCGCAGATACATGCGCATCAGCTGCTCGGCGAAGTCCGCGGCGTCGACGCCGCCGGCCTCCGCGCGCACGCTGACGACCGCCTCGCGCGGGTCGTACTCGCCGGAGAGCAGCGTGCGGACCTCCAGCTCGTCGACGGACTTGCGGAGCGAACTCAGTTCGCCCTCCGCCTCACTGCGAGCATCGTCGTCGTTCTCGTCGCCGGCGAGCTCGAAGAGCACCTCGACGTCGTCGATCCGCGAGCGCAGTTCCTCGACCTTCCGCAGCTGGCCCTGGAGATAGGACAGCTTGCTGGTGATCTTCTGCGCGTTCTCCACGTCGTCCCACAGGTCGGGGGCCGCCGCCTGCTCCTCCAGGGAGGCGATGTCGGCCCTCATCTTGTCGAGGTCCATCACGACCTCGATCGACTCCATGGTGGAGCGGAGGGACTTGAGCTCTTCGGGAAAATCGGGGATCGCCACACCTCCACCCTAACGGCTGCGCGATGAGGCCGTTCCTCGCCGGGGGCCGGAACCGGCCCGTCTGAGCACCCGGCGTCGGCCCCGCCCCGGGCGGGGCCCCGCCCGACCGTCGGTCCCCGGTCAGGGCTCCTCGGGATGTTCGACCGCGGGCGCCGGCTGCGTGGTTTCACCGTCGTCGCCGGAGGCCGCGAGCCAGCCGCCCACACCCGCCACCGCCGCGATCACGGCGGCCCCGGCGCTCAGCTTGATGCGCCGCCGCCGCACCGCTGCCGCCGAGAGACGGTTGCGGGCCGAGCCCGCACGCGGCTCGCCCGCCGGGCGGGGAGTGCGTGCCGTGCCGTGAGCACCTCCCGCCAGCTCGTCGGCGCCGGGCACGCGCATGCTCGTGTGGGTGTCGCGGTTGGAGTCGGGGCCCGCACCGCTGTGCACCAGCGGCACCGCGGCGCGGCCGGATCGGGCCGAGTGCGCACCGCCGTCGTTGCCGTGAGCGGCGCCCGGGCCGCCGCCGTGCCCGCCCGTTGCGGACGCACGCCCGTGCCTGCCGGTCGATGCGGCGCCGCCGCGGGTCTCGCCGGAGCCGTGATCGCCGTACGGGCCGTCCTGGTCCCCGTACTCGTACGACTCGTAGGCCTCCTCGGGCTGTTCGTCGATGTCGAGCGTCGGCAGCCCCTCCAGATCGGGCAGCAGCTCGCGCAGCCGCGCCGCCACCTCGACGGCGCGCAGCCGGGAAGCGGGGGCCTTGGCCAGGCACTGGTGGATCAGCAGCCACAGTTCATCCGGGATGCCGGGCAGCGGCGCCACCGACTCGGTGACGTGGCGGCGCAGCACCGCCCCGGGGTGTCCGCCGCCGAACGGCGTGAATCCCGCGAGGAGCTCGTAGAGGACGGTGGCCAGCGCGTATATGTCGACGGAGGCGCGCGGCGGCAGGCCCTCCACGATCTCCGGCGCCAGGTAGTCGGGGGTGCCGATGATCGACGTGGCCCGCGTCGTGCGGGGTGAGTCGATCAGCTTGGCCACACCGAAGTCCGTGAGCAGCGCGGGCGGCGCACCGCCGGGACCGGCCGGGGCCAGCGCGTCCAGCAGCACGTTCTCCGGCTTGACGTCCCTGTGGACGATGCCCGCCGCGTGCGCTGCCGCCAGGCCGTCCGCGATGTCCGCCGCGATCGCGACGGCGGGCTGCGGCGCGATGCGGTGGTCGTGCTCGAGGCGCGTACGCAGATCCGTGCCTCGGACCAACTGCATGACGAGAGCGAGGTCGTTGCCGTCCACGACGAGGTCGCGGACGCCGACCACGCTCGGGTGGTCCAGGCAGAGCAGGGCGCTGCGCTCCTGCACGAACCGCTCCACCAGATCCCCGTCCGAGGCGAGATCCTCGCGCAGGAGCTTGACCGCGACGGGACCGTCGGGGCCTTCGCCGAGCCACACCGTGCCGGCGCTGCCGCGGCCCAGGATCTGGTGAGCGGTGTACCGGCTGCCGATCTTCCGTGCCATAGCGACAAAACTACGCGGCGGAAGGGGTGTTGAGGCACCGGACCGCGCCAACCGTCACTTTCGAGAGGGAATTCCCGGCAAGGAAGTCGACAAATCTCCGAACTCGCGTACTGGAATGCGCTATTGGGGAGCGCTGTCGATCAGATTCCCGATCTTGTCGAAGGTGTTCTCGACCGACTCCCAGAAACTCTTGCCCTGTTCCCACCACTCGGGAAGCGGAGTGAGATTCCACACCAGCACTGCCGCCACGACCATCAGCACGATCATGAACAGGCAGCCCTTGAGGCAGCCGAGTCCGGGAATGCGCATCGGGGCGCTGCGCTGCCGCGGCTCACGCGGGGGCCGGGGCTCCCGTCGCGGAGGAGGCTCCGGTTCGTAACGCCGCGGAGGCGGCTGGGCGGGACGGCGTTGCTGCTGGCCGTAGTAATCCGGCGGCGGGGGCTGACGGCGGCCGGGGGGCGGCTGCTGCTGCGGCGGCGCCTGGCGGTGCGGACGGCGACGCAGCGGATCCATGCTCGGGTCGAGCGGCTGGACCTGCGTCTGCTCGTTGCGGTCCCGGGCCGCACGCATCTGGCTCTCCCAGGGGTGCGGACCGTCGGGCCCTCCGACGTCGGGAGACTGCGCCGGCGGGGGCGGTGCTCCGGGCACGGGCGGCATGACCTGCGTGGGGTCCGCGTTCGGACCCTGCCCGCCCTGGCCGCCCGGGCCCTGACCGGCGGACTGCGGCATGTAGCTGGTGGCGGCGTTCGGGTCGTACTGACCACCGCCAGGCCCCTGGGCCTGCGCCTGCGCGGCCGGGGAGTTCGGCATCACCTGCGTGGGGTCCGCGCTCCCCGCGACCGCGCCCGCGGCGGCACCGGCCGCCGCTCCGGCGACCGCACCACCGGCGGCGGCAGCGGCAGCACCGCCCTGGCCCGTGCCTGTCTCCGGCACGGACGCCGGAGCCGGATCGGGTGCGAGCAACCCGGCGACACCCATCGCGGCCGCCGCCTGCTCGGGCGTGGCCCCGGCGCCGATGCCGGACGCGACCGTACGGAGCGCGTTCGCCAGGTTCACGGCGCTCGGCCGCTCCTCCGGGCGCTTGCGCAGGCACCGCTCGACCACCGTCCACAGCGGGTCGGGCATGCTCGGCGGACGCGCCGGCTCCTCGCCCAGGTGACGGTGGATCACCTCGAGCGCCGAGCCTCCGGCGAAGGGCGGCTGACCGCTCGCCAGCTCGTACAGCAGGATGCCCGCGCCGTAGATGTCGACGGCGGAGGTCTGGGGCTGGCCCTGGGCCGCCTCCGGCGCCACGTACGAAGGCGTGCCGACGAACTCCTGAGTGCGTGTGAGCCCCGGCGAATCGGCGAGCCGCGCGATCCCGAAGTCCGTGAGCATCGGGCGCATGCCCTCGGGGCCGTTGGCCAGCAGCACGTTGGCCGGCTTGAGATCCCGGTGCACGACACCGTCGGAGTGGCTCGCGGCGAGCGCGTCGGCGACCTGAGCCGTCACCAGCGCGGCGGCCACGGGTGCGAACGGGCCGTTCTCGCGCAGGTAGCGGTAGAGGTCGGGCCCGTCGATCAGGTCCATCACCAGGGCGAGGAGGTCGCCCTCCACGACGAGGTCGCGCGTGCGGACGATGTTGTGATGGGTGAGCCGGAGAAGGACAGAGCGCTCCCGCAGGAAGCGCATGACCACATCAGGGTCGTTGGCCAGCTCCTCCTTGAGGACCTTGATCGCAACCGTTTCGCCCGGCTGACCGGCGACGGCCGCTTCCGCGCCCGCTGTCTCCCGCTGCCTCGCCCGCCACACGGTCCCGGTGGCGCCGCGGCCCAGCGGTTCCTCGAGCAGGTACTTGCTGCCTACAGGCCGCACGTCATGCGCTCCCTGGTGTCGTACTGCAATCCCGCCCACAATAGTGCCGTCTCGCGACCGGTTGACGCCGAGTGCGAACGGATGGGCGACTTCCGGCAAAGACGCGCCGCGCGGCGAGGACGGTTGCGCGCCCCGGCAGCCGCCGGGTCACGGCGGCGACGGCCCCCTGCGAGGCCCCCGGAATGCGCCGTACGCGGGGCGCGGATCGTATCCCCCCGGAGTGTCCGGGCAGGCCCTCTTGCGCATGACGGCGCAAAATCAAGATCATTGACCGCCGCGAGCGGGACGCGATGTCAGTGGCGGGTGCGAAGATGCTCGCGGCATCGACAGCACTGTGCGCAAGCGCGTGGCTCCGCGGGGTGGAACGAACCCCTCCGCGGACGGCGCGGACGGCGCGGACGCGGGGTGCTGTGCCGTGTGGGACAAGTGCGCCGGGCGCGGAAGCCGGCGAGGGTGACCGCCTCGCCGCACAAGCGGTCGGCACACCGTGGTTGGGACCGGGAGGGCCGATGCAGATCCGGCTGACTGTCACCCTCGGGCCGCGCGCGAGCGCCCCGGGTGCGGCTGGCGCGGCGGGTGCGCCGAGCGGGGGAGCAGCGTGCGACGTCCTCGTCACCGCCCCGGCCGGGACGCCGCTGTCCGCCGTGACGGGCGGTCTCGTCTCCACGGCCGCAGCCGCGGTCGGCGGCTCGGCGTCCGGGGGCGCCGTGCCGGGGCAGGGCGGCGGATCGGAGCCGACGGCGGATTCGGCGGCGGCGGTGTACGCGGGCACGGAGCGGCTCGATCCGCACCGTCAGATCCTGGGCGAGCCCCCGCTCCTCGACGGTGCCGTGATCTCTCTGCACGGCCCCGCGGCCATGCCGGCCCTCGCGGCCTACGGCTCGGCCAGGGCCCGGCTGCACGTGATCTCGGGCCCGGACGCAGGCGGCATACACCTCCTCCAGGGCGGCAAGGTCAGCCTCGGCCGCTCGGCCGAGGCCGACGTTCCGCTGGACGACCCGGACGTCTCCCGGCTGCACTGCGCGGTGACGGTCTCCGACGGCGGTGCCGTCACGGTCGCCGATCTGGGCTCCACCAACGGCACGACACTGGACGGTGCGCCCGTCGGCGGACAGCCGGTGCTCTTCCGCCCCGGTTCGACGCTGCGCGTCGGGGAGTCGGCGCTGCGCGTGGAGACGTCACCGCCCGGTGGTCCCCCGGACTTCGCAGTGGCCGACGGCCGCAGGGCCGCGACGCCCCTGCCCGTCTCCCTGCCGACGCAGCCGGACGGGAACGGGCAGCTGCGCCTGACGGCGTCCGGCACCGGCCCGGCCGGTCCGCGCGGCGACCGGGACGGTGCCGCCGCGGTGCGGGCCCGGGAGGACGCCGCAGAGAGCCCTGCGGACGGTTCGGCGGGAACCGCCCATGGATACGCGCCGGGCGGTCCCCTGCCCGACGGCAGCACCACGCACGGCTCGGGCATCGCACAACACGCCCGCTACGCACAGCAGTTCACGCCCGGCGCCTCCGGTGCGGAGCCCGGGCGTCCGCGCCCCCGGGGGCTGGGCGCGTGGGCCCGGCGCTTCGCGGGCGGTCAGCAGGGCGAGGAGCGCGAGGCGCCGTTCGTGGGCACGCAGGGCCCCGCCGCGGGCCTGGGTCCGACGACCCCACCCGGCGGTGAAGGCTCCGCCCAGGCACCGTCCGAGGACGAGCGCCGGCCCGACCCCGCCACGATCCTGCTCACCGCACTCGGCCCCGGCCCCCGGCTCTGGGAGCGCGAGCCCGGTCATCCGGAGGCGCTGACCGTACGGATCGGCACGGCTCAGCGGGGCGACGGCCGCCCCGGCGCACCGGTCACCGTCGGCCTGCGTGAAGCAGGCGCCCTCGGCCTCGCGGGGCCGCGCCCTCGCCTCATGGGCCTGGCACGTTCGGTGCTGGCCCAGCTCGCCGCCCTGCACGGGCCGAGCAGCCTGGAGATGGTGCTGATCTCGGCGGACCGCTCGCGTGACGCCGAGGACCGCATCCGGGAGTGGTCCTGGCTGGGCTGGCTGCCTCACCTGCGTCCGGCACACGGGCAGAACTGCCGTCTGCTCACCGCCTACGACCGGGACCAGGCGGCGGCGCGCGCCGCCGAGCTCACCCACCGGCTCGACGAGTCACGGCAGCAGTCCGAGCACGCAGAAGGCCGGTTCGGCTCCGGTCCGTACACCGTGCTCATCGTCGACGGCGATCCCGGATCGGCCTCCCTGCGTGACGCGGTGGCGCGGCTGGCCGCGGAGGGGCCGCGGGCCGGAATTCATCTGCTCTGCCTCGCGGAGACACCCGCCGCGACGCCCTCCTCCCCCGTCTCCGAGACGGTCCGGGCGGCATACGCCACGTCGGCCGCGTTCCGTGAGTGCGGTGCGCTCGCCCTGCTCAGCGGCGCGGTCGCGACAGCGGTGCGAGTGGTACGCCGGGACAGCTCGGCACCGGGCGCCGCGGAGGCCCCGGGCGCGACGGCAGCGGGCACCCCCGGCACCGTCTGCACCCTGGATGCCGTCTCGGCCGCCTGGGCGGAACGCTTCGCCCGGGCCGTGGCTCCGCTGCGGGAGTCCGAGGGCACCAGTGACCGCACGGGCTCGGCGGCACGGTCCGTCGTGACGCTCCCCCGCAGCTCCCGGCTCCTCGACGAACTGGGCCTCGCCCGCGCCACGCCCGCGGCGCTGCTCGCGCGCTGGGCCGAACCGGGCGGGAGTAACGCGGCGGGCGGGAACACGGTCCCGCCGGGCGGCCGGGCCGCCCTGGTCTTCGGCGCGGGGCCGCGCGGTTCGCTGGAGGCGGAGCTGGGTCTCACACATGGGCACGCCCTCGTCACGGGGCGGCCGGGATCCGGGAAGACCGAGCTGCTGTGCTCGCTCGCCGCGTCCCTGGCCGTGGGCAGCCCGCCCGACCGCCTCCGGCTCGTCCTCCTCGACGGTGACGGCGAATCCGACGGTCTGCACACTTGCCTGGAGCTGCCCCACGCCCGGCACCATCTGTCCGCCAACGACGTGGGTCTCATGCGCGAGTTCGCCCAGTCGATCAGCGGGGAGCTCAAGCGGCGCGCGGAGTTGTTCGGCCCGGAGGGCACGTACGAGGGGTTCGCGCGCCAAGTCGCCCGCTCGGGGCACAGGTTGGCCGCGCAGCAGCGTCGCAGGGCCCAACCGGCCGGCGCGGCCGACCCGGGCCACGTGAGCGATCCGCGTGACGAACCGGGCACGCTCCGCCTCCGCACGCAGACCGGCCCCGCGCCGGGCGGCGGCACGGAAGAGCCGGCCGACGCCACGACCAGCAATGCCGGTGCGATCGTTCAACACTTGGACGCACAGTCTGTTTCTCTCCCCAGAATCGTCATCCTTGTCGACGACTTCGACACACTTGTCGACCCCTCCCTCGGTAACCCGGGGCGCCCGGCCGCAGGTTCGGTGATGCGCGCCCTGGAGGGCGTGGCGAAGGACGGAGCCCGTCTCGGGATGCACCTCGTGGCAGCGAGCGGCCGGCCCGACCGTACGGCGGCGACGGCGGTCGCCCAGGCGGCGGCGCTGCACGCCGAGCTGACCTGGAAGGGCGGCGGCGAAGGCGCGGGCGGCGAGGACGCGGTCCCCGGCCGCGGCTTGCTCATCGAGGCCGGCGGCACGGCCACGGCCTTCCAGGCGGGCCGCATCACGGGCCGTATCCCGCGCACGGCGACGCAGCGGCCGACGGTCGTCCCGCTGGACTGGACGCGCGCGGGAGACCCGCCGACGCGGCGCCCCGTACGGGAACTCGGCAACGGCCCGACGGACCTCGCTCTGCTCGCGAGCGCGGTCGGCCGGGCGGCGCAGTCTCTCGGGGTGGACCGACAGGAATCGGGCACACCCGCTGCGAACACATCACGGAGTGGTCAAGATGAGGTTCTTGAAAGCTGACAACGTATTGCGGGCTCTCCGCGTTCAGGCGTAGGACTTTGCCCACGGGACTGTAGGGCGGGGACCAGAGGCCCTCTGTCTTGTGACCACCACGACGCGGCGACCGGGATCCGGGGCCGCGCCTCCGATGGGACGGCGGGAGCTATGCGTAAAACGGTCCGTGCGACGGGTGCATCAGGCACCAGGAGCAACACCAGCATCTTCAGCAAGACCGGCACCAGGTCGGCTGCACGTGGCGCGGTAGCGCTCTGCGCCGTCGCCGCTCTGTCGCTCACGGCCGCCTGCGGTGGCGGCGGCAGCGACGACAAGGGGGAGGGCGGTGGCGCCTCCCAGGCGGACAAGGAGACCGTCAAGCTGCCCAAGCTCAAGGGTCAGAAGCTTCAAGTCGCCGCCGTCTGGACGGGCGACGAGCAGAAGAACTTCGAGAAGGTTCTTCAGGCCTTCGAGAAGCGGACCGGTGCCGAGGTGAAGTTCACCCCCACCGGCGACAACGTCGAGTCCTTCCTCGGCTCCAAGATCGAGGGCGGTGCGCCGCCGAACGTCGCGCTGCTGCCGCAGGTGGGCGTGCTCAAGCAGTTCGCCGACAAGGGCTGGCTGAAGCCCCTCGACGAGGGCACCAAGGCCGAGATGGGGAAGAACTTCTCCAAGGGCTGGCAGGACCTCGGCGCCGTCGACGGCAAGCAGTACGGCCTGTACTTCAAGGCCGCCAGCAAGTCCCTGATCTGGTACAACACCGCCGCGTACAAGAACGCGGGCGTGGGCGAGGCGAAGACCTGGGACGAGTTCATCAAGAACGCCCAGACCATCGCCGACTCCGGTGTCGACCCGGTCGCCGTCGGCGGCGGCGACGGCTGGCCGCTCACGGACTGGTTCGAGAACATCTACCTCTCGCAGGCAGGCCCCGAGAAGTACGACAAGCTCGCCGAGCACAAGATCAAGTGGACCGACCCCTCGGTCAAGAAGGCGCTCACCACCCTCGCCGAGCTGTTCGGCAAGAAGGAACTGCTCGCCGGCGGCAACAAGGGCGCGCTGCAGACCGACTTCCCCACGTCCGTCTCGAAGGCTTTCGACTCCACCGACAGCCCGAGTGCGGCGAGCGTCTTCGAGGGCGACTTCGTCGGCATCAACATCGCCAAGGACACCAAGGCGAAGATCGGCAAGGACGCCAAGGTCTACCCGTTCCCGTCGGTCGGCGGTGACGCCCCGGTCATCACGGGTGGCGACGCCGCTGTGGTGCTGAAGGAGGGCAAGGCCAGCAATGCGCTGATGACCTTCCTCGCCTCACCCGAGGCCGCCGCCGTCTGGGCGCAGGAGGGCGGTTTCCTCTCGCCCAACAAGGAGCTGGCGAACTCCGCGTACCCGAACTCCGCGCAGCAGGAGATCGCCAAGTCCCTGGTCGCGGCGGGCGACGACTTCCGCTTCGACATGTCCGACCAGGCCCCGGCCGCCTTCGGTGGCACCAAGGGCGAGGGCGAGTGGAAGGCCCTGCAGGACTTCCTGAAGAACCCGAAGGACGTCGCCGGCACGCAGAGCGCCCTCGAGGCGTCCGCGGCCAAGGTCTTCAAGGACTGACGAGCAGCGACACAACCGCCTGTGCCGGACCAGCCGTTCGCGGCTGGTCCGGCACAGGCGGCACCGCTCGCTTCCAGCCACCTCCAAGCCTGGGAACGCCAGGACCCGGACAAGGGACAACACCGTCATGCCCACCCCAACGCCCTCCCCGCCAACGGACGAACCACCAGGCGCTGGTGACTCCTCCGGCACCGCTGCCGGCACGAAATCGCCGGCCGGAACAGCCAACGACGCCGCCGCACCCTCAGGGCCGAAACCGACACCTGCCAAGGTCTCCGTGATGCGCGCACGGCCCGGGATCGCTTTCGCGTTCCTGATGCCCGCGCTCGTGCTGCTGGGTGCACTCGTGGTCTACCCGATCCTGTACTCGGTCTTCCGCAGCACCTTCGACGCCTCCGGATCGAGCTTCGTCGGATTCGGCAACTACGCCACGATCTTCACCGACGAAGACAACCTGACGGCCCTCAAGAACAACCTCGTCTGGATCATCGTCGTCCCGTCCGTCTGCACGGCTCTCGGTCTGATCTTCGCCGTGCTGACCGAACGGGTGCGGTGGGGCACGGCGTTCAAGCTCATCATCTTCATGCCGATGGCGATCTCCATGCTCGCCTCGGGCATCATCTTCAAGCTCGTGTACGAGCAGGACCCGAACAAGGGCGTCGCCAACGCCGTCTGGGTCGGAGTGCACGACACCTTCGCCGAGTCCTCCGCCTGGCCCGGCGCCCGTCCCCGGCCCAACGCCGGTCTGGCCAAGTCCGGCGGCGGCGCCTTCACCACCAAGTCGTCCGTGTCCGCGGCCGATCCGGCCAACCTCGCGCTCGTCGGCGTCCCGCCGAAGGACGTGGCCGGTGCGGCCGGCGCGAAGTCGGCGCCGCCCGCCAAGTCCGGCGGGGTCAGCGGCACCGTCTGGCTCGACTTCGCCCCCGGTGGCGGCGGCAAGCCGGACGTCATCGACGGGAAGGAGAAGGCGCTCAAGGGCATCGAGGTCGAGGCGGTCAAGGGCGGCAAGGTCGTCGGCAAGACCGAGACCGCGGCCGACGGCACGTTCTCGCTGCCTTCGGCGGCCGACGGCGCCAAACTCCGCCTGCCCGCCTCGAACTTCGCCGCACCGTACAACGGCGTCGACTGGCTCGGTTCGACCCTGGTGACTCCCTCCATCATCGGTTCCTACGTGTGGATGTGGGCGGGCTTCGCCATGGTCCTGATCGCGGCCGGACTCGCGGGCGTGCCACGCGAGTTGCTGGAGGCCGCGAGGGTCGACGGCGCGAACGAGTGGCAGGTCTTCCGCAAGATCACCGTGCCGGTACTGGCTCCGGTCCTCGGAGTCGTCATCGTCACGCTGATGATCAACGTGATGAAGATCTTCGACCTCGTCTACGTCATCGCTCCGAGCGCGAGCCAGAAGGACGCCAACGTCCTCGCTCTCGAGCTGTATCTCTCGTCATTCGGCACGAAGTCGAACCAGGGTGTGGGCAGTGCCATCGCCGTCATCCTGCTGCTCCTCGTGGTACCGGTGATGGTCGTCAACATCCGCCGCCTGCGAAGGGAGTCACGCCGATGACCGCGGTCAGTGCGGCCCAACCCGAACCCACCGTCGACTCCCCGAAGCCTTCGGTGCCCAAGGGACAGCAGCAGAAGACCTCCGTCGCCTCCCGGCTGGTCACCATGACCGGCCACTGGGCAGTGCGGCTGGGCCTGGTCATCGTCGCGCTCCTGTGGCTGATGCCCACCGCGGGTCTGCTGAGTTCGTCGCTGCGCAGCCCGGAGAACATCTCCCTCTCGGGCTGGTGGAAGATCTTCGACTTCAACTCCAGCTTCCCCTGGGTGCTGGACGCCGGTCAGTTCTCGACGGTGAACTACGACGCCCTGCTCGCCAACGACGTGGTCACGGGCTCGCTCCTCACCACGATGATGATCACGATCCCGTCCACGGTGACCGTCGTCGTCATCGGCGCACTCGCCGGATACGCCTTCGCCTGGCTGGACTTCCCCGGCCGCGACTGGTTCTTCCTGCTGGTCGTGGGACTGCTCGTGGTCCCGGTGCAGGTGGCTCTGATTCCGATCGCCAAGCTGTTCAACGCCTTGGGGCTCTTCGAGACCACGGTGGGTGTGGTGGTCTTCCACACGGCCTTCGGTCTGCCGTTCGCGATCTTCCTTCTGCGGAACTTCTTCGGTGAGATCCCGCGCGAACTGCTGGAGGCGGCCCGTCTGGACGGCGCCGGCGAGGTCCGGCTCTTCACCCGCGTGGTCATGCCTCTGGGCGGCCCCGCAATCGCCTCGCTGGGCATCTTCCAGTTCCTGTGGGTGTGGAACGACATGCTGGTCGCTCTGATCTTCGCCGACTCCGGCAATCCGCCGATCACAGTGGCTCTTCAGCAGCAGGTCCGCCAGTTCGGCAACAACATCGACGTGCTGGCGCCGGGCGCCTTCGTGTCGATGGTCATCCCGCTGATCGTCTTCTTCGCGTTCCAGCGTCAGTTCGTCTCGGGAATGATGGCCGGCGCCGTGAAGTAGGGGCGGTACAGCCTTACTTCGGTACTGGAGCCGACAGCACAACAGCACAGCGGACGACGCGGGGGCTGCCCCTCCCGTCACCGGTCCCGGGCGCCGCGCAGCACTCGGGACAGGTGCCGGGATATCACGGGGGGCAGCACCTCGCGGGCGGTGCGGCGGGACAGCGCGGACAGCGCAGCGCCCCTGCCGCCCCGCGCACCGTCACCCTCGGAATCCCGGGCCCCGGCCCGGGATTTCGCATGCCGGGAGCTCGGCAGCTGCGGAATCTCCGCCTTGTCCGCACCCACCAGCAGCAGCCGGTGGCCCGCGACATCCTGCCACTGCAGCCAGCAGTCGCCACGCGCACGCAAGGCCGCGTGCAGCTCGTCCTGTACGGGGGCGGGGTCGCCCCACGTCCCGTAGAACTTCTGGGCGCTGACACACACGGGGCGCAGTCCGTCCTCCAGCACGGCCTGCCACGTCGCACACGCCACCCCGGGGGTGTGCGAGGAGCGGTAGTCGTCCAGGACGACCAAGCCGTCTGGCCTGAGCGTGGTGCGCGCGGCCGCTATGTCCGGGCGCACGTGCTCGTAGAGGTGGGACGCATCGACGTGGACGAACCGGCAGCTGCCCGCCTCGACTTCACCGGGAACGACGGACGTGGGCGCGTGCAGCACGCGCGGCAGTTCGTCGTGGAAGGAGAGGAAGTTGCTCTCGAATCCGCGCCGGGTCAGGGTCGAGTACGAGCCGCGCATCTCGCGTTCGTTGCTCGCGCTGGGCGCCTCGGAGCCGAACAGGTCGCACACCGTGAACGTCTCACCGGGCGCGAGGTACGACTGCAGCATGATCGCGCTCTTGCCGAGATAGGCACCCATCTCCAGGAGATCGCCGCGCTGTTCGAGCCTGTCCTGCCGCGAGAGCATCCAGTCGAACAGGACGATGTCGGTGTTGTAGAACCAGCCGCGGACTTCGCGGAAGGAACGAGGCTGCGGCAGCTTTTCCTGCCCGTCCCCCGCTGCTGTGTCGTGTGCGTCCGTGGCCCCTGCGCGGGGCGTGGAGGTGGAGGTCATGGCGAGCGCTTCTCCTCGTGCGGCGGAACGGCGGAACGAGGGCGCCCCGGACCGGAGAATCCGCGGGTTCCGCAGCACCCACCGCCCTGTATACGAGCCCTCCGCCCCCGCATGCACGCCCTGGAGGCCCCTGCGAACAGGGCTTCCGCCGACCGACGTCCCTCGTCCACCGATGGTTCAGCCGGTGTTGGGGGCCGGTCCCGCCGGACATCGTCCGCCGGCATCGTCCGCCTGAACACGTCGACTTCGACCGTGCTGGCTATTTTCACATCACATATGGACAATACTGCCGATATGGGGCATTTCGAATGCCGTTTTCGAGCGGCGGCTGTGAGGAACGGGCCAGATGAAAATCTCTTTTCTGCTGGACAACGCCTACGGAATCGGGGGAACGATCCGCTCGACGGTGAACCTTTCCCGAGCACTTGCCGATCGTCACTCGGTCGAGGTCGTCAGTCTCCGCCGTACGGTCCGTGAGACCGCTCTCTCCTTCGACCCCCGGGTCACCATGACCCACCTGCTGGAACTGCGCCGCACCGAACGCGGCTACGAGGGCGACGACCCCCGCTTCCGCGAGCCCAGCCACCGCTTCACGGAGGGCGCCGACCATCTGGAGCGCGGGGTCGCCACGCACCTGGGCGATGTACGCGTCGAGGAATACCTGCGCAACACCGACGCCGACGTCGTCATCGCCACCCGCCCCAAGATCAACGACTATCTCGCGGCCTACGGAAGCGACCGCTACCTGCGCATCGGCCAGGAACACCTCACCCACGCCATGCACAGCGACCATGTGCGCTCGCACCAGGACGCCGCGATCCCGCTCCTCGACGCCTTCGTCACCGTCTCCTACGCGGACGCCGCGAACTACCGCGCCGCCATCACCGGCACCGGCACCGAGACCGCCGAGGGCGACGCCCTCATCACCTGCATTCCCAACGCCGTGCCGGCCGTGGACGTCGAGCCGTCCGACGGCGAGAGCAAGCTGATCGTCGCCGCCGGGCGGCTGATCAAGGTGAAGCGCTACGACCGCCTTCTCAAGGCGTTCGCCCTCGTCACCGAGAAGCACCCGGACTGGCGGCTGCGGCTGTACGGGCGGGGGCGGCAACAGGCAGCGCTGCGCGCCAGGATCGACAACCTCGGCCTCTACGACCGGGCCTTCCTCATGGGACCGCACGCCCCCATCGAGGCCGAGTGGGCCAAGGGTGCCATCGCCGCCGTGTCCTCCGACGCCGAGTCCTTCGGGATGACTCTCGTCGAGGCGATGCACTGCGGGGTCCCGGTCGTCAGCACCGACTGCCCCTACGGCCCCGGAGAGATCATCGGCAACGGGCAGGACGGGCTGCTCGCACCGCTCGGCCCGACGGAGAAGGACAGCGTCCGTGCGTTCGCCGACGCGTTGCTGCAACTGATCGAGAACCCCGAACTGCGGTACCGGATGAGTCAGGCGGCGCTGGAGAAGGCGGCCCGCTACTCACCGGAGCGCATCGCCGGCGAGTACGAGCAGCTGATCGAGAAGCTGCTGGAACAGCGCAGGAGCAGGGGCGCACAGCCGGAGCGGATCCGGGCGGGGGCGGAGCACGCACACCGGTCCGGAGCCGCTGCGGGTGCCGCAGCCGCGGCGGGGGCGGGGGCCGGGGCGGAAGCCGCGGCACCCACGCCGGCATCCACCGGGTCCGGGCCCGCGATCGCACCCGTCGCGGCGGAAACGCCGGTGCAAGGTCCACCGCCGGGTACGGCACCCGCCCCCGTGGCCGCGTCCGCGCCCGCGGCGTCCGCCCCGTCCGCCCCTCACTCGCCGGCACCGGCGGCACCGGCGGCACCGGCGGCGAAAAAGAAGAGCCCGAGCCCGGTCAACCCGACCCCTCCACCGTCCCGGCCCTTCCGCCGCTTCGCCCTGCGCGTCGCCGGACCCGTGCTGCGCCCTGCCGTACGGGCCTGGCGCCGCCGCCGCGACGCGAACCGTCCGGCCGCCAAGCTGCGCCGTCCCATCGCCCGCACACGCGTCGCCACCGACGGTTCGCTCGTGATCCGCCTGTTTGCCAAGCGGCTGCCGAAGACACCGTCCGTACTGCTCGTACGCTCGCGGCGCGACAGCGGAACGCCGCACCGCATCCCGATCCCGCCGCGCGCCGAAGCCGTCGACGGCTGGGTCGAGGTGCGGCTCGAACGCACCGCGCACCCGCTGACGGAGGACCGCTGGGACGCCTACGTCGAGCGGCTCGTGGACGGCAAGCGCAAGCGGATCCAGTCCGAGCTCGTCGAGACGGCCCGGCTTCTGTCGATGCCCGCACCCGTCGACAGCGACGGCGTGCTCACGCCCCGCGTGCCATACACCACCCTCGACGGCTATCTCGCCGTACGGGCCTGGCACCGCCGCGGGCACGCCGAGGTCACCTCCGTGGAACTCGGGAAGGACGCCTGCACCGTGCGCGCCGAGTTGTACGGGCACGCCGCCCAGGCGGCGGACGAGGACGGCAGCACCATCGTGGCCGTCTCCCGCACGAAGACGGAGCCGGACTTCGAGCTTCCCTTCCAGTTCACCCCCGGGCTCGTGCCCTCGGCTTCGTTCGAGCTTCCGTACGAGCTGCCGGCGGCTCTCGACTCCGGGGAGCTGAAGGGCGTGTGGGACCTGTGGCTGCGGACCGGTGCGGAGGACGCGCCACGCGTGCGCTTCGGGCGGCTGCTCGGCGACCTCGCCGACCGCAAGAAGACCGACCTGGTTCCCCGCGTGCGGCTCGGCGAGACGGAGACCGGGGTCTGGTTCTACTTCTCCCTGGTGAACGACCTGGTGGTGGCCCTGCAGCCGCTGCCGCTGGAGAAGCCGCTGGAGCCAGCGGCGAAGGGCCCCGCGGCGCCGGGGACCAAGGGTCAGAGCGCCTCGTCGTCACCGAACGCGTCGCCCAGCCCTTCGGCCAGCAGCTGACCGGTACGCCCACGCCGACCCGGCGGGTCCGGCGAACCCGCCGCGCCGGCCGCTTCTGCCGACTCGCTCGGCTCGATCGGCACGCCGTGCTCCCCTCGTTCGGTGCCGCGCGCCTGGTGAGCCTCCGCCTCGGCCCGTAGCGCGTCCACGGCCCTGCCGAAACGGACGGCTGAGGGCGGCTCGTCCGGCCCCAGAAGGTAGGCCTTGAGCTCCGTGCGGGCCGGCCGCAGCGCGTCGGTGGTCGGCTCGCGGACCGACTCCAGCAGAGCGGGGATCCCCTCCGCCGCCGGCGTCAGGATGGTGGCCGCGCGCACGGTCGGGAAGCCGGCGCGGAACTCCTCCTCCGTCAGGCCCGTGGTGTTCACGACGGCATACGGCTTCTCGCTGCTCAGATAATCGGACACCACGCTGGAGACGTCCGAGACGAGCAGGTCGGCCTGGTTGAAGCACGAGTGGATGCCCGGCCGCGGCCCCGTGAGCACCAGATGCTCCGCCGGGTCGCAGGCCCGCCAGTAGCACTCCTCCCACGCCTCCACGGCGTCGAGCACCGTCGCTGCCGACGGCCATGCCCCGGGGTGCTGCCGCAGCATGCGCTCCGCCTCGTCCCAGCCGCGCCGGGACCCCTGCTCGTCGAGTGCCGCCAGTTCCGCATCACGCCGCTCCAGCTCCGCCGCTCGTTCCGCGCGTTCCGCGCTTTCCGGACTCCTCGCGGCCTGCACCCGCCGGGACGCGTTGGCCTCGGCGATCAGCTCGCGGATGCGCAGGTCCACGTCCCTCACGGCCGGATCGACCGAACCCGTCATCGGATGCGGCTTGTAGAGCAGCCGGACCCGCTCGTCCGCGAGCAGCGCGGCAACGATCCGCTCGCCCGCCAGCGGCAGCGACGTGTTGCCGGGATCGTCGGTCCAGCCCTCCCAGGTCGGGGCGTACAGCACGGTGACGGGTTCCCCGGGCGCCGGCGGCCCCGCGTACGGGCGGACGGGCTCCAGCTGCGGGCGGCCCACCTCCACCACGTCCTCGTCACGTACGCCGATGCCGGCGAGGCGGTAGCGCTCGCGCGCGGCGGGTCCGGCGACCCAGACCTCGTCGTAGGCCTTGGCGTAGGGATTGCAGGAGGAGAGCTTGTCGCTCTCGCCGTGGTTGATGAACGCGTGCTTGATCGTGGGGATGCGCAGCACGTGGGAGGTCTTGCCGGAGTTAGCCGGGTGCAGCAGCACGGGCAGGCCGGACTGTTCCAGACGCATCAGATGGGCGACCTTCGGAATGCACAGGATGGGGACGTCGGTCGCGTCGATGCGCCGCACCATGAAGCGCTCACGCAGCACGATCAGCGGACGTCCCTCCAGCCGGGCGAGCATCGGCAGCCACATGTTCGCCTGGTACGCGGAGGACGTGCCGCCGGAGAAGTACATCCCGACCGTGGGCCTGTACGCCGTCAGCCATCCGTCGAGCCAGGCCAGTACTTCTTCCTCGCCGGCCGGACGCCGTCCCGGCAGCATCCTGCAGCCCAGGTGCACCACGCCGGTCAGCAGCACCGCCCAGCACAGCAGCGCCACCAGGGCGCCCCAGCGTGCGCTGCCCGTCACCACGGTGGCCGTGGCCCCGGCCGTGATGAGTGCGCTGCACGCCAGCAGCCGCGCCGCGCCGTCGCGTCCGAAGAGCGCCGGCGGTGTGGGGCCGATGCGCAACGCGGAGACGTCGATGTTGCGGGTGACCACGGGCAGTCTGCGCGAGCGTCGTACGCGCGCGGCCACGCCCTGGCACATGAAGTGCGTCGCCCAGCAGCCGAGCACGGCGATCAGCAGCCAGGCCGCGTAGTGGACGGGGCGCAGCACATCGAGCCGTGCCAGCCCGCCGAGGAGGAGCCCGTCCCGGAGCAGCTGCCGCACGGGGTGGTACAGCTGGGCCCGGCCGAGGCTCTGGGCCAGGGCAGGCCTGCGGCTGAGCAGCCACGACTCCGTGACGATGCCGAGCACGGCACCGGAGACGACGAGCGCGGTGCCCGCCAGCAGCACGCCCAGCAGCTGAAGCAGATATCCGGCTGCCAGCAGCGCGAGCCCGACGGCCGCAGCCACCAGGTGCTGCGGGATCCGGCGGCCTGCGCGATCCGGCGCGGGCCCCCGAGTGGCCGGCGGTGAGGGGGCGGCCGCGGCCCCGGAATCCGGTGAATCCGGAGCCGGGAATGATCCGGACCCTGAAGCGGAAGCGGCGTTCGACTCGGTACGCATGGGCCTCCCCTGCGGTCCTCTCCAGTGAAGACCGGCGGCGCGCACCGTGCGCCCTGGGTACGGCCGAACGCGTGCCCCGGTGGCTTGCCCGGGCCACAGCTCCCGGGGGCGGGCACACACACGGCGGTCCCCGTACGGGTGACCGCACGGGGACCGCCGGGCCCTGCCGGGTCTTCGTCCGGCAGGGCCGTTTTCAGCTCTTCAGGTCGTTCACCGGTTGCTGCGCAGCAGCGTGCGCATCGTCCGCATGGCGACCGAGAGGTTGGCCAGGTCGAAGGTCTCCGACGCCTGGATCTCGTCGAGGGTGGCGCGGGCACGCGAGAGGATCGTCGCGTTCTTCGCCTCCCACTTCTCGTAGCGCTGCTCGGGCGTCGCCGTCCCGTCGCCCTCCGAGAGCACGTCCGCGGAGATCAACTGGTGTGCCGCGTACAGGTCTTCGCGGATGGCCGCACGGGCCATGGACTGCCACCTGTCGGCGCGCGGCAGTTCGCTGACCCGCTCCTGGAGCTGCGTGATGCCGAGCCGGTCCGCCAAGTCGTAGTAGACGGCGGCGACATCGAGCAGCTGCACGCCCGTACGGTCGGCGACGGCCACCACGTCCAGCCCGGAGAAGGCCGCGGAGAACCCGGCCACCCGCATCGCCAGTTCGGACGGAACACCGGCCTCGTCGAGCCTGTCCAGGATCGCCTGGTGCCAGACGCGGTCGTCGCCCTTGAGGAGCTTGGGCAGCTCGTCCCACACTTCGGCGACCCGGTCGCTGAACAGCTCGATCGTCTCGGCGAGTTGCAGCGGCTGCGGGCGGTTGTTCAACAGCCAGCGTGTGCCGCGTTCGACGAGGCGGCGCGACTGGAGCCTGATGCTGGTGAGGACGTCGGCCGCGACGACATTGTCGAGCGCCTCCGCCTCGTCCCAGATCTCGCCGAGCCGGAAGATGGCGCGGGCGGCGGTGTGCGCGCGCACGACCTCCTCCGTCGACGCGCCCGTCTCCTCCTTCATGCGGTGCGCGAAGCTCGAACCGCCGGTGTTGACCGTGTCGTTGACCAGCAGCGTCGTGACGATCTCGCGGCGCAGCGCGTGGCCGATGATCTCCTCGGGGAACCGCTCGCGCAGCTGGCGCGGGAAGTAGGCGTGACCCAGCTGCTGGAGATACGGATCGTCGGGGAGCTGAGTGCTGATCAGGTCGTCCGACACCGTGATCTTGGTGTACGCGAGCAGCACCGCCAACTCCGGCTGCGTCAGGCCCTGTCCCGCAGCGAGCCGGTCACGGATCTGCTTGTCGCCGGGCAGGAACTCCAGCTCCCTGTCGAGCCTGCCCTCCTTGACCAGGCGGCGCATGTGCCGGTGGTGGGCCTGGAGCAGGCCCGGTGCGACCTCGATCGAGTTGGCGAGCGCGGTGTTCTGCGCATAGTTGTTGCGCAGGACGAGCTCGCCCACCTCGTCGGTCATCTCCGACAGCAGGCTGTTGCGCTGCTTGACGGTCATGTCGCCGTTCGCCACCACCGCGTTGAGCAGGATCTTGATGTTCACCTCGTGGTCGGAGGTGTCCACGCCCGCGCTGTTGTCGATGGCGTCGGTGTTGACGCGGCCTCCGTTCAGGGCGAACTCGATGCGGCCCAGCTGGGTCAGGCCGAGGTTGCCGCCCTCGCCGACGACCTTCACCCGCAGGTCCTGGCCGTCGATGCGAATGGCGTCGTTGGCCTTGTCGCCGGCGTCCGCGTTGGACTCCGTCGACGCCTTGACGTACGTACCGATGCCGCCGTTCCACAGCAGATCGACCGGGGCACCGAGGATGGCACGCATCAGCTCGGCCGGAGTGACCTTCCCCGTCTTCGCCTCGATGCCGAGGGCCGCCCGCACCTGCGGAGTGACGGGCACCGACTTCGCGGTACGCGGATAGACGCCGCCGCCGGCGGAGATCAGCGAGGTGTCGTAGTCCTCCCAGGAGGAGCGCGGCAGGTCGTAGAGCCGGCGGCGCTCGGCGTACGAGGTGGCCGCATCGGGCTCGGGGTCGAGGAAGATGTGCCGGTGGTCGAAGGCCGCGACCAGCCTGATGTGTTCGGACAGCAGCATGCCGTTCCCGAACACGTCGCCCGACATGTCGCCGACGCCCACCACCGTGAAGTCCCGCGTCTGGGTGTCGTGGCCCAGCTCGCGGAAGTGCCGCTTGACGGACTCCCAGGCGCCGCGGGCGGTGATGCCCATGCCCTTGTGGTCGTAGCCGGCGGAACCGCCGGAGGCGAAGGCGTCACCCAGCCAGAATCCGTACGCCTCCGCCACCTCGTTGGCGATGTCGGAGAACGTCGCGGTGCCCTTGTCGGCGGCGACGACGAGGTACGTGTCGTCCTCGTCGTGACGGACCACGTCCTCGGGATGGACGACATCACCGGCGACGAGGTTGTCCGTGATGTCGAGCAGACCCGAGATGAAGGTCTTGTAGCAGCCGATGCCCTCGGCCAGCCAAGCGTCGCGGTCCTCCGCCGGGTCGGGCAGCTGCTTGCAGACGAACCCGCCCTTGGCTCCGACCGGCACGATGACCGTGTTCTTGACCTCCTGCGCCTTGACCAGGCCGAGGATCTCCGTGCGGAAGTCCTCCCGCCTGTCCGACCAACGCAGGCCGCCGCGCGCGACCTTGCCGAAGCGCAGGTGCACGCCCTCGACGCGCGGCGAGTACACCCAGATCTCGTACTCGGGGCGCGGCGCCGGTAGGTCGGGGATGGCCTGCGGGTCGAGCTTGACGGACAGGTACTCGTGCGGCCCCGCCGACGGGTCCTTCGCGCCTCCGGCCCTGCTGCCCGCGCCGGTGCTCTGGAAGTAGTTGGTGCGCAGAGTGGCCCTGATGACGGTGAGGAAGGAACGCAGGATCCGGTCCTCGTCGAGGCTCGCGACCTGGTCGAGCGCGCCGTCCAGCTCCTCCATCAGTCCGTCCGTCAGCTCGTGACCGGCGCGCGAGCGGCTGGGGTCGAGACGGGCTTCGAAGAGGTTCACCAGCAGCCGAGTCGTGTGCACGTTGTGCCGGAGGGTGTCCTCCATGTACGTCGGGCTGAAGGTGGCTCCGGCCTGCCGCAGGTACTTCGCGTACGCACGCAGCACCATCGCCTGGCGCCAGGTCAGACCGGCGGAGAGCACCAGCGAGTTGAGCCCGTCGTTCTCCGCCCGGCCCGTCCATACGGCGGTGAAGGCGTCCTGGAAGCGCTCGCGGGCGTCCTCGCCGAGGCCGTGCGCGTGGGAGACGGGCATGCGCAGACCGAAGTCGTAGATCCACGCCCTGCTCTTGTCGCTGCAGCGCAGCTCGTACGGACGCTCGTCGACGACCTCGACGCCCATCGCCTGCACCGCAGGGAGGACGGCCGAGAGGGAGACGGGCTCACCGATGCGGAAGATCTTGAATCTGCGCTCACCCGGGCCGGCACCGACCGGCTCGTACAGGCTGAGTGAGAAGTCGGCGGTGCCCTCGCCGCGGGCGAGCTTGTTCAGATGCTGGAGGTCCGCGACGGCGGCACGCGGCGGGAAGTCGGCCTTGTACCCCTCGGGGAAGGAGTTCGCGCTGTACAGGTGGCCCAGCTCCGCGGCCTGTTCCTCGCCGAACTCGGCCGTCAGCGCCTCCGCGTATCCGTCGGCCCAGGATCGCGCGGCCTCCACCAGACGGTTCTCGATCCGGTCGACCTCGCCGTCGGTCAGCTCGGGCAGCCGCGAACCCGGCTTGAGCCGGACCACGAAGTGGAGCCGAGTCAGCACCGATTCGGTGTTCCAGACGCTGAAGTCGACGTTGGTGCCGCCCAGTTCATCGGTCAGGATCTCCGTCAGCCGCAGCCTGACCGCCGTCGTGTAGCGGTCGCGCGGCAGGTAGACGAGCGCCGAGTAGTACCGCCCGTACTCGTCCTTGCGCAGATACAGCCGCAACTGGCGGCGCTCCTGCAGATAGAGCACCGACGTGGCGATCGATCGCAGCTGATCGACGGGGATCTGGAACAGCTCGTCGCGCGGGTAGGTCTCCAGGATCTGGAGCAGGTCACGGCCCGCGTGGCTGTCCGGAGCGAACCCCGCGGAGCTCAGCACTTCCGCGACCTTGCGGCGGATCACGGGCACACGGCGCACCGATTCCGTGTACGCGGCGGAGGAGAAGAGTCCGAGGAAGCGCCGCTCCCCCACGACATTGCCCTCGGAGTCGAACTTCTTCACGCCCACGTAGTCGAGGTACGAGGAACGGTGCACGGTGGCACGGCTGTTGGCCTTCGTCAGCACCAGCAGACGGTGCTCGCGGGCCTTGGCGCGGGCGTCCGCCGGCAGACGGCTGAAGGACGGCGAGACCGGGTGACCCTCTTCGGAAGACGTCTGCTGCGGGTCGGACCGGAGGATGCCGAGGCCCGTGCCCGGGACCGGGGTGAGCGTCAACTCCCCGTTCCCGTCGGGGGCTTCCTGCGTCAGCTCGTACTCGCGGAAGCCGAGGAACGTGAAGTGGTCGTCGGCGAGCCAGCGCAGCAGCTCCCGCGCCTCCTCCACGTCCTGCGAGGGCACGTCCTTGGCGAGGGGCCGGCTGTCGAACTCGTCGGCGATGCCGAGCGCGGCCCCGCGCATCTTCCCCCAGTCCTCGACGGATTCGCGCACGTCGGAGAGGATGCGCAGCAGATCGTCCGTGATCTGCTTGAGGTCGTCACGCTCGGTCTCACGGTCGATCTCGACGTGGATCCAGGACTCGGTGAGGGCGTCGTGCGGCAACTCCCGCACCGGGGCGTGACCGAGCTTGTCGCGCCCGGCGTCCATCACCTCGAGCAGCTTCCCGGCGACGTCGCGGCGCACGATCATCTGCGGGTGGATCACGACGTGGATGCCACGGTTCTGCCGTGACAGCTCGTTCGTGACCGAGTCCACGAGGAAGGGCATGTCGTCGGTGACGACTTCGATGACCGTGTGCGTGCAGGTCCAGCCGTTCTCGTCCACCGAAGGGGTGTGCACGCGCACGTTGGCCGTGCCCTGCGGCCGCTCCTGAGCAAGACGGTAGTGCGAGAACGCCGCACCGAGGACGTCGACCGGGTCGCGGTCCGTGAGGTCCTCGGGAGCGGTGTGCAGGTAGTAGCGCTGGAGGAACGCCCTGAGCGCTCCGTTCTCGAGACCCCTCGCCGGGTGCTGTCCCCCGGCCGGGCTCTCTTCAGCTACCCGGGCGGCTTCTTCCAGCCGCTCGGCCTTTGCTTCGTCCAGCTTGGTCTGCATGTCCTGTGGCTCCTGTCGCGCGCCGTTGCGTGACGTGAAATGGCGGGGGCTTGTCCGGACACGGCATCGGAACGCGGGCGGTGGCCCGGGGCTCGACGCGTGCCGTGGAGTACGACCAGCGGCGGCCCTTGGCGCTGTCGCGCAACGGGCACCGGGCGGGGGCCGTGTAGCCCCCGGGAGATATCGCGCTGATCACGCCCGTAGGCTACAGCCACCGTGCCGGGGGCCGTCATAGACCTTATGTGTACAAAATCAAGGGTTGCTCTTGGACGGAGTGGACAGCAACGTCGGCCGCCCACCCCGCGTGACATGGCCGTACGGATGCTCTTCCTGCACCGTTCTCTCACCGCCCGACTCCTGTTTTTCTCCCGGTCCGTTGCGGCCCCGGCCGCCCGGACTGCCTTGCCGGCGGCCCCCGTTGGCACCGGCGATCCGGAATTCGCCTATGTGGTTATTTGTTCGGCCGCCTCGACGGCCTCGGCCAAGGTGTCCACCACGGGCACGCCGGCCGTCTCCAGGCTCGTCCGGCTGTGCGAACCGCCCGTGTAGAGCACGGCACGGGCGCCCACGTGCGCCGCGGCCTTCGCATCGTCCACCGCGTCCCCGATGACCACCGTGCGCTCCGCCCTTACACCGTGCACGGACAGCAGATGGCGCGCCATCTGCTCGGCCTTGCCGCCCCCGGACGGCCCCCTCGCGCCGTCGATGCGTACGAAGTGCCCGTCGATCCCGTGCGTACGGAGGAGCGGGACGAGCCGGTCGTGCGGGGCCAGCGAGCACAGCGACTGCGTGTGCCCGGCCTCCGCAAGGCCCGCGAGCAGTTCGGGTGCGCCATCGGCCAGGCCCGCGTGCTGCGCCTGCTGCCAGTAGTGCCGGTGAAAGGCCTCGTCCATCACCTCCCACTCCTCGGCGCTGGGCAGGCGGCCCATCAGCCGCTCGTAGAACCGCGGGACGGGGACGCAGTACAGCTCGCGGTAGCGCTCCAGGGTGATGGAAGGGTGCCCGAGCTCCGCGAAGGCCGCGTTCGTCGCGGCGATGACGGCGTCGATGTCGTGCAGCAGCGTGCCGTTCCAGTCCCAGACGATGTGAGCGGACCGTCTGTGCTTCGTGCCAAGACCCATGCTTACGACGGTACGTCGGTGGTCTGACAACGCGATACTGGATTCGGCCGTCCTGGCCCGTCGCCCCGTTCCGCCGCTCGCGGGACTTCGAGCCGGTGCCGACCTCGTGCCCACGCGCCTCCCCGTCAGTCGACCAGGTGCGGGATCTCCTGCGTGGCATACCAGAGCAGCTCGTGATCCTCGGCTCCGTCCACCGTGAACCGGGCGTCGTCGTCGCCCATGTCGGCCGCCCCGAGCGCATCGGCCGCCGCGGTCACGTCCGCCTCGGCCTCGTCGGAGTCCACGTGCACGGCCGCCGCCTTCGACAGCGGTACGGAGCCCCCGATGCGCACCTCCCCGAGCGACTCACGGTCCAGACCGTGGTCGGGGTCGAAGGAGACCGCGCCGTCCGCGATGTCGAGGGCGACGACCACGCGGCGGCGGGGCACCTCCGGCTTCCCGGCCAGCATCCTGAGCGACGCCTGGGCGGCGCGGTTGAGCGCCGCGTACTCCAACTCCTCGCTGTCGTCGGAGAGATACCACTCACGCAGGCCCGGCGTGACCGCGTACGCGACCGTGCCGCCGCGCTCCGGCGCCAGCTCGCCGGCCCGGTGGGCGTCGCGCAGCGCGGGGAAGGTCAGGGGCACGTAGACACGCATGGGCTGCCGCTTTCGTGTATCGCCGGAGGGTGTGCCACGCCAGGATACGGGCCCCGCGTCATCGGCCCGCGGCTCGGACTCCGCACAAAGTCGCAGGTGAGGACGGTCAGACGTCAATCCTGTTCCGACCGACGTCCTGATAGGTGAATCGTGAGGTCGGCCCGCCGCGCACTTCGTCACGCATTGCGACGGCACGGTCACGCAGATACAACGTGGGGCGAAGCTACCGCTCGGTAGACACCGGCGCCCGGCGGCCTCCCATGGCCGTTCGCCGCCGCTTCTCATGACCGCTCAACCGCTTCTCGTCACTCGTCGGGGGACTCATGGACGCCATGCCCACACCACCCGCTGCCGCCTCACCCAGGAGCCGCCGGACCACCGCACGCAAGGCCCCGCCCGGACGCCGGGACTCGCGCCGTCCCGAGATCCGGCGTCCAGGGCCCGTCACGGCCCGCTCCTCCGCCTCCCCGTCGGCCTCCGCGCTGAGGGCCGCAGCCGCGAGGGAACGGGAGCGGCAGCCGCCGTTCTGGTTCGCCAGCCGCCTGGTGCTCGTGCTCAGCGGTCAGCGGCCCGTCCACTCGCTTCTGGGGCACATCCGCAGCTCCGCCTACGAAGAGCTCTCCGGCCTCGCCTCGCACGCTCCGCTGCGCCCGCGCGGAGCGGACCGTACGAGCCCGGCCGTGCTGGACGCACGCGGCACCCGTCCCAGCGACGGCGTGATCGAGGCGTTCGCGCGGATCGTCACGGGCAACCGGCAACGGGCCATGGCCTTCCGCCTGGAGCTCTGCCCGGACCGCCGCTGGCGCTGTGCGGCGGTCGAGCTGGACGGCCAGTCGCCGTCGGACCGGCCCTGACGCCGTCGCGTCGCGGTCCACCGGTTTCCGGGCCCGGACAGCGCTGCGCCCCGCCGTAAGGAGGGAGTTCCCGGCGGGGCGCAGTAGTACCGCAGTGTGTGCCGTCAGCGGCAGCGGCTCACTTCTTCTTCCGCTTGCCCTTCTGAGCCTTGCGGCGCTCCGCCCGGGTCAGGCCGTCGGCCTCGGAGCGGACGGGGCCGCCGTTACCGGTCTCCAACTCGCCCTCCTCGACACCGCCTTCCGCGGTCGGCGCGGAGTAGTGGAGCCTGTCCGGACGCTGCGGGGCGTCCAGGCCCTTGGCCCGGATGGCGGGCGCGCCGCCCATCGCCGCGCCCGCGGCGACCACGTCCTGCGGCTCCTTCTCCAGCGAAGCCTTCTCGTCGGGCAGCTTGTCCTCGACGGGGACCTCCTCGACCTGCTGCTCCACCTGGACCTCCAGGTTGAACAAGTAGCCGACGGACTCCTCCTTGATCCCGTCCATCATGGCCTGGAACATGTCGAAGCCCTCGCGCTGGTACTCGACCAGCGGGTCCTTCTGCGCCATGGCGCGCAGCCCGATGCCCTCCTGGAGATAGTCCATCTCGTAGAGGTGCTCACGCCACTTGCGGTCGAGCACCGAGAGGACCACGCGCCGCTCCAGCTCACGCATGATCTCGCTGCCGAGCTCCGCCTCACGCGCGTTGTACTGCTCGTGGACGTCGTCCTTGATGGACTCGACGATGAACTCGGCGGTCATGCCCTCGCGTTCGCCGGCTGCTTCTTCCAGCTCCTCCACGGTCACGCGCACCGGGTAGAGCTGCTTGAACGCGCCCCACAGCCGGTCCAGGTCCCACTCCTCGGCGAAGCCTTCGACCGTCTCGGCCTGTACATACGCCTCGATCGTGTCGTCCATGAAGTGGCGCACCTGCTCGTGCAGGTCCTCACCCTCCAGGACCCGGCGGCGCTCGCCGTAGATGACCTCGCGCTGCCGGTTGAGCACCTCGTCGTACTTCAGGACGTTCTTGCGGATCTCGAAGTTCTGCTGCTCGACCTGGGACTGGGCGGAGGCGATGGCCCTGGTCACCATCTTGTTCTCGATGGGGACGTCGTCCGGCACGTTCGCCATCGCCATCACCCGCTCGACCATCTGCGCCTTGAACAGGCGCATCAGGTCGTCGCCCAGCGACAGGTAGAAGCGGGACTCGCCCGGGTCGCCCTGACGGCCCGAGCGGCCGCGGAGCTGGTTGTCGATGCGGCGCGACTCGTGCCGCTCGGTGCCCAGCACGTACAGCCCGCCGAGCTCCTTGACCTCGTCGACCGCGTCCTTGACGGAACGCTCCGACTTCTCCAGAGCCGCCGGCAGGGAGGCCGCCCACTCCTCGGCGTTCTCGACCGGGTCCAGACCGCGGTCGCGAAGCTCCTTCTCTGCCATGCCCTCGGCGTTGCCGCCGAGTTTGATGTCGGTTCCGCGGCCCGCCATGTTCGTGGCCACCGTGACCGAGCCCTTGCGGCCGGCCTCGGAGACGATCGCGGCCTCACGCTCGTGGTTCTTCGCGTTGAGCACCTGGTGGCGTACGCCGCGCTTGTTGAGCTGCTCCGAGAGGTACTCGGACTTCTCGACCGAGGTCGTGCCGACCAGCACCGGCTGGCCCTTCTCGTACTTGTCCGCGATATCGTCGACGACCGCGTCGAACTTGGACACCTCGGTGCGGTAGATCAGGTCGGCCTGGTCCGCGCGGGCGAGCGGGCGGTGCGTCGGGATCGGGACGACACCCAGCTTGTAGATCTGGTGGAACTCGGCGGCCTCCGTCATGGCCGTACCGGTCATGCCCGAGAGCTTCTCGTAGAGACGGAAGAAGTTCTGCAGGGTGATCGTGGCGAGAGTCTGGTTCTCGTCCTTGATCTCGACGCCTTCCTTGGCCTCGATCGCCTGGTGCATGCCCTCGTTGTAGCGGCGGCCGGCGAGGATACGGCCGGTGTGCTCGTCCACGATCATGACCTCGCCGTCCATGACGACGTAGTCCTTGTCCTTGTGGTAGAGCTCCTTGGCCTTGATGGCGTTGTTCAAGTAGCCGACGAGCGGCGTGTTGACCGACTCGTAGAGGTTGTCGATCCCGAGCCAGTCCTCGACCTTGACGACGCCCTGCTCGTGGATGCCGACCGTGCGCTTCTTCTCCTCGACCTCGTAGTCACCGGTCTCGGGCTTCTGCGTACGGGGGTCGCCGGCCTCGCCCCTCTCCAGGCGCTTCACGAGCTTGGAGAAGTCGCTGTACCACTTCGTGGCCTGGTCGGCGGGGCCCGAGATGATCAGCGGCGTGCGCGCCTCGTCGATGAGGATGGAGTCGACCTCGTCGACGATCGCGAAGTTGTGGCCGCGCTGGACCAGTTCGTCCTTCGACCACGCCATGTTGTCGCGCAGGTAGTCGAAGCCGAACTCGTTGTTGGTGCCGTAGGTGATGTCGTAGCTGTACTGCTCGCGACGCTCCTGCGGCGTCATGTGCGCCACGATGCAGCCCACGGAGAGGCCGAGGAAGCGGTGGACGCGGCCCATCCACTCCGAGTCGCGCTGGGCGAGGTAGTCGTTCACCGTGATGATGTGGACGCCCTCGCCCGAGACGGCGTTGAGATACGCGGGCAACGTGCCGACCAGGGTCTTGCCCTCACCGGTCTTCATCTCCGCGACGTATCCGAGGTGCAGCGCCGCGCCGCCCATGATCTGGACGTCGTAGTGACGCTCACCGAGCACGCGCTTGGCGGCCTCCCGCACGGTCGCGAAGGCCTCCGGCATCAGGTCGTCGAGGCTTTCGCCCTCCGCGTACCGCTCCTTGTACTCATCCGTGAGGGCCCGGAGCTCGGCATCGGACAGGTCCACGAAGTCCTCTTCGATGGAATTCACCTGCCGCGCGATGCGGTCCAGCCTGCGCAGGATCTTCCCTTCACCTGCGCGCATGAGCTTGCCGAAGACGGACACTTTAGGGTGGCTCCTTGCCGGTCGAACCTGGCACGGTCAGTGCGCGGACACGGCGATACGGTCGCCGCCGCACCGGCCATCGTATGCGAGGGACGTACGCCCCTGTACCCCTAACGGTCCGGAGCGCTGGAAGGTGCCGCCGCGGGCGGCCGGTCGGAATCGCCCGGCCGGGCGCGGGGCCCGGAGGCACAATCACTCCATGGAGCCCACCACCCTCACCACCGAACGCCTGTTGCTGCGTCCCCTCGACGAGAGAGACGTGGAACCGATCCGGGCGGCGTGCCAGGACCCGGAGATCGTGCGCTGGATACCCGTGCCGGATCCGTACGCGCGCAAGGACGCGGAGGACTTCGTCTTCGGAGCCAGCCGGGCGGGTTGGCGGGAGGACACGATGTACAACTTCGGCGTCTTCACGAGATCGGGTGGCCTTGTCGGCTCGATTGGCCTGGTGCGCCTGGCCCAGCTGCACACTCCTGAACGCCAGGCGGAACTCGGCTATTGGACCGTGAAGGAGCACCGCGGCAGGGGCTACACGGTGGAGGCCGGTCGCGCGGTGATCGACTGGGCGTTCTCGGCGCTCAAGGCGGAGCGCCTGGAGTGGGTGGCAGAGGTGGGGAACGTGGCGTCGCGGGCCGTGGCCCTGCGCCTGGGTTTCGTGATGGAGGGGACGCAGCGCGCGCGGGTCGTCCAACGCGGCACGAGGAGGGACGCGTGGGTCGCGACGCTGCTGCCCACCGATCTGGGGCGGCAGATGGAGACGCCGTATCTGCCCGCCGCCGCGCATCTGGTCGCCGACAACTGAGCCGCGGGGCGGCGATCCGCTCTGTATGGCCTGTTCCTGCCGGGGAGATTGGTGGTTCTCATCCGGTGTGCCGGTTTCGCCCGCCCGGGCCCGGGTGTCAGTGGGGGCGTCTATCGTCTGCGGCATGACGACTGTGGATGTGTCGCTCTCCGCCGACGAGGCCCGGCGGGTCGCCCTCTCGGCGCAGGGGCTGCTGGGCGCGCCGGACAGGCGTGCGGGGGTGCGCGGGCTGCTGCGCCGGCTGGGCGCCGTCCAGTTGGACACCATCTCTGTTCTGGCCCGCTCGCACGAACTCGTTCCGTACGCGCGACTGGGCGCCGTCGGCCGGTCCGCCGTCGAATCGGCGTACTGGACGGGCGGGCACAGCTTCGAATACTGGTCGCACGCCGCCTGCATCCTGCCCGTCGAGGAGTGGCCGCACTTCGCCTTCCGGCGCCGTGAGCGTCGAGCCCGCGGGCACCGCTGGCACATCCTGGAGGACCGGGAGGCGGCCTGCGCCCTCGTGCGCGACAGGCTCAAGGCCGACGGTCCGCTGACCACCACCGAGCTGGGCGGCGGGAAGAACGGCGGCGAGTGGTTCGACTGGTCCGAGACGAAGATCGCCGTGGAGTGGCTGCTCGACACGGGCGAGGTGGTCTGCACCGAGCGGCGCGGCTGGAAGCGGGTCTACGACCTCGCCGAGCGCGCCATCCCGGACGAGCTGCTGCACGACGACATCGACGACCACGAGTGCATGCGGCGCCTCGTGGCGCAGGCCGGGACGGCGATGGGCGTGGCGACGCGCGCCGACCTCGCGGACTATCACCGGCTGAAGGGTGAGCAGGTGGACGCGGTGCTGCCGGACACGGATCTGGTGCCCGTCCAGGTCGAGGGCTGGGGCAAGCCCGCCTGGGCCGACCCTGCCATGCTCGATGCCGCGCCACGGGGGCGTCACCGTACGACGCTGCTCTCACCCTTCGACTCCCTGGTCTGGGACAGGCCGCGTACGCAGCGGATATTCGACTTCACGCACAGGCTCGAGGCATACGTGCCCAAACCGAAGCGGATACACGGCTACTTCGCGATGCCGCTGCTCTCCGGCGGCAAGCTGCTGGGCCGGGTCGACCCGGGGCGGGAGGGCAACACCCTGCTGGCCCGCCAGGTCTCCATGGCCGGCCGCAAGGCGGTCGCGCCGATGGCGAAGGCTCTGTGGGAGGCGGCTTCCTGGGTGGGCTGCGAAGAGGTGCGGGTGCAGCGCTGCGACGACGCGAAGCTCGCGGAAGCACTGGCTCATGCCCTGACGGACGGCCCCGAAAGGGCGTGAACGGGGCCCGGTCGGTGGTGCCGGGTTTCTCGGGAAACGCTGACGCCTCCGTGCGCAGACCGCCGTTTGCGGGAGCCGGTCCGCCCACGGGGGCCGAGGTCAGCGGATCTCCAGGATCTTCTCCCGCATCGCGTAGACCACGGCCTCCATGCGTGAGTGGAGCTGGAGCTTCTCCAGGATGTTGCGCACGTGGTTCTTGACCGTGTTCTCGCTGATGAAGAGCTCTTTCGCGATGTCGCGGTTGTTCATGCCGGTCGCCACGAGCTTGAGCACTTCCAGCTCGCGGTCGGTCAGCTTCGGCGCCGGCACCAGCTTGCTCTCGTCGGTGCGCTGGATCATCGACTTGAACTCTGTGAGGAGCTTGGCGGCCATCGACGGGCTGATCTGGGACTGGCCGTCGGCGACCGCGCGGATCGCCGCCGACACCTCGTCCGTGGAGATCTCCTTGAGGAGATACCCGGTGGCGCCGGCCTTGATGGCGTCGTAAAGGTCGGCTTCCTCGTCACTGATCGTCAGCATGATGATCTTCGCGCTGGGCGCCACCTCCTTGATGGAGGTGCAGGCCTCGATGCCGCCGCGCTTGGGCATCCGTACATCCATCAGCACGATGTCGGGCAGCAGGTCGGCGGCCTTCTCGACGGCTTCGGCCCCGTCTCCCGCCTCACCGACGACCTGGATGTCCTCCTCCTGAGCGAGAACGATCTCCAGTCCGCGCCGGAAGAGTTCGTGGTCGTCCACGACGAGCACACGGATCGGCTCCGGCTCCTGCCGCTCATGCGGGGCACCGTTCTCCAACGCATCCCGTACCGGGTGCGCTTCCGCCATGGGCATCACAGGCCCGAAGCTTTCCGCCATCAATCCTCCCCCTGCAGGCTATGCCGCGCCAACCACGCTGCACAGGGCACAGGTTGACGAGTGAGGCCATAATTCCACGTTCGCGCCCCCGGCCGAGTTCTCGACCCGGCGCGGGGGCGCGGTCTCAACGGTTCCGAGCGGTCAGCCACCAAGCGCGCCGCCGGCTTCAGGAGGCGGATCCACAGCGAACGGATCCGGATCCAGGTGGATCACGCCGTAGTCGTAGCCGTGCCGACGGTAGACGACGCTGGGCTGCTTGGTCTCGGAGTCGACGAAGAGATAGAAGTCGTGGCCGATCAACTCCATTTCGTAAAGAGCCTGGTCCAAAGCCATCGGCGCGGCGGGGTGGGTCTTCTCGCGGACGACGAGCGGTCCGTCGCCTTGGACTTCCAGCGGTCCCACCCTGGTGGTCATCGGCTTCTCTTCGGTCTGTGCCGGTGCGGGCGCAGCAGCGGCGTCGAGCTGTCCGTTGAGTTCTGCCGCGAGGTGTGCTGTGGCTGCCGCCACGCTGATCGGCGCGCGGCTCCCTCCACGGTGAACCCGGCGCTTGTCGTGCTGTTTGCGGAGCCGCGCCTCGAGCTTGCTTGCTGCCAGGTCCAGCGCAGCGTAGGGATCGGAGGCCGCCGCCTCCGCACGAATGACCGGCCCGCGAGTGCGGAGCGTGATCTCCACCCTCTCGGAACGGTCCGCCTGCCGGGGATTGTGTTCCTTGCACACCTCGACATCCAGGTTGATCACCTTTCCGTCGAGCTTCTGGATCTTCGCCAGCTTCTCGGCCACGTGCTTGCGGAACCTCTCAGGCACCTCTGTCTTGCGGCCCTTGACGACGATGTCCACGCAGAACTCCGTTCCCGGAGCACTCCGCCATAGGGATACGGAGTGCCTCCTTTGTGCACTGACACCGGAGGCAGGACCTGCCTATTGCCGCCAGCCTCCGGAACCTCGGCTTGCGACTTTCACCTCCTTCTCCCCCTGGGGGAAGATCGTCACCCCACCTCGAACGTACCTCCACTGGTGGATGCTGGGCACCCCCTACTGGCACGTACCTACGTTCAGGTATCAATTTGCGACAACGACCCTCGATGGCACTTGATGTCTGGTAATTGTTCGCAGCTTTCCATGGTGGCCCTCTCAGCCTTTCGGCCTGAACGCGACAACGGCCGCCGCGTTCACCTTCCATGGTCCCTCTGCGAGGGCGCGAGCCGCTTCAGCCAGCGACGCACCTGTCGTCATCACGTCGTCGACCAGCAGCGTCTCCCCTCTGGCCAGCAGCTTTCCGCTGCCCGGCACCAATTCCAGCGCGCCGCTGAGGTTCACCGCCCGCTGCCGCGCCGTCAGCCCCGCCTGGTCGGCCACCGTGCGTCTCTGCCTGAGCACAGTCAGCACGCGGGTGGGCAGTCCTTCCCTTCGCAGCTCACGGGCGGCCGCCAAGGCGACGCGCCGCACCGGGTCATGGCCACGGCCCGCCACCGCGAGCCTCGCCGACGGCACCGGCACGAGTGTCAGCGGCCCATTCTGTTCTTCCCCCTCCCCCTTCCCGGCTGTTCTCCGCACATGTACGCGCGCTTCACGCACAGCCGCTGCCAGCAGTCCCCCGAGCGGACGGACCAGCCGAAGCGCCCCGCGCTCCTTGTGGGCGAGAAGCACCGCCCGCGCCCCTCCGGCGTACGGCACCGCCGCGTACACACGGGGAAGCCCGGACGGAACAGGCCAGGGGCACACCCGACTCGGCCGAGCGCCCGCAAGCGCCCTACCGCACCGCGCGCACAAGTCCCCACGCACCCCGGGCAGTCCGCACGCGGCGCAGCAGGACGGAAGCACCAGCCCTGCGAGTTCCTGCCGAAGCCCCTTCACCAACTCCCGCACGACGACCACTTTCCCAGCGGCGGCATCCCTTCCGCCAGCCCTGTGGATAACTCGCGGACCAGCGGAAACGGATGTCTAGCCGGGGTAGGCGGGGCTCGTGCCGCTGTCCGTCAGCGTCTTCCAGTTGGCGTCCGGGGGCAGCCGCACGATGCCGTCCTCCGAGTCGGCCAGCAAAGGCTTGCTCTCGTCCTCCGAAGCGGCCACGCCCGTCACGTCGTTGATGCCGGGAAGCGTCGGCTGGTCCGACGCCGAGCCGTCGGTCTCGATGTACTGCATCTGCTGCACGCTGCCGGACTCGCGCCCGACGACCACCAGCCGGCTGCCGCCCGCCCAGGACATCGCCGAGACGTCCTCGAACTGCGGGGCGAGAGGCCGCAAGGCAGTGACCCTCACCTGAGGATCATCAGCCGTGCCCCCGCGCTCGACGCGGCCCAGCTTCAGCGTCCGCGACCCGTCCTTCTGCCGTATGTGCAGCGCGATGCGCACACCGTCCGACGCGATCCGGAGCGACTCGATCCGCTCCCCCTTGCCCAGGCCCGGCACATCGACCTCGTCGGGCTTCTCCTTGCCCCCGGCCAGACGCAGCAGCCGCGGGTCGTCCGGGTCGCGGTCCGCGACCCACAGGTCGCCGAGGCCGTCCCAACTGGGCGCTGTCAGCCGTTCGTTCTCGCGCTTGGCCTTGCTCGTCAGCACGGGCTCGCCCAGCTCGGCGCCCTCCGTGAGGCGTGCGACATACAGAGAGCGGCGGGCGCGGGAGACCGCCGCGCCTTCCTGTTCGGCACGGTTGACCGCCACGGCGCCCATCTCCGTCTCGCCCTTGCCGAGCGCTCCTTCGACCGGCCTCGGGTCCTCACTGCCTTCGTCGAAGGAGGAGACACGGTGATCGCCGTCGACGAAGTACTGGGCCGACGCACGGCCGTTGAGCCGTCCCGGCTCGTTGTCCTCCGCCTGCTCGCGCGTGCGCTCGCACCGCGTCCTGCCGTCGGGACCGGCGAGCGTCACCTTGCTGACCTTCGCCGACGCCTGGTCCTGCACCGAGTGCAGCACCTGGGCCGCCATGCGCACGCAGCGTCGCTCGTGCACCCTGGCGCCCTTCGAGTTGAGCCGTACGGTCAGGGCTCCGGCGTCGTCCAGCGACAGACGCTGACCGCGAGCCAGCCGCGACCCCTGGGGGAAGGACGAGCGAACCACCGGGTCGATCCAGCCGGTCGGGCCTGCCAGAAGCGCCTCGACCGTCGCCGTGACGGGATCTATCCGCCTTCGCAGGAACACCGGATCGGCGACCAGGACGTCCTTGCCGCCCGTGATCGACTCCGAGTCGCTGCCCAGCTCCGCGTAGTAGTAGTTGTTTATCGGGCGGTAGATGCGCTGGAAGTCGGACTCGCCGAGCACCAGCCCGTCCGGGAGCCGGTCGATCCGCCACTCCCCGTCCTCCTTGGACAGGTGGAAGCCCTCGGCGTAGTCACCGGCGATGGGCGAGTACGCGTGACCGGCATCGACTTCCGCGACGCGTGTGCCGGTCACCTGGACGGTGAAGCCCTTGCCGCCACTCGTGTCCTCCCGTGCGTTGCCGGGGCTGGGTCCTCCCGAGACGACGCTCGTACTGGCGAAGGGATCCCAGTGACCGGCCGCCCCGTCGGTGAGATATTCCTTCGCCGTCGAGAAGGCCGCCTCGTCGCTCGTCGTCGCCTCGAGAAAGCCGCGGACGATCTGCTGCGGCTTCTCGCCCTGCTGCGGGCTCACGCCGAAGACACGCACCTGCGAGTCGGAGTCGGCGCGGTGCGAGGAGTCGACGTGATCGACGGTGCCGTCGTCCGGCATGGAAGCGCAGCCCGACAGCAGCAGGGCGACCGCGGTCAGCTGGATCGCGGCAGCCCGGTAGCCGCGGCTTCGCCGCTCAGCACCCATCACCGTTCTCCGTCCTCGCCCTTCGGCTCGTCGTCGGTACCGGAAGCGGTGGAGCGCGGTGCGGCGAGCGTGGATGCGGACGCGGACTGCCCGGCAGCCGCTCCGTTCGCCGGGGCGGACTTCGGGGCCGGCACCGGCACCGGTGCGTCCGCCGCGTCCACCCGGGACGCCGTCCCTGGCCGCCCCTGGGCCGGAACCATGCCCTGACGGGCCCGCTGCCCGTCCGCCGCACGCCTGCGGCGGGCATCCGCCGGCTGGAGCGGGATCGGCGAGGAACGCAGCGTCTCGCCCGCCGCGGACGGCAGCGTGAGACGGAACTGCGAGCCGCCTCCCGGAGCGCCCCACACCTGAAGCCAGCCGCCGTGCAGCCGGGCGTCCTCGAGCGCGATGGACAGGCCGAGGCCGGAGCCACCAGTCGTACGGGCCCGCGCAGGGTCCGCCCGCCAGAAGCGGTTGAAGACCCGCTCAGCCTCGCCGCTCCTGAGCCCGACCCCGTAGTCCCGTACGGCGACCGCGACCGCTCCCCCTCCGGAAGCCAGCCTGACCACCACGTCGTGGCCCTCGCCGTGCTCTATGGCGTTGTCGACGAGGTTGCGCAGCACCCGTTCGATGCGGCGTCCGTCCGCCTCCGCGATCACGGGATTCTCGTCGCCGCGCACCAGGACGCGGCTGCCCTTGCGGTCGGCGAGCGGTTCGCACCCGTCGACGACGCGGCGGACGATGTCGCGCAGGTCGATCGGGTCGGCCTCGAGGTTGGCCGCTCCCGCGTCGAAGCGGCTGATCTCCAGCAGGTCGCCGAGCAGTGACTCGAACCGGTCGAGCTGCCCGAGCAGAAGCTCCGCGGAACGCGATGTGGCGGGATCGAACTCGTCCCGCGCCTCATGGATCACGTCCGCGGCCATGCGGACCGTGGTGAGCGGTGTGCGCAACTCATGAGAGACATCGGAGACGAAGCGGCGCTGCATGCGGGAGAGCTCCTCCAGCTGCTGGATCTTCACCTGGAGGTTCTGCGCCATCTTGTTGAAGGACTCGCCCAGCCGGGCGATGTCGTCCTCGCCCGTCACCTTCATCCGCTCCTGGAGCCGCCCGGCCGCCAGACGTTCGGAGATCCCCGCGGCCATCCGTACAGGCGTGACGACCTGCCGCACCACCAGCCACGCGATGGCGCCCAGCAGCACGACGACGAACACCCCGGCCGTGGCCAGAGTGCCCTTGACGAGGTTGAGCGACTCCTCCTCGAGCGTGAAGGGGAAGACGTAGTACATCTGGTACGGGGCCCCGCTGGCGTCGTTGAGCCGCTTGCCGACGATGAGCCCGGCTGTGCTGCTGCCGTCCTGGCGGTAGACCTTCGCATAGCGCTGATGGGTGCCTGGCTGCTTGTCCAGGGCCCTGCGCAGGTCGGCGGGGATGCTCTCCTCGGGACGGATGTCGCCGGAGGCGCGCGGGCCGCGGGTCGTGGAACGCCCGTTGCCAAGGAACGGGGACTCGTCGTTCTGCGAGCCGAGCGCGACGACGGAGTAGACACCCTGGCCACCGCTGGCGAGCTGTTCCACGAGGTTGTTCAGCCAGGTGCCGGTGTTCTGTGTGCCGCGGCCTCCGCTGCCCGGTCGGCCCTGCCCCTCGCCGCTGCGGCCGCTGCCGGCGCTGTCGGCCATCTCCTGGGCGGCCGCGAAGCCGCCCGCAGCCTGGCTCTGGGCCGTCTTCTCCTTGGCGTCGAGCAGGCCGTTGCGCACCTGTCCGATGACGACGATGCCGAGCAGCAGCACCACGCCGAGCGACATCAGGAGTGTCGCGGCGACGACGCGCAGCTGGATGTTCCGCCGCCACAGTCGCAGTACGGGCAGCAGCGGACGGCGGACCCATCGGATGAAGAAGCGGACCGCGGGATGCGCACGCGGCCCGGTGGTGCCCTCGAGGAGCAGCCCCTCGGAGAAGAGTGCTCCGCTTCGCCACAACCGCCGGAAAGTGGACATTTCGGACTCTTGTGTCACGGCTTCGTCCGCACCGGCGTGCTGCTGGACGGAGCCGTTCCGGGTCATCTCAGCCAGGCCCGGCCTTGTAACCCACTCCGCGCACCGTCACGACGATCTCGGGCCGTTCCGGATCACGCTCGACCTTGGAGCGCAGCCGCTGCACGTGAACGTTGACCAGGCGAGTGTCGGCGGCATGCCGGTAACCCCACACCTGCTCCAGCAGCACCTCACGCGTGAAGACCTGCCACGGTTTACGGGCAAGCGCCACCAGAAGATCGAACTCGAGCGGCGTGAGCGCTATGGAGACTCCGTCCCGCTTCACGGAGTGGCCGGCCACGTCGATCACCAGATCACCGATCGCCAGCTGCTCGGGTGCCGGGTCGTCGGACCGCCGCAGCCTCGCGCGGATCCTCGCCACCAGCTCCTTCGGCTTGAACGGCTTGACGATGTAGTCGTCGGCCCCGGACTCCAGGCCCACCACCACGTCCACCGTGTCGGTCTTGGCGGTCAGCATGACCACCGGCACCCCGGATTCGGCCCGGATCAGGCGACAGACCTCGATGCCGTCCCTGCCCGGGAGCATCAGATCGAGCAGAACCAGGTCCGGTTTCGTCTCGCGGAACGCGGCGAGTGCCTTGTCCCCGTCCGACACGAACGACGGTTCAAAGCCTTCGCCGCGCAGCACGATCCCGAGCATCTCTGCCAGTGCGGTGTCGTCGTCGACGACGAGGACGCGTCCCTTCATGCCTTCATCATCCCATTACCCCATCGTGACGTTGTCGTTGGTGACGGGGAACACAGCCCCGCGACAGTTTCGCTGGTGACGGGCGAGATCACACCCCGCTCGGTGACGATGGCCGTCACCAGTTCCGGTGGGGTCACATCGAAGGCCGGGTTGTAGGCATTCGCCCCCACCGGGGCCACGGGAATGCCAACGCCGCGTTCCCCCCGTGCCTCCGGATGGTACGGCGAGTACGGCGAAGAGACATGCGTCACCTCCTCCGAAGGCCGCTGCTCGACCACAATGTCCGCGCCCCGCTTCGTCGCGAGGTCGACGGTGGTCACCGGCGCCACGACCACGAAGGGCACACCGTGGTGCCGTGCCAGCACCGAGAGCGGATAGCTGCCCACCTTGTTGGCCACGGAGCCGTCCGCTGCGATCCGGTCCGCACCGATCAGCACCGCGTCCACCTCGCCGGCGGCGAACAGCGACCCCGCCGCGCCGTCCGCGAGGACGCTGAAGGGCATCCCCTCCCTGGTGGCCTCGTACGCGGTCAGCCGTGCGCCCTGCAGCAGCGGCCGCGTCTCGTCGACCCACAGCTTGTGCAGCTGGCCGGCGGCGTGCGCCTGTGAGACCACCGCGAAGGCCGTGCCCCGGCCACCGGAGACCAGCATCCCGGTGTTGCAGTGCGTGAGCAGCCGCATCGGCGTCCTGCGGACCAGGTCACCGAGCAACTCGTACCCGAGCTGCGCCATCTGCTCGCTTGCCTCGGCGTCCTCCTCGTGAAGTGCTCTGGCCTCGGCGAGGGCGGCCGCGGACGCCTGCCCGGCGCCCGCTCCGTCGTCGAACGCCGCCCGGTAGGCGCCCTCCACCCTCCGCACCCCGGCTGCGAGGTTCACAGCTGTCGGCCGCGCGGACGCCAGCCGGTCGGCCGCGTCGGCCACGTCATGGCCGCGTGCGGCGGCGAGAGCGACGCCGTAGCCACCGGCCACACCGAGCAGCGGCGCGCCCCTCACGGACAGCGCCCGGATCGCCGCCACCAGGGCTTGTGCGTCCTCGCATATGAGCTCGGTTTCCTCGGCGGGCAATCTCGTCTGGTCCAGAAGCGCAAGTACCGGCCCTTCAGGGGTATCCGCCCAGCGCGCCACCGGGACACCATGATCTGCCATCCGCACAGTCTGCCTCGTCCGACCGGGACTTCTGAAGGTGATCCAAGAAAGCCGGGGCCCGCCCTTCGCCCTTCGGAAGCGTGGGACGATGGCAGTCAACCAGGCGATGGAGCGACCGAGACCTCGAGGTGACGACAAGTGAACGACTCTCCGGGCTGGACCTCGCCCGGATCTCCTTCCCCCGATCGTTCGCCCGAGGGCGAGAAGCCCGCCCAGGTGCCCGGGAGCACACCGGACCCCGCGCCCGGGAACGATCCGCCCCGGAACTGGTCCGCGCAGCAACCGCCTGCCCAGACGGGCCCGGGCTGGGGGGCTCCTCCGCCCGGCCGTCCCGGCCGCGACAACTGGGGCGGCTACTGGAATCAACCGCCCGTGGCGAAGCCCGGCATCATCCCTCTGCGTCCGCTGGGCGTCGGGGAGATACTGGACGGCGCCGTCAGCACGATGCGGGCGCACTGGCGCACCGTCCTCGGTATCTCCTTCGCCGTCGCCGTGGTCGTCCAGCTCGTGGCCACCGTCGTCAACGGTCTGTGGCTGACCGACGCGGCCGACCTCAGCGCACTGTCCAGGGACCCGCAGCCGAGCACCGACGAGTTCATGGGCGCCATCAGCGGGTCGCTGCGGCTCACCGGAGTACGCGCGCTCGTCGAAACCCTCGGCACAGTGTTCGCCACCGCCATGCTGACGATCGTGATCAGCCGTGCGGTGCTGGGCCGTTCCGTCTCCGCCGGTGAGGCGTGGCGGGACTCGCGGCCCCAACTGCTGCGCCTGCTCGGCCTGTTGATCCTCCTGCCTCTTCTCGTCGCCCTGGCCATGTTCGTCGGCGCCGCTCCGGGAGCCGTGCTTCTGGCAGCGGGCTTCCGTGCTCTGGGCATCTCCATGCTGATCGTGGGCCTGCTGGCAGGCGTGGTCGCAGCGGTGTGGATCTGGGTCCGGTTCAGTCTGGCGGCCCCGGCGCTGATGCTCGAGAAGCAAGGTGTCATCACGGCGATGCGCCGCTCCGCGAAGCTCGTTCGCGGCAGCTGGTGGCGTGTCTTCGGCGTACAGATCCTCGCAACGATCCTCGTCGTCATCGTCGCCTCGGTGCTCCAGATGCCGGCGACGCTGATCGGGATGTTCGCCAGCGGCCAGGGACTCTCCGCCTTCGCTGAAGGAACACCGCCCACGGGCTGGTCGTATCTCATCTCCGTGGGCATCGGCGCCGTCATCGCGTCCACCATCACCTTCCCGATCCGGGCGGGCGTCACAGCCCTGCTCTACCTCGACCAGCGCATCCGTCGCGAGGCGCTCGACCTCGAACTGGCCCGCGCCGCAGGCGTCCCGGGCTACGGCGACCCGAAGTCCGACCGCCCGACAGCCGGGAGCTGAGCTGATGCCGGGGGATGTGGCGACCGCGGCGCCGGCCATGGCAGTCGGCCTGCACCCCGCGGCCCTCACCGAGGACGGCGGCCCGCCCGTGACCACCCCGCGCATCCCTGCACGCGAAGCCGCCGAGCGAGAGCTGTCGAAGGGCGAATACCACAGGAACGAACCCGGTCTGCTCAACCGCATCCTCGACTGGCTGTGGGACCACATCAGTTCGCTGCTGAACTCGGCGGCGCAGGCGTCACCCGGCGGCTGGGTGGGCCTCACCGTGATCGTCCTGCTGCTGGTGCTGCTGGCCGTCGCCCTGCGGCTGAGGCTGGGCGCACTCCGGCCGGGACCCGCTTCCGACGGCGGAACCCTCTTCGACAAGGGCCCCCGCAGTGCGGCCCAACACCGCACAGCGGCAGAGACACACGCCTCTGCCGGACGCTGGAACGAGGCGCTCCAGGAACGGATGCGGGCCATAGTCCGGTCCCTCGAGGAACGGGCCCTGCTCGACCACCGCCCTGGCCGCACCGCAGACGAGGCCGCCATCGAGGCCGGCAAGGCGCTTCCCGAGCATGCGGACGAACTGCGCTCCGCCGCCCGGGCCTTCGACGAGGTGACGTACGCGAACAGGGACGTGGACTTCTCCGCGTACGAGGCCGTGCGCGAACTCGACTCGGCCCTGGAGCGTGCCGAACCCCTTCTCCCGGGCACCGGCCAAGAACGGGCCGCGGGTCCCCTCGTGACACAGGGAGCACGGGGCGCGGGCACCTCCACGCCGGACGGAGGGAGCAGTTGAGCGCACCGTCCGGCACATCTGTCTCCCCGACCGCCCGGCAGCTGTGGACCCGTGCCCGGGGTCTCCTGCTCGCTGCGGCGATTCTCGCCGTGACCGGCGTGGCCATCGCGGCAATGCGCTCCGGCGACGAGTACGGACTTCTGGATCCTCGTTCCACGGCCGCCAACGGAAGCAAGGCCCTCGCACAGCTCCTCAAGGAGCGGGGCGTCGACATCAAGATCGTCACGACCGCTGCCGGAGCCGAGAAGGCCGCGGGCCCCGGTACGACAGTCCTCGTCAGCGACCCCGAGGCTCTCAGCCGGCGCCAGAAGGCGGATCTGCGAGGAGCATGGGGGCAAGGCGGCCGGACCGTCCTCATCGCTCCCGGCCCCTCCCCGACCAAGGCCCTCGTCCGCGGAGCGAAGGCAGCGGCGCCGGCGAACACTCAGCGCACGCCGCCGGACTGCGACTTCCCCGCCGCCGAACGGGCGGGCGATGCCGAAATCGGCGGCCTCCGCTACGCGGTCTCCAACGAGCGGGCCGATCTCTGCTATCTGCACCAGGGCCTGCCCTCGCTGCTCAGGATCCCGGACAAGCCGGACGGGGACAGCAAGCGCGCCCGTACACAGGGCGACACCGTGCTGCTCGGAACTCCCCAACCGCTCTACAACCAGCGACTCGACAATTACGGCAACGCCTCCCTGATGCTCCAGTTGCTCGGCTCCCGCCCGCATCTCGTCTGGTACCTCCCCTCCTCCGCCGACGCCTCCGCTACCCAGGGCGGGCAGAGCAGCTTCCTCGACCTCGCGCCCGAAGGCTGGACCTGGGCCACCCTCCAGCTGTCGATCGCCGCCGTATTCGCCGCCCTGTGGCGTGTCCGCCGTCTTGGGCCCCTCGTGCCCGAACAACTCCCCGTCTCCGTACGCGCTTCCGAGACCACCGAGGGCAGAGCTCGCCTGTACCGGCAAGCCAACGCACGCGACCGCGCCGCGGATGCCCTGCGCTCCGCCACCCGCACGCGCCTCGCCTCGCTGGTCGGCGTCGGCCCTGCAGAGGCCGACTCTCCACATGCTCTGATCCCCGTCCTCTCGACGAAGGCCCACCCCGGCGCCCACTCCGAGGCGACTGCCACCGCCGGAGCGGACTTCAGTGGGAACGCACGCCTTCACTCCCTTCTGTTCGGCGCAGCCCCGGCCACCGACACGGAACTGGTCCAGCTCGCCGACGAACTCGACCACCTCGAACGGCGCCTCAGCGACGCCGCTTCCGTCACCCGTCTACCGACAGAGAAGGAACGCACCTAGTGAGCGCCCCCTCGTCAGACAGCGCCCGCAGCGCCCTCGAAGCCCTGCGGCTTGAGATCTCGAAGGCGGTCGTCGGCCAGGACGCCGCCGTGACCGGACTGGTCGTAGCGCTGCTCTGCCGCGGCCATGTGCTGCTCGAAGGCGTGCCGGGCGTCGCCAAGACACTGCTCGTGCGGACGCTCGCCGCGACCCTCGAACTCGAGACCAAGCGCCTGCAGTTCACCCCCGACCTGATGCCGAGCGACGTCACCGGCTCACTCATCTACGACGCCCGCACCGCTGAGTTCTCGTTCCAGCCCGGCCCGGTCTTCACCAATCTCCTGCTCGCCGACGAGATCAACCGGACGCCCCCCAAGACCCAGGCGTCCCTGCTCGAAGCCATGGAGGAACGCCAGGTCTCCGTCGACGGCACCCCTCGTGCCTTGCCGGACCCGTTCCTTGTGGCGGCCACCCAGAACCCGATCGAGTACGAGGGCACCTACCCCCTTCCGGAAGCCCAGCTGGACCGCTTCCTGCTCAAGCTGAACCTGCCGCTGCCCTCACGAGAGGACGAGCTCAACGTCCTGACCAGGCACGCCGAAGGGTTCGACCCCAGGAACCTCGACACGGCCGGCGTCTGCGCCGTCGCGGGACCGGCCGAGCTCGAGGCGGCGCGGAAAGCCGTCGCGGAGACCTCGATCGCGCCCGAGGTCATGGGCTACGTCGTCGATATCTGCCGTGCCACTCGTGACTCCCCCTCGTTCATGCTCGGCGTCTCTCCCCGTGGCGCCACCGCTCTACTCGCCAGCGCCCGCGCCTGGGCCTGGCTCACGGGCCGCGACTATGTGATCCCCGATGACGTCAAGTCCTTCGCCCTGCCCACCCTTCGCCACCGCGTACAACTCCGCCCCGAAGCGGAGATGGAAGGCGTCACAGCGGACAGCGTGATCAACTCGATCCTTGCCCATGTCCCCGTCCCCCGTTGAATCTCAGTGAGCTGATTGGCGAGCCCTGATTCATGGCACTCACCGGCCGTACAGCCCTCTGCGCCGCCCTCGGCGCCATCCTCGTCGGGCTGCTGCTCCCCAGCTGGACCGGCGTGCTCGCCGTCGAACTCCCGTTGCTGCTTGCGATCCTGTACGACCTCGCCCTCGCGGCGCCAGTGAATCAGCTCCGCTTCACACGTTCCGGTGATACGTCAGTTCGGCTCGGCGAACACGCTTACGTGAACGTCCTCGTGGTCAACCCGACGCGACGAAAGTCCCGTCTCCAGGTCCGGGACGCGTGGCCCCCGAGCAGCTGGCGGGAAGGAACAGCGGAGGCCGCAAGCCGCCACCGGGTGAGCATCACCCCCGGTGAACAGCGCCTTCTGACAACGGTGCTTCACCCCTCCCGCCGCGGCGACCGGCGCTCCGAACGCATCACGGTCCGCTCGTCCGGCCCACTGGGTCTGGCCGCCCGCCAAGGAAGTCACTCCGTGCCCTGGACCGTGCGCGTGCTCCCCGCCTTCAACAGCCGCAAGCACCTTCCCGCCAAGCTCGCCAGACTCCGCGAACTCGACGGCCGCACAAGCATCCTCACCCGCGGCGAAGGCACCGAGTTCGACAGCCTCCGCGACTACATCCCCGGAGACGACACCCGCTCCATCGACTGGCGTGCGACAGCCCGGCAGTCGACGGTCGCCGTCCGCACATGGCGCCCCGAACGCGACCGCCACATCCTCGTCGTGCTCGACACGGGCAGGACGTCAGCGGGCCGCGTGGGCGACGCCCCCCGGCTGGACACCGCGATGGACGCGGCTCTTCTCCTTGCGACCCTGGCCTCGCGCGCCGGCGACCGGATCGACCTCCTCGCCTACGACCGCTCGCCGCGGGCAACAGTCAAGGGACGCGCGGCACATGAGGTTCTGCCCGCCTTCGTCTCGGCGATGGCACCGATCGAACCCGCTCTGGTCGAGTCCGACACACGTGCTCTGGCATCGACCGCCCTTCGCATGGCCCGGCACCAGTCGCTCCTGGTTCTGCTCACGGGCCTGGAGGCATCCCCGGTCGAGAACGGCCTACTCCCCGTGCTCCCTCTCCTCACGGAACGGCACACGGTCCTTGTCGCCTCGATCGCCGACCCACGCATCGCGGAGATGGCAGGTGCGAGAGGCGACGTCGACGCGGTCTACGAAGCCGCGGCGGCGGCGCGAACGCAATTGGAGCGCAAGCAGACCGCCGACCGCCTCCGCAGGCAAGGCGTAGTCGTTGTCGATGCGCTGCCCGACGAACTCGCGCCCGCTCTCGCCGACGCCTATCTCAGTCTCAAATCAACAGGCCGACTCTGAGGCTCACTTCGAAAGCGCGCCGATTGTGTGTGGGCATGAAGAAGCCCCGTTGGTGTGTGTGGGCTGTTGTTCCCACCCCTCCAACGGGGCTTCTCCTACAAGGAGTTCGGCGGTGACCTACTCTCCCACACGCTCCCGCATGCAGTACCATCGGCGCAGTAAGGCTTAGCTTCCGGGTTCGGAAAGTAACCGGGCGTTTCCCTCACGCTATGACCACCGAAACACACCCCGGAAACCGGAACCGGTCCGGGGAAATCTTTATGTGTATCAGCGATGAACGCTGTTCAGTTGTATCCGCACAACGGTTGTTGTTTCAGATACCGCACAGTGGACGCGAGCAAAAAGAATCTGTGGTCAAGCCCTCGGCTTATTA